>CACYDT010000091.1 GCA_902773295.1 uncultured Veillonellaceae bacterium | reverse complement strand
GTCGGCAAATGCGTTGCATTATGGCGGTGCGAGCTATAAAGACCAGTATTCCAAGGGCTACGGGAATACGTTTACTTTGACGTACCCCATCTATACGGGCGGAAAGAATGAAAGCACGATACGGAACAGCCAGTATGCCCTGAATGAGGCAGATCTGACTCTGGAACGCACGAAGCAGAACATCCGTTACAACACGATGGAAGGTTATTACAAGGTTCTTCAGTGCCGCAATAATATCGATGTGCAGCAGGATTCCGTGAATACACTGGAGGTGCATCTGAGCAACGTCAATGCACAATACCGTGTGGGAACCGTGGCCAAGTCCGATGTGCTCGCCTCGGAAGTACAGCTGGCAAATGCACAGCAGGATTTGGTGAATGCGCAGAACAACTACGATGTTTCTGTGGCAGCGCTGAACAACCTGATTGGCTTGCCGACGGATACCAGACTGGATATCAAGGATGATCTGAAATATACGAAATACCAGCTTACGGAGGAAGCGTGCCAGGAGTATGCCCTTCAGAACCGGCCGGATTACATCGCGGCGGAATATGCCGTAAAGGAAGCAGAGGCATCAGTTTCCTCAGCCAAGGCAGGGTATCGCCCGACGTTGAATGCCCAGGCGGTGAAAGTCCTGGCCGGTGAGGCACCGTTCAAGAGCGATCATCAGGAATACTGGACGGCAGGGGTCACAGCAAACTGGAACATTTTTGACAATGGAGTGACATCTGCCACGGTGAACCAGTACAAGGCTGCTCTGGAAAAGGCAGAAGAGGCTGCCGCAATGAAGAAGGAGGAGATCCAGCTGTCCGTCAGACAGTATTACCTGAATTTGCTGGCGGCAGAGAAGAATATCCATACGATGTCGGTAGCTGTGGCCAAGGCGGAAGAAGATTACAAGATTGCCCAGGTCCGTTACAGTGCAGGTGTGGATACGAATCTCAGCGTTATGAATGCGGAAGAGAAACTGAATGCGGCGCGTGTCAACTATTTCAGTGCATTGTACAGTTACAATACGAGCAAGGCCGCATTGGATTCTGCCATGGGTGTCCCGGTGGATGTGGATTCCTCCCTGTACTATGAGGAGGAGCTGAAGTCGAATTCCGTGAAGAAGGCGCGGGAAGCAGGCGAGATCCGTCCGGGAACGGTGATAGAATCTCCGATTCGCCATGAAGACGGGACACCGGCTCCTGCTGTTCCGGGAATGGAGGAGGAACAGACTGTGCCTTCCAAGACGGTGGAATTGGTGAACGCAGTGCCGGAAAAAGTTGACAAACAGTCGGTGGAGGATGAGCTGGCAAGGTAAGCATACATTGTTATGAGATGGGGACAAGGAATGAAAGGTAAACTACTCATTGCTGCAGTTGGCATTTTTATCGGGATCGTCTTGTCAGGCTCCTGGCTGTATGTACGGTCTTCCGCCTTTATGGGGGAAATCGGGGGCAAGGCTGCGGAATTGGCATCTGAGGCGCTTGATGTACCGGTGGAAGTCGGAAGCATTGAGGTAGATTCTTTTCATTCCCTTGTTGTGAAGGATATTGCAGTATACGATAAGCAGGCGGAATGCATTGCACGGGCCGGGGAGGCGCGGGTGGGCTTTCGCCTGCTTTCTGTGCTCCATGGAGATCCTGTGTCCGCTGTGGAGGAAGTCGTGCTGAAACGCGTAGAGGCAAATATCGTGCAGAGGGCTGACAGCAGCTGGAACCTGGAAGACATCAAAACGAAGGAGGGCGGGGAGCCATCCTTTCGCGGGAAGGTTCGTGTAGAGGATGGCACTGTCAGGGGCTGTGTGCAGGACAAGGAGCTCGTGCTGGAACAGGTGGCGGCATCGTTGGATATGGCATCCTATCCGGTGATGAAAGCAGAGATTGCAGCAAAGAACCAAGGGGCATCGGTTCGGGTTTCCGGAACCCTGGGCGAGGAGCGGCAGATTGCCACGGCGGAACTGGAAGGCGTGGATCTGGGAAATTATCTTTCCCTGGTGCCGGCGGGACTGCTCCCGGAGAATGTAAAGATCCTTTCGGGCGAGATCCCGAAGGGCAAGGTTGCCTTTCTGCGCCAGTACGGCAGGCTGAGTTTCAGCGGCCAGGCGGAATATGAAAAGGGCGCCGTGCGGGTAGAGGAAACGGAAATCGAGGATATCCATGGGTTTGCAACCTTTACGGATTCCGAGCTCATGCTGATTGCGGATGCAGAGTCTGCGGGGCAGCAAGCCCATGTGCATGGGAAACTTCGCTGGGATACCGGAGAGCCATATATGGATCTCTATGCGAATTCGGATGCCTTCGATCCGGGAATGATCTTGCATGCGCTTCCCATCCATGGAGCCGTGGACTTTCGGGCGCATGTGACGGGCTCTTTCAAGAATCCTTCCGTGGACGGCGATTTCCATGCAGCATCTGTGGAAGCGGAGGGAATTTCCGTCGAGAATGCGTCATTCCATGTGTACTTTGCCGATCATGCGCTTTATTTGCAGAAGGTTTCTGCAAGAGTGTTTGGCGGTATGGTCAGCGGGGAAGGAGAACTCCGGCTCGATGACATGGATTATACGGGGCATTTGCAGGCGGAAGGCATTGATGCGGCCTATCTTGGGGCCTATGTACCGGAACTTTCCGGGAAGCTGTCAGCCAATCTTGGAATCCACGGGCAAGGCCGGGAACTGGATGGGCTGACCGTTTATGGGAGTATCCGGGCGCAGGAGGCATCCTATCAGGAACTTCCCATTTCGGATCTCAGCGCATCCTTCTATAGCAGAGGAAAGGACATTACCATCGATTATTTGAGCCTTCAGATGCCGAATCACTCAGATATTGGTGTGGAAGGAACCGTCAAGGGCGGAAGCGCTCTGGATCTTTCCTTTTACGGCGGCCATGTGGATCTCTCGCTGTTTTCCAAGGTGGTTCCACAGGCGGATATCGATGGATGGGGGGATTTTCGTGGCAGCATCAAGGGCAGCATCGATAATCCCGAAGTCTCCGTGGATCTTTCCTGCCTGCGGGGGACGCTGTTCAAGCAGCCCTTTGATACGCTCAAGGCTTCTGCAGAAGGAAGCCTTGACGGTGTAGGCATCAGGGAATTCTTCATGGAGAAGGATGGCCATGAGGTCTGGCAGGTGAAGGGGCAGGTCGGTTTTGTGGGCGAAAAGGGCATCGATCTCCGGGTGGATACCATCGGTGCGCGCATGGAAGACATCGCGGCATTGGTGGCGCCGGATCAGCCGATTACCGGCAATGTGGACAATGTTGTCCGCATTACCGGCTCATTGGACAAGCCAAAGGTGACAGGGTATATCCATATGTACCGTGGCAGTTATCGGGGAATGCTGGTTCTTGGCATGGATGGCGACTATTTCCTAGAAGGGGATCGCCTGCGTTTGCAGGAGGCGCACATCTGGACGCCGATGATCGATATGGATGTCAGCGGGACACTGGACTGCAAGACGAAGCAGATGAACATGGAACTGTCGGTACACGATATTGACATGAAGCGATTGGCGCATCATTTCCCCTATGAGGTCAGCGGTCATGGGACTTTCTCCGGGCGAGCCGTGGGGACATTGGACCAGCCTGTGTTCGAGGGTGTTCTGAATGCGCCGGAAATCATCCTGAACGACCAGAGCATTGCAGATGTCCATGGGCAGGTGGGCTATGAGCGTGACCTCCTGCGCCTGAAGGACTTCGGTTTTTCGCAGAAGGATGGCAGTTATGCTCTGGATGTGGCGGTGGGAGTGGAAGCCCATGGGCTTTCCGGCAACGCATCCATCAGGAATGCGGATATCAATGCATTGATGGCCATCCTTGGCCAGAAGGACGATAAGATCAAGGGGCGCCTCGATGCGGAGGTGGCGTTGGGCGGAACCGTTGACAATCCTTCTGTGCGCATATCCGGCAGTATTCCGGAGGGCACGCTGGCAGGATATGATATCCATGGAGTGGAAGTCAAGGCGAGATTGGCAGATCGCGTTCTGTCCGTGAGCAAATTTTCCGGTGAGCAGGGAGCTTCCGGGCAGTTTGAGGCATTTGTCACAATCAATCAGGACGGCCCCATACAAGGCGGGATTTCTGCCTATAATCTGGAAGCGGGGCTCTTTGCAAGATTGGGAGGCATGGAGGCAAATGTCGTCGGCATGGCGGATGTGGAAGCGCAGTTTGGCGGGGTGATAGAGAATCCCGCCGCCGAGATTTCCGTGCAGGCTCGCAATGGCGGTATCAAAGGCGCTACGTTTGATGATATGCATGGTGTGTTCCACCTGAAGAACGGCTTGATCCAGGTAGAGGATTTCCTCGTGAAGAAAACTGTGGGCGAGCGAGATTATCAGGCCAGCGCCAAGGGTATGATTCCTCTCAGGGCACTTCTGGCGAAGGAGGGAGAGGAGTTCAATGATTATGAGCAGATCAAGCTGGAGCTTGTCCTTGACCAGGCAGACCTGAGTCTTTTGCCGGTGCTCTCCAAGCATGTGGAATGGGCAGTGGGGGAGACCCGGGGCGGTGTGGAAATTACAGGAACCTTGGCGCATCCCAGGATTCGGGGCAGCATATCCGTTCCCGATGGGAGCATGAAGTTTGCAGGCGTGAAAACGCCGGTGACGGATATGAGGCTTCTGCTGGATTTCAATGGAACGTCCGTGGAGATGGAAGAGTTTTCCGGCAGGATGGGAAACGGAACGTATCAGATGACAGGTTCGGTAGCTTTTGAGGGGCAATCGCTGTCACAGTACAATCTGGATATGAATATGGATGGACTTGATGTGGACAGCGCGTTCTATCGCGGTCCTCTCTCCGGTCAATTCCATATCTCGGAGGGAAGGATTGAGCCATTGCCCGGCCGGGAGGTAGTCCTGCCCCAAATTTCCGGACATCTCAATGTGGAAAACTGCATGATATCCATGCCGGCCATTCCGGAAGACGAGGGGGAAATGCCGGAACTGCTGCTGGATTGTTCGCTGAATCTGGGCAAGAAGGTGCGTTTCTACAGCCCCCATCTCTATGACATGTATTTGGACGGTTCTGTTCATTTTGCGGGGACACCGAGCTACCCGAAGACTTCGGGCATGATTTCCGTTCGGCATGGAGGGAGTTTCACCTATATGAATACGGTATTCAATATCCGTAACGGTGAGATCCAGTTCAACCAAGTGAACTCCTTCCTGCCAAGCATATCGTTCTTTGCGGATGCCCGTCTCGGGTCGACAAAGATCTTCCTTGCGGGCAGGGGGCCTCTGGGAAGCGATAAAATGAAGCTTCTGCTGACGTCGCAGCCGGAGATGAGCCAGACAGAAATCATTCAACTGCTCACGTTCGGGAGCAAGGATGGAAAGGCGGGGGTCGAGAATCTTATCCTTACAGGGCTGCAGATGAGCGTGCTTGCCGACTTGGAGAGATCCGCCCGCGAAGTTCTTTATCTGGATTTGTTCCAGCTTTCCCGCGGAAGCGGATCCACCTTCACCAACAAAAGGGCAGATGATGATTATTACAGCCTTACCGTGGGTAAGTACATCGGCGACAAGCTGCTGCTGCGGTACACCCAGGGGCTTGGCAAGGGCAGTGATAAGCATCGCATCGGAATGACGTATGATCTTACGGAAAATATCGGTTTGACCGTGGAGCGGGATGACCAAGAGACTGTTTTTGGGATGGAAGCGAGGGTCAAGTTTTGATTGGATGGCAGGTATTTTTGGGGATTCCTGGGACAATTCGCGGAAAAGTCTTGCATGCAGAGTGATATTTCTGCTATGATTAGGGCTTAAGGGAATCTGAGAATGTCAACATAACGTAGAATCGTTGTAGGAGGTTTCGATTTTGAGCAGGAAAACATATCGATTTCTGACATATGCGGTGGCACTGGCTGCCGGCCTGTCCTCCTTACCGGGGCTTGCAAATGCGGCTCCGGCTGAATCGGCAAGTGCCGTAGTGGAGAATGCAACAGCCAATGCCGCACAGTCTGCAGGCGCGACGGAGGCAAAAGATTTGCAAGAGCAGAAGGACCAGGCTATCCGTGAAGCAATCCGGAAGTTTGAAGGGAAGACTCTGGTCGGGGTTGATTTTGAGGGAGGCTCCGAGCAGACGAGAGCCACGGCACAGGCAGCGATAACCATGCGCGCGGGAGATACCTTTACATCGGCCGGGATTGAAAAGGATGCGGATGCTCTTATGAACACGGGGTATTTCGTCGATCTTTATCCGTCCTTTGACCAGGTGCCGGAAGGCATCGTGCTCACCTATCATCTCCAGGAATACCCCCATTACCAGGGCATTGCATTTACGGGCAATACGGTAGTGTCTAGCGAGGAGCTGGAGAAGCTGATCACCATGAGGAAAGGGGATCTGTTCAACGGCATCACTTTCCACAAGAATATACAGGCCGTGGAGGACAAGTATCATGGGGACGGGTACATCCAGGCAAAGGTCGTGGATATGCATCAGGATGCCAATGGCGTCATTCAGGTGAAGATCAACGAAGGGGTACTGGAGGGTTACCAGGTAAAGGGCAACAAGAAGACGAAGGATAAAGTCATTCTTCGTGAAATGAGGCAGAAAATCGGCGAGCCCTTTAATGCGAAACAGGCCAAGCGGAGCATCCAGCGTGTCCAGAACCTCGGTTTTTTTGAGGATGTCAATGTCAAGATCGTTCCGGGGGTAGATCCCAATGCTGTCATCATGGAAGTCGATGTAAAGGAGAAGAGGACAGGAACGTTTGGCATTGGCGCCGGATACAGCAGCCAGGATGGCTTCATCGGCATGGTGAGCCTCAGTGATACGAACTTCCGGGGAACCGGGGACTCGGTAGCTGTTGTTGTTGAGGTCAGCGGCGATGATACCGATGCCCATGGCTACAGCTTTACCTATCGACATCCATGGCTGGATCGCAAGGAGACGGCGGCGACACTGCGCTTGTACAATCGCACGTATGAGTACGATGATTACGATACCGACGGCCATTTGAAGGAAGAGTATATGCGGAGGTATTCCGGAGGGGAGATTACCCTGTCGCGCCCTGTGAGCGAGTATTCGACGAATTACATCACCCTCCGCAACCGCAAGGATACCTACGTGAAGCATCTTTCCTCCGGCAATGCGGGAGATCGCAGCACAGGGATCGGACATGACTGGAGGATGGATAATTTCGGTACGACCAGGAGCATTACCTTCCAGCATATCACGGATACCAGGGACAATATCTATACGCCGATGGAAGGCGGCCGTGTAAGCCTTACGGGAGAGATTGGAGGATTTGGCGGGGATTTTGATTTCCAGAAGGCGAGCATCGAAGACCAGCGCTACTTCAAGGTCGGGCATGCTCAGGTGATTGCCACGCGCCTGGCCTATGGCATGGGGCATGGGCATATTTCGGAATTCAACCAGTTCAAGGTGGGTGGCCAGGATACCCTTCGAGGCTACCGCGATGACCAGTTCCGGGGAGATTATATGTTCATGGGAACCATAGAGTATCGGTTTCCGCTGGTGAAAAAAATCCAGGGAGCGATTTTCACGGATTGGGGTTCCGCATGGGATGGCAGATTGTTCCCGGATACCTTGCATGGAAGTGTTGGTGTGGGCTTGTCGCTCAATACGCCGTTAGGGCCCCTTCGCCTGGACTATGGCCGCGGCCCCAAGCGCGGACGCGTTCATTTCAGCGTGGGTGGCACATTCTGACAGGAGCCTTCCGGCCAAATGAAAATTTATGGGCAGTTTTCGCTTCCTGATGTGGTTTTTCTTGAATAAGGGGACGTACTTTGCTATAATGGGAACTGTTCGGATGTATTGGACAGAAAGGAAAAGGGGAATACGATATGGTAGAATTGAAAAAGACTCATGTGAAGATTGTCAGCATTCTTGTGGCGCTTGTGTTTGTGGGAAGCGTGGTTGCCATTGCTCTCACGCAGTCCGGTGCGGGCATAGTCTCGGCGGCTGGCTCTTCCAATGTGGGGGTCGTTGACTATCGGCAGATCATGGGGCAGCATCCTGACCTGCAGAATGCCAATACGCAGATGCAGCAGGCTGTTACGGATGCCCAGAAGGAGTTCGAGGAGAAATCCGCAAACATGAACGATGAGGAAAAGGCAAATTATTACCAGCAGACGCAGGAGCGCCTCCAGAACAAGCAGAAGGAACTCCTGGATCCCATCCAGAAGTCGGTGGATGACAGTGTGAAGAGCGTAGCGGATGCCAAGGGGCTTTCTGTTGTTCTCGACAAGAGCACAGTGGTATACGGTGGCCAGGATATCACGCAGGATGTAATCAAGAAGCTTTCGAAGTGATGTCTTCATAAAGGAATGGATGATACCGAGCCAGTTGATGTGCTCGGTATTTTCATAGCGTGTTGAAAAACGGAGACTGTGCACTACAGTGAGACAGCTTTTCGTATGACAAGGAAGTGAAGCCGCCGTCGTAGCAGAGCTGCGTCAAGGTTTCACTGACGCAGGCAGACGGAAAAATGGTCACTGTAGTGTGCTGGTGAAGTTTTTCAACACGCACTAGAAGAAACCATGGAATACGGGAAGTGCTCCGGGAAGGAGGGACTTCATGGCGGAAAAAATGCCGGCTCCGGAAGATGAGGGCGGCGCAAAGCCTTTCTGGAAGAAGAAAGCCGCCCTGTGCATGGGGGGACTGCTTTCCTTGGGAATCGTTGTTTTGGGCGGCTGGCTCTTTCGTTCCTATGTTGCGCCTCCACCGCCGCCTCCGCCGCCGGAACGGAACGTGGTGGGATTTGTGAATCTCCAGGAAGCCAGCAAGGCGCATAAGGATTTCCCGAAGCTGCAGCAGCTTCGGGAGGAGTGCGCATTGCTGCGGGAAGAAATCGCGGATCTCCTGCCATTGCCGCAGGTGAAGCCGCCGGAGGTGGAAGCGAAGCCTTTTGAGGATTCCGTATGGCAGAAGATTGCTCAGGAAATCATCGGGAAGCGGGCGGAAATTGAACGCCATCAGAAAAAGTCGGCAGAGGAATACCGTGCACAGACGGAAGAGCAGTATCTCCGGCAGAGGGACGAGATCGACGCAGCCTATCTTCAGGCAATCACGAACCTGCGCATAAAATTGGAAAATGCGGATGTACTTCATCTCAGCGAAGAGATGGTGCAAAACTTGTCTGACGAGATGGCACAGCTCCAGCGGGAGCGTGGGGCGCGCCAGCAGGAACTCCTGGAACAGAGGGAGGCAGAGATTGAGCAGTATGCGAGAGACTCTGTGGCCGGAAGCCTGGAAGAATTGAAGGCACAGGCAATATCTGCCAGGGAGCAGTTCCGGGCAGAATCGATGAAGAAGCAGTCGGAAGCTCAGGCCAGGGATGTCCTGGCAATGGAGCAGCAGATGGAGTCTGTCCAGCGTTTCCAGAAAGCCATGCAGAAACGGCAGGATTTGGCGGAGAAGGAACAGGAATGCCTGGCCTTGGAAAGCCATATTTTCAATGATGTGGCAGGCAAAGCAGCAAAACTCGCAATCCTGCATCATTTCATGATGATTGTGGCGAATCCTGCCACCAGGCTGGAGGCGCTGATTCCATGGGATCGGTGGGTTGGAGCTGCTCCGGAGCGGTATTCCTCTGTGGTTGCCTCCGGTGCCGAGGATATTACGGAAGAACTCATCAAGGAAATTGATCTGGCCAAGTGAGCTTATTTTTCTGAAACGGCCAGTATGGATATAGAAGAAGGAAGAGAACAGAACGATGAAACTGAAAGGGAAAAGGGCTGCGATTCTTGTGGCAGCCATAATGACAACGATGCTTATGGGGGGATGCGGCCAGGTGAAAGTCGGCTATGTGGATGAGGCCCGCATCGCGGAGGAGGCTCCTCAGATCAAGGCGACGATGGAGGAAGGCAACAAGAAGCTTATGGAAACGCAGCAAGAACTGGAAAAGCAGTTCCAGGAACACCCCGATATGAGCATGGAAGAGGCACAGAAGCTTCAGCAGGAGGCACAACGGAAGGCCATGGGCCTCAATCAGCAGTATATGACACAGATGCAGCAGAAAATGAATGTGGCACTGGCGGAAATTGCCAAGGAAAAGCAGCTCGATGTCGTCGTCGGCAATGAGGATTTGCAAAAAAGCATTCTTCTGGGAGGCATTGATGTCACGAATGAGGCCATACAGAAATTACAGTGAGGTAAGATGAAATGAAGAAGACGCTGGGAGAAATTGCAGCGCTGGTGAATGGACGAGTGGCAGGAAATGATGCCATCGAAATTTGCGGGTTGGACAATATTGAAGATGCAGGACCGGGGGACCTTACCTTTGCCGTGGAGCCCCATATCGAGGAAGCGAAAATGGCGAAGGCGGCGGCTGTGATGCTGCCGGAAGGAGTGGAAGATTTTCCTTTGCCGGCTATCTATGTGGAGGATCCGCGGGCATCGTTTGCCATACTGCTGGAGGTCTTTGCCCCAAAGTTGGAATTTCCCCAAGGGGTGAGCCCGAAGGCGCATATCGGGGAGGATGTGAAACTGGGGGAGGATGTGGTCATCCTGCCCTTTGCTGTGGTGGATGACCATACTGTCATTGGTGACAGGGTCATCGTATATCCCCATGCCTATATTGGCCAGTATGTGGAGATTGGGGAGGATTCTGTCATTTATTCCAATGTGACGGTGAGGGAGCGCTGCCGTGTGGGGAAGCGCTGCATCATTCATAGTTCAGCGGTCATCGGCTCTGATGGTTTCGGTTTCACGACGAAGGACGGCGTTCATACGAAAGTTCCCCAGGTGGGCAATGTGATCCTGGAGGATGATGTGGAAATTGGGGCGCATGACGGCATTGACCGCGCAGCTATGGGGTCCACGATTATTGGAAAGGGAACGAAGATCGACAATCTCGTGCATGTCGGGCATAACTGCAAGCTGGGGCCGGGATGCCTCATCGTTGCCCAGACGGGCATTTCCGGTTCCACGACGGTTGGGCATCATGTGACCTTTGGCGGTCAGGTGGGAACTGTGGGGCATATTCATATCGGCGCGAATTCCGTCTATGCAGCGCGTTCCGGGATCACCAACAACATGCCGGATGGCTTTTTCGGCGCGGGATTCCCGGCGCAGCCTCATGGGGAGTGGCTTCGGATGCAGGCAAATATGAAACAGCTGCCCGAGCTTCGGAAGAAGATCCGTCAACTGGAAAGGCAACTGGAAGAGTACGAGAAAAGGAACGGGCAGGACGTATAGGAAGGATTGGGCAGATTCATGGTATCATATTATTTTGCCCGTTTTGCGAGCTGGATTGCCTGTCTTTTGCCACGAAGCGTGGCAGAGGCCGCCGGTGCAGTGCTGGGGGCTGTCAGCTGGCTTTTTGTGCCGAAGTGGCGCAAGGCATTGGCAAAGGAGAACATCATGCTCTGCCTGGGTGTGGATGAGCGGGAGGCGGAACGCATCGCGAAGGCAAGCGTGACCCGCTTCGGACCGATGCTCATGGAGTTCTTGCGCTTTTCCGTCATCAAGGAGCATAAGGAGGATTATGTTTCCATAGACGGCGCGGAACATGTCCGCAGAGCCATGGAATCCGGCGAGGGAAAGGGCGGTATCCTGGTCTCGGCTCACTGCGGGAACTGGGAACTGCAGGGCGGGGCTATTGCCCAGGCCGGAATCCCCCTTGTGGGGGTGGCGAAGAAACAAAGGGCAGAAGGTTTTGACCGCTTCATCAATGAACAGCGCACCCTTATTGGCATGCATATCACGTATCGATCGGATGTGCGGGAAATGTATGACATGCTCGCGGAGGGATGGTTCATCGGTCTGATCATGGATCAGGATGTCAGCCTGCATGACGGCATTGTCCTGGATTTTTTTCAGCGTCCCACGAGTTGTGCCGTTGGAGCGGCAACCATGGCCCGCTTCAAGAATGTTCCTATCTTTCCGGGCTTCATCCATCGGGATGGGGCAGGGATGCATCACGTGTCCATCCTGCCGCCAATCCATGTGGAGCGCACGAAAAACCGGCGTGAGGATATTCGTCGCACAACACAGGAAATCGTGAAGATTACCGAGGATCATATCCGCAAATATCCGGAAGAATGGTTCTGGCTGCATGATCGCTGGAAATCCATGCGGGAAGAATGGCATCAAGACAGCTCTTGCGCGAATGGCGATTGTTCGGTAAAATAAGAGGGAATGATGATTTCCATGGAGAGGGGGAACATTGGTTGCAATTTCAGACAACCTTGGTTAGAGAGGCATCCTATGCTGGCGTGGGACTCCATTCTGGCCGTGAGGTACGCATGACGCTGAAGCCTGCACCTGCAGATACGGGATTGGTATTTGTGCGGGTGGATCTGCCCCATCGCCCAATGATCCGGGCAGTCGCTGAAAATGTTACATCCACCATCCGGGCAACGACATTGGAAGAACATGGGGTGAAGGTCTTTACCATCGAGCATCTCATGAGTGCTTTTCATGCACTTGGCATCGATAACTGCTATATTGAGATGGATGCGGAGGAACCGCCTGTGGCGGATGGGAGTGCGCTGGCGTTTTTTGATCTCATGAGGAAGGCAGGCCGTCAGGAGCTGGAGGTTGCCAGGCAGGAAGTGGTCATTGACAGGGTATTGCGGGTGGATGATCCGCAAGATGGGCGTTTTATCCTGGTGCTTCCTTATGATGGCCTTCGCGTGACCTTTACATCGCTCAACCCGCATCCCCTGATTGGAGTGCAGTATGGGGATTTTCATGTGGACGAGGAGACCTACCACAGGGAGATCGCGCCTGCCCGCACCATTGCCTATGAGAAGGAGATTGAGGCATTGCGCCGGATGGGTCTTGGTCTGGGCGGAACTTTGGAGAGCGTCATTGTATATAATGACGAAGGCTGGCTCAACAAGCTCCGATTCAAGGATGAACTGGTCCGCCACAAAATCGTGGATGTTATCGGAGATCTCAGGCTCGCAGGTGTTGTGCGGGGGCATGTGATTGCAGCAGCATCAGGGCATGCATTGAATACTGCCTTGGCAAAAAAAATTGCAGGTTTAGATAGAGAACTCCAAATTGGATTTTGAGGAAGAAGGAAGAAAAATGGTTTTAGATATCAATGAAATCCAGAAAATATTGCCGCATCGTCCCCCTATGCTCCTCGTTGACCGCATCATCGATCTGGTGCCGTTCAAGTCAGCCGTGGGCATCAAGAATGTCACCATGATGGAGCCTCAGTTCCGCGGCCACTTTCCGGATCATCCTATCATGCCCGGGGTATTGCTGCTGGAAGCCATGGCTCAGGTAGGGGGGGTTGCCATGCTCTATCCGGAGGAGCATCGTGGCAAGATTGCTCTGTTTGGCGGCATGGAAAACGTGAAATTCAAGCGGCCTGTGGTTCCGGGGGATCAGGTAGTCACAAAGGCGGAGCTTGTCCGTGTGCGCGGGGATTTCGGCACCTTGCATGCCGATGCTTATGTGGATGATACTCTCGTTGCGTCTGCCGACTTCAAGTTTGCCTTGAAACGACCGGA
The DNA here is from genome assembly GCA_902773295.1 of uncultured Veillonellaceae bacterium. Classification (GTDB taxonomy): domain Bacteria; phylum Bacillota; class Negativicutes; order Selenomonadales; family Selenomonadaceae; genus UBA3796. The sequence goes on along the minus strand of CACYDT010000091.1, from coordinate 41,969 downwards.
TACCGTTTGAGAGAACCTGTTTTCCATAAGAAAAAGGGAGTCTAATCTTAGTTCACCTCGTAAAATTCCTGTATTTGATGTGATGGCGCCAAATATGAGTTTTTGCGGCTGGATTGAGAATATATGGAAGCATGAGGTGGAAGGAGTTGGAGCAGATGGGCGTAGACAGCAAGGTTCTGGCATATATACATGAAACAGCGGTGATTTCCCCCGGAGCGAAGATTGGCAAGAATGTTGAGATTGGCCCGTATTCCGTGATCGGAGAGAATGTCGAAATCGGCGAGGGGACGTGGATCGGCCCTCATGTGGTCATTTCCGGCTGGACGAGTATTGGCAAGGGGTGCCGGATTTTCCAGGGAGCTTCGGTGGGCGAGGTTCCCCAGGACTTGAAATACAAGGGAGAGAAAAGTTATACTTTTATCGGTGACCGGACAGTCATCCGAGAGGGCGTCACCATCCATCGTGCAGCCGGCGAGGGGGAAGAAACCCGTGTCGGGAGCGACTGCCTTCTGATGGCTCTTACCCATGTGGCTCATAACTGCATTTTGGGGAACCACGTTATCATGTCAAATATGGCAGGCATCGCGGGTCATGCCATTGTGGAGGATCGCGTTGTCATCGGCGGCATGGCAGGCATCCATCAGTTTGTGAAGATCGGCCGCAATGCTATGGTAGGCGGCATGACGAAGCTTGTGCAGGATGTCGTGCCCTATACGATTGTCGACGGGCATCCGGCAAAAGTGGTCGGGCTCAACAGCGTGGGGATTTCCAGGGCCGGGATTCCGCTGGAAATCCGACGCAGCATCAAGAAAGCATATAAGATATTGTATCGTTCAGGATTGACACTCGCGGAGGCCATTGCAGTAATTGAGCAGGAAGTCGATTCCAGCGAGGAAGTAGAGCATTTCCTGCGGTTCCTGAGGAACGCGGAGCGCGGCATCTGCCGTGAGCGCCGCAACAATGATTGATTGGGAGGTCGCGAGTATGGAGAGGATTGGATTGCTGTCCGGCATTGGAAGGCTGCCGGTGGAATGCGCCAGGGCTGCAAAGGCATTGGGGTATGAGGTATATGCGGTGGCCTTGTTGCCGGACACGGATCCGGAGCTTGCCGATTTTGCATCGGAGTACAAGGAGATCAGTGTTGCTCATCTGGATGCAATCCTGAATTATTTGAAGGAAAAGGATATCAGGAAGGTTACCATCATTGGGAAGGTGACAAAGGAGCTCCTTTTCAACGCAAAGATGACGCCTGATGCGCGCATGATGCAGCTTATTATGTCCCTGCCGGATCGCAGCGATGACACCATCATGATGATGTTTGTGAGAGAGCTGGCCAAGGCAGGGATGGAGGCTTTTGACCAGACATTGCTGATCCGCAAGCTCATGCCGCATCGTGGCGTCATCACGAAACGGGAACCTACGGCAAGAGAGAAGACGGATATGGAGTTCGGCTTTCGCATGGCAAAGGAGCTCGGCCGTCTTGATGTGGGGCAGACCGTGGTGGTGAAGGATCTGGCAGTCATGGCAATGGAGGCCATTGAGGGAACGGATGCCTGCATCCTGAGAGGCGGGAAACTTGCCAATGGCGGCGCTGTCGTTGCCAAGGTATCGAAGCCTCAGCAGGACAATCGCTTCGATGTTCCTACCGTGGGGCTCAAGACGATTGAGAATATGGTTTCCGTCAAGGCATCTGCCCTGGCTATTGAGGCAGACAAGACGTTGCTGGTGGAACGGGAGAAGGTTCTGGCCCTGGCAGAAGCGAATGATATCACAATCGCGGCCTTGTGAGAAAGGATCTGTAAGACGCGGCGGATTTCCCAATCCACGCGTCTTTTCTTCGTAGCGGCGGTGGCTTTTGGGGATGATGCTAGAGTATGGGTAGGGGGAGTATCCGTGAAAATCATGCTGTCAGCCGGTGAGGCTTCGGGTGACCTGCACGGCGCGCAATTGGCGGCGGAAATCAAACGGCAGGATCCGGGAATCGAGCTCGTGGGGTTTGGCGGTGAGCGCATGGAAGAGCAGGGGGTACGCCTTTGGAGAAAATTCCAGAGCTACAATATCATGGGCGTCCTGGAAGTTGTCATGAGCCTTCGCCGGGTCTGGAAGCTTCTGGATGCTCTGACGGATTCCATGCGTGATGAAAAGCCGGATCTTCTTGTGATCATAGATTTTCCGGATTTCAATTCGAGGCTGGCGAAACGGGCGAGGAAGATGGGGATTCCCGTATTTTCCTATATACCGCCGGCGGCGTGGGCCTGGCGGAAGGGAAGAGCTAGGGAATATGCGGCATTTGCCAATGAGATCGTCCCTATTTTTCCCTTTGAGGCCAAGCCTTATGAGGAAGCGGGAGCGAATGTCAACTTTCTGGGGAATCCTTTGGTGGACATCGTAAAAACGACGCAGACCAAGGAAGAAGCACGTTCCTTTTTTGGCATAAAAGAGCAGGATCAGGTTGTCCTGCTCCTGCCTGGCAGCCGCCGTCAGGAAATCCGCAGGGTGTTTCCCGTCATGCTTGAGGCTGCGGAGCTTTTGCGCCGGAGGCATCCCGATATGAGGTTTTTCCTGCCTGTGGCCGATGGGATTGATGAGGCAATGCTCCATGAGGCGCTTGCTGCAACGGAGGTGCAGGCAGAGCTGGTTCATGAACGCCGTTATGATCTTATGGGGGTGGCAGATGCGGCCATGGCTACTTCCGGGACAGTTCTCATAGAAGCCGCGCTCATGGATTTGCCGTGCGTGATCCTTTATCGGACGGCAGCCCTTAATTATTTTATCGGCAGGATGCTGGTGCATATCGAGCATATTGGCCTCCCCAATATCCTTTTGGGGAGGGGCGCGCAGACGGAGCTTCTTCAGGATGATGCGGAACCCTTTCGCATCGCCCGGGAGGTTGAGATGCTTTGCCCGGGGGATGCCCATCGGGCAAAGGTTCTGGAAGATCTGGCAGAAGTGCGCCGTCGTCTCGGGGAACCTGGGGCGACGGCACGGATCGCAGCGCACATTATCGCGCTGGCAAGGCGGGCGGAACAGTGATATCGGGGGGAAACCATGAAGAACTATAAAAGATTGCTTTCTTATATACGCCCCTACTTGCACAAGTTGTTTTTTGCAATCGTGTTTATCGTGCTGGCAGCGTCGGCCAATCTTTATTTGCCTTGGATCATCAAGGACATGATCGACGAGGTTCTGGCGGAGAAGAACATGATGATGCTCAATATCATATCGGTCAGCATTGTTGTGGTATTTCTCTTCCGGGGCGTGTTCTATTACGGACAGGCCTATCTCGTGTCCTATATTGGCCAGCGGGTGATCATCGATGTGCGTGAAGTCCTTTTCCGCAAGTTTCAGCGCATGCCGCTCTCTTATTTCGACAGGCACCAGACGGGAGAGACGATGAGTTATCTCACGAACGATGTCAATGCATTGCAGAATGCGCTGGTGGACAGTCTCATTGAAATGACCACGGAGGGCTCCATCCTCATTGGATCTCTTGGCATGATGGTATATCTCGATTGGAAGCTCAGTATTCTCACCTTGGTGGTGATTCCTGTTGTGGGTCAGGCCATGAAGGTGTTTGGACGGAAAATCAAGGTGACAGGCACGGTGATCCAGGAACGCCTGGCAGATATCACTTCCCTGCTGCAGGAGAGCATTTCCGCGATACGCGTGGTGAAGTCCTTTGTGCGGGAGGATTATGAAATCCAGCGCTTTTGCCGTCAGAACGAGCTGAACTTCCAGGCGGCAATGAAAAATGTGCAGCTGAAGAGCCTCCTGACCCCAACGGTGGAGTTCCTGGCGGCCGTGGCGGTCACGCTCATTGTCTGGTTTGGCGGCTACGAGGTGGTCAATGGCGATATTACGGCAGGCGCCCTTGTGGCATTCCTGACCTATGCAGTGAACCTTGCCAATCCCGTGAAGCGTCTGTCCAGGGTCTATGGGAATATACAGAAGGCCATGGCTGCGGTAGACCGCGTGTTTGCCGTGATTGACTTGGAGGAAACTGTGAGCAACAGGCCGGGGGCTGCAGATCTCCCGGCAATCCAGGGGCATGTGACAGTCAAAGATGTCAGCTTTGGGTATAAGGAAGGCGTTCCGGCTTTGCAGCATGTTTCACTGGAAGTTCAGCCGGGACAGATGATTGCTTTTGTGGGACCCAGCGGAGCGGGGAAATCCACGATTGCGAACCTGATTCCTCGTTTTTACGATGTATCGGAGGGCTCCATCCTCATCGATGGGCATGACATCCGCGATGTCACAGTGGAGTCCCTGCGCCAGCAGATTGGCATTGTGCCTCAGGAGACCATGCTGTTCAGCAGCACGGTGCGGGAGAATATCCGCTACGGCCGGCTGGATGCCACGGACGAGGAGGTAGAGGCTGCTGCGAAAGCGGCGAATGCAGATGCCTTTATCCGTGAAATGCCGGACGGGTATGATACTCAGATAGGGGAGCGCGGCCTGAATCTCTCCGGTGGGCAGCGCCAGCGTATTTCCATCGCACGGGCGATCCTCAAGAATCCTCGGATCCTCATTCTGGATGAGGCGACCTCGGCATTGGATACGGAGAGCGAGAAAGTCGTGCAGGCGGCGCTGGACAAGCTCATGGTGGGAAGGACTTCCTTTGTGATTGCTCATCGTCTGTCCACAGTATTTGAGGCAAATCAGATTTATGTCATCGACAACGGGCAGATCCATGAGCATGGTACTCATGAGGAACTGCTTGAAAAGGGCGGCCTGTACAGCAATCTCTACCATATCCAGTTTGGCAAGGCATAGAGAGGGAAAGAAGATGCAATTACTATATAATATCGCCGCGATCGTCCTGGTCATACCGATTTTGTTGATTTTTTTGGTGCGGGCGACGCGGGAGAGAGGCTTCCTGGAGCGCATACGGCAAAGCGTTTTCGGGATTTTTCCTCCCCATGCATTGGACAAGGTGGAAAAGAAGAATTGCATATGGGTGCATGCCGCATCCGTGGGCGAGATTGTGGCGACGAGCCCGCTCATCAAGGAATTCCGCAGGGAATTCCCCAAGAGCCCCATCCTGGTGTCGGTGGTCACCACGAGCGGCTACGAGATGGCGAACCGCATCATCAAGGATGCGGACAGCATCATCTACTATCCGCTGGATTTTCCATGGATGGCAGGGCGTGTCCTGCGGCGCATCCATCCCAGGGTGTTCCTGCCCGTGGAGACGGAGATGTGGCCGAATTTCCTCAAAACAGCGCGGGAACTCAAGGTTCCCGTCATGATGGTGAACGGGCGCATCAGCGACAAGAGCGTGAAGAGGTACAAGTACCTTAAGAGCATGCTTTCCGATATGATCGGCACCATGACGAAGTTTGCCATGCAGTCCCCCATTGATGCGGATTATATCAAGCGCCTGGGAGCGCCGCCGGAACTCGTGACCATCACGGGCAACACGAAGTTTGACCAGACCTATACGGACGTATCTCCGGAAGAGAAGCGCCAAATCCTGGAAGATATGGGGCTTTCTGACAATGATGGGATCTTCCTGGCAGGAAGCACGCATCGGGGGGAGGAACAGTTTGTTCTCCAGGCTTTTCGTGTGCTGAGGGAGAGCCATCCGGGGGCAAAACTGGTCATAGCGCCGCGGGAGCTTTTAAGGACTATGGAGGTCACCCATATCTGCAAGTCTGCCGGCTTTCAGGTGGCAACGCGTACGGAGCTCCAGGAACACCCGGCGACGGGGCATGATATCGTCATCCTCAATACCATCGGGGAACTCGGGAAGGTCTACAGCATTGGGGATGTCATCTATGTGGGAGGGAGCCTGATCTCCCATGGCGGGCACAATATCCTGGAACCGGCGGCTCATGGAAAGGCCATCATCGTGGGGCATAACATGTTCAATTTCAAGGACACCCATGCCCTTTTCACGAAACGCAATGCCTGCATCACGGTGAAGGATGCGGAAGAATTGTCCGAGAAAGTGGCAAGGCTTTTCAATGATCCGCAGGAACGCCGGCGCATGGAGCAGGAGACCCTTGCCATTGTCAATGAGAACAAAGGCGCAGCGCGCAAGTCTGCCGTGATCCTGCGGGATATGCTGGAGGAATATGAGGCGAAGGCCTTTGCTTCCAAGGTGCGGTCTACAGAGAAGGTGGAGAACCTCCAGACCTATTTCATCAATCTCGTGCACAGCAAGGAAGTCCATGGCATTTTCCTGAATGTATTCATGGGCATTCTCTATCTCTTCTCCGTGATTTACAGTCGCTTGCTGACTATGAAACTGGAGGGTTACATGCATGGGATTTTCCGTCGGGACAGGCTGGACTGCTTCGTCATCAGCCTGGGGAATATCACGGTGGGCGGAACAGGAAAGACGCCTACGGCACAGAGACTGGCCCGCACGATTCGGAACATGGGGTACCGTGTGGTCATTCTGAATCGGGGCTATCATGCGAAATGGCATGGGGACGTGGCGGTTGTCTCGGATGGCGTGACCCTCCAGATGACAGCGGCGGATGCCGGGGATGAGGCGTTCATGCTGGCGAAGCATCTGCCGGATATTCCCGTCCTCATTGGAGCGAAGCGCTCGGTGACCGGCCGTTATGCCGTGGAGAAATTCGGAGCCGAGGTTGTCATTATGGATGACGGCTACCAGCATTGGCAGCTGGAACGGGATCTGGATATTCTTCTTGTGGATGCCGTCAATGCCTTCGGCACCGGATATATTCTGCCGCGGGGAACCTTGCGGGAGCCGCTTTCCCATATCAATCGTGCGAATGTCTGCCTGATGACAAAGGTAGACCAGGCAACGGAGGGCTCTATCGGGCATGTCCGCAATGCGGTGCAGCGCTACAACAAGGATGCACTCATCTTTGAGAGTGTCCATCAGCCACGTTGCTTCATTCCACTGGTGGAATGGTTCGACAATATTTCAGGAGAGGGCCTCGATGTTTCGGAATTCCGGGGAAAGCATATCATGGCGGTTTCCGCCATCGGAAATCCCGCTTCCTTTGAACAGACTTTGTCGGATCTTGGCACGATCGTGGTGGAGAGCCTGCGTTACCCGGATCATTACGATTACACCCTGCAGGTCATGGAGGACGTGCTGCAGCAGGCAGAGGCTCAGGATGTGGAGGCTATTGTTGTCACGGAAAAGGATGCCGTGAAAATTCCGGTGGAGGTCGTTCAGGCGAAATGGGCGATCCCCATCTATGTCATTTGCGTTGAGGTGACATTCCGAAGCGGGGCGGATGAATTCCAGTCCATGCTGAAGAGGAAATTGCAGGAACGTTTGGGGAAGAGGGATTCCCGGGAGAAAGGATGAGGTTCCAGTGAGGGTACTTTGCATTATACCGGCGCGGTATGCGTCTACAAGACTGCCGGGGAAGCCCCTGAAAGATATCCATGGGCTCCCGATGATCTGCCGTGTCTATGACAGGGCTGTTCAAGCGAAGCGCGTCGAGAAGGTCATTGTGGCCACGGATGACGAGCGGATCCTGCAGGCAGTGGAAGCCCATGGCGGCTCCGCCATGATGACGGCCAAGGATCATCCTACGGGTACAGATCGCCTGGCAGAAGTGGCGGAGGCGTTTCCGGAAATGGATCTCATCATCAATGTGCAGGGAGATGAGCCGTTGATTGCCCCGGAGCTCATCGATGAGCTGGCAGAGGCCTTTGATGCGGAAAAGAGCCTTAAGATGGCGACGGTCATGACGGAAATGAAGGATGAGGAAGAGCAGAGGAATCCCAATAATGTGAAGGTCGTGACCGACCTTCAGGGGTTTGCCCTTTATTTTTCCCGCTCCTTGCTGCCCTATCCGCGGAAGGCAGGAGCTGCAAACGTTTACAAGCATATCGGGATCTATGCCTATCAGCGGGATTTCTTGCTCGATTATGCGAAGATGGAACCGACACCGTTGGAAACCAGCGAATCCCTGGAGCAGCTCCGCGCATTGGAGCATGGATACCGCATCCGGGTCATCAGGACGGATCACCGATTCGTTGGGGTGGACACGGAAGAGGATTTGAGACTGGTCAATGAAATCTATGGGAAGATGGAAGGAGCGGCATCTGTATGAACAAGGTAAAAGTCGGGAATTTCGAGATTGGCGGCGGGGAACCTCTGGTGCTTTTGGCGGGGCCATGTGCGTTGGAAAGCCTGGACAGATGTCTTTATATTGGACGTACCATCAAGGAAATCTGCGGTCGCCTGGGGATTCCTTATGTGTTCAAGGCATCCTTTGATAAGGCGAACCGGTCTTCCTTCCATAGTTTTCGAGGTCCCGGGCTGGAAAAGGGAATGGAAATGCTGCAGAAGATCAAGGAAGAACTCCGGGTACCCATTGTGACGGATATCCATGAAACATACCAGGCAGAGCCTGTATCGAAAGTGGCGGATATCCTGCAGATACCGGCATTTCTCTGCCGTCAGACGGATCTTTTGCATGCGGCGGCAAAGACGGGGTGCGTAGTCAATGTGAAGAAGGGACAGTTCCTTTCCCCGATGGATATGAGGAATGTGGTGGACAAGCTCCATGAAAGCGGCAGCGAGGGAATCCTTCTCACGGAGAGGGGCGCGTCTTTTGGCTATAACAATCTCGTGGTGGATATGAGGAGCTTTCCCATTATGCGCTCCTTTGGATATCCTGTGATTTTCGATGGAACCCATAGTGTCCAGATTCCCGGCGGGGCCGGGACGAAATCTTCCGGGAATCGCGAGTATGTGGAGCCTCTGGTGCGCGCAGCCGTTGGTGTTGGCGTGGATGGCCTCTTTCTGGAGGTGCATGACAATCCGGAGGAGGCTCTCTCGGATGGCCCCAACATGCTTTACCTTGACAAGCTGGAAGCTCTCTTGAAGGATGCCCTGGCAATCCATGGAATCGTGCATGGAAAGATGTGAGGAAGGAAAAAGATGATCAAAGATAAAGCGATTGAAACATTGAAGATTGAGGCAGGTGCCGTGGAGCATCTCATTTCCCATGTGGATGACGAGTTCGAGCGTGCGGTGCAGTGCATTTTGGATTGCACTGCGCGAGTGGTTGTCACAGGCATGGGAAAATCCGGCCATATCGGGCAGAAGATTGCCGCGACATTGGCCAGCACGGGAACTCCTTCTTTTTTCATGCATCCGGCAGAAGCCTTTCATGGGGATCTCGGCATGGTGACAGAGAAGGATGTGGTCATTGCCATTTCCAACAGCGGCGAGTCCTCGGAGATTGTGAACATCCTGCCAATCATCCGGCGCATCGGAGCCACGATCATTGCCATGTGCGGGCGCAGGGATTCCTCCCTTGGAAAGCATAGCGACTATTTCGTGGATATTGCTGTGGAACGGGAAGCCTGTCCTTTGGGGCTGGCTCCGACGGCAAGCACGACGGCCACATTGGCCATGGGAGATGCCATTGCCATGGCTCTCATGGAAGCGAGGAATTTCACGTCCCAGGAGTTCGCCATGTTCCATCCGGGCGGCGCTCTGGGAAGGAAACTTCTGCTGAAGGTGGAGCATGTCATGCATACGGGCGAGGACAATCCGGTGGTCCGGAAGGGCAAGACCGCAAAAGATGCCCTTTTCGTCATGACGGACAAGGGACTTGGGGCGGCGTCTGTTGTGGATGAGAACGGGAAATTCATCGGTCTCATCACCGATGGCATCATCCGCCGTGCTCTCGGCAAGGCCAATGATTTCCTCGATGAGCCTGTGGAGCATATCATGTTCGAGCATCCCCTGCTCATTGCCCCGGGCAAGCTGGCGGCAGAAGCCCTTTCTGTTATGGAGAAGCACAAGCCGCGTCCGGTTACGGTGCTGCCGGTGGTCGATGGGGAGAGGAATCCCATCGGGATGGTTCATTTGACAGATCTTTTGCGTCAGGGAGTCGTGTAAGATGGAACAGTTGGCAGATGCTATGGAACGTGCAGGAAAAATACGTCTGGTTATCTTCGATGTGGATGGCGTTCTCACGGATGGCGGCATTTATATCGGTGCGGAAGGCGAGCTCTACAAGGCTTTTTTCTGCAGGGACGGGCTGGGGATTGCCCTGGCGCACAAACATGGGCTCGGGACAGCCATCATTACGGGAAGGGAATCTCCTCAGGTCACAAGGCGCAGCAAGGAGCTTCATATCGATGCGGTTTGGCAGGGATGCATGGACAAGCGGCAGGCTTATGAGGAGCTCAAGGAAAAATTTTCACTGAAGGACGAGGAAATTGCCTATATCGGCGATGACCTCATTGACCTGCCCGTGATGGTGCAGGTTGGCCTTGCCGCGGCGGTTGCCGATGCGGTTCCGGAGGTGCGGGCTCATGCCCATGTGGTTTCCGGTTTTCCCGGAGGCCGCGGCGCCGTGAGGGAAATCCTGGAATTCGTGCTGAAGGCACAGGGGAAATGGAAGGGGATCGTGACGGGATTCCTGTGCCCGTCTTCCATGGAAGGCCTTGGGCAATAGGAGGTAAGTCGTTTCATGTTGTACAAGACATTGATGTTCATGAGCTGGTGTGCCCGGCATACGCCTTATTGTGTTCTTATGGCGATTGGCAGGATTTTGGGGAATCTGTATTATCTTTTCGTCAAAAAGCAAAGGAAACGTGCTGTTGAGCAGATGATGGTTTCTCTGGAACTCCCCGAGGCAGAGGCAAAGGATCTGATTCGGGAATCCTTCGTGAATCTTGCCCGCAATATGCTGGAAATCCTCTATATGCCGAATCTGAATCAGCAGAACCTTCATGAGTATATCGATATAGAACATTTCGAGCGCGTAAAAGCGGCTCATGAGGAAGGGCGCGGCATTGTGGTCATCACCGGGCATATTGGCACATGGGAATGGATGTCAGCGGCAATGGCACTGAAAGGCATCCCGACGACGGCAATCGCCAAGCCCCAGCCCAATCTCGATTATACGAGGGCGCTGGATGATCTGCGCGCCATGGTGCATGTGGAGGTTTTCTCGCGGGGGACCAGCGAACTTTTGGCAGCGGGAAGAGCCTTGAAGAAAGGAAAGATCCTGGGCTTCCTGATGGATCAGGATGCAGGGCCCGGCGGTGCCTTCATGGAATTTTTGGGAAGGACGGCATCCACTCCCATGGGAGCGGCGGTCTTTGCCCGCAAATTCGGTTCCCCGGTCGTACCCATGTTCATCCTGCGGCAGAAAAGCGGAAAACACAAGATTGTCATAGGAGAGATCATGCGGTATGAGGATACCGGCGATACGGACAAGGATCTCTTTGATTTCACGGAGAAGATGACAAAGCTCATTGATCGCATGATACGGGAGAATCCCACGCAGTGGATCTGGTTCCAGAAGCGCTGGAATACAGCGCCGGAGCATCAGAAGAAGAACAAGCATCATACGGTATCGTCAAAGGAGAAGAGAGGATGAGTGCAAAGGGAAAGCTCTTCATAGGAGCAGGGATCCTGCTGTTTATCTCTCTCATCGCCTGGGTCGTACGCACGATTCCGGATCCTCCGCAACCGGTGGAGCCGAAGAATGAGCCACGTATCATGACATATGAGGGGAATTTCCTCAGTGCAGAGAAGGATGGCAGGACGCAATGGGAACTCACGGCGGATCATATTATCGTAAATGTGGATACCCAGGATGCGGAAATCACGAATATCACGGTGAAGTTCTATGAGGAAGATGGCCGGATTGTGACGCTTGTTGCAGACAAGGGGAACTATGTCCGTTCCACTCAGGATATCTCGGTGGAAGGCAATGTGAAGGTTTCCAATACGGATGGAGCAGAACTGACCAGCCAGAAGTTCCAATGGATTGCGGAAAAGGAAATGCTGGTGGCGGAAGGAGAGGTCCATGTGAAAAAGGATGATATGCGGGCGACCGGGAATCGCATTGAGAGCACGGATGGGTTCAATCATATCAAGATTATCGGCAAGGCACATCTGGAGAAAGGAGCCAAGAAAGATGGGCATGAGTAAGATGCAGAAATTTTTGGGAGCCATGGCAGTGGCAGCGGCAGTGGCAGTCGGAACCCAGACGGCGCTTCCCTGTTTCGCAGCGGCGGACAAAGCAACGGCATCCGACAAAGGCGGCGAACCGGCATCGCTCGATGCGGATACCGTGGAATACGATATGAGGACAGGAATTGTGACAGCGGAAGGCGCTGTGCTCATGAAGCGGGGAGTTTCCCGCGTAGCGGGAGCAAAAGCCTGGTACAATACGAAGACCCAGGAGGGTATGGTGGAAGGCAATGTCGTTGCTGTACGGGAGGATACCCGTGTTACCTGCCACAAGATTACGACGGATGGACAGGATCACATGCTTGCCATTGGCGATGTTCATGGAACCCAGCAGGACAAAACCTTTACAGGGGATATGGTGGAGTATTTCCCGAACCAGAACGACTATGTGAAGATCCCCACGGGGGGAGTCATTACCAGCCAGGACGGTACCTTCACGGCAGATTTCATGGAAGGCTGGCTGAAGGATGAGCACTATGTGGGAGTCGGCCATGCCCATCTTGTAAGCCCTCCCAAGGATTTCGAGGCAGCGGGGGATCGGGTGGACTACTATGGCAAGGAAGAAGGCAAGGCCATCCTCACGGGCAATGCCTGGGCTGTCCAGGACAATAACCTGGTGCGGGGCAACCTTCTGACGGTTTATCTTGCAAAAGACAACAAACCTAAAGTACAATAGTGATAGAAACAAGAAAAAGTGGAAGGCGTATGAGATTTTGGAGGAACCTGCCGTGCATATCGAAGCAAAGAACTTGGTCAAGACATTCAAGCGGCGCACCGTTGTGGATCGGGTCTCCCTCAGAGTGGGAAAAGGGGAGATTGTCGGCCTTTTGGGGCCAAATGGTGCGGGCAAGACCACGACATTCTACATGATTGTCGGGCTGGAGAGCCCGACTTCGGGGGAAGTGTTCCTCTCGGAGGTCAATATCACCCGGCTTCCCATGCATCGCAGGGCATCCCTTGGGATCAGCTATCTTGCCCAGGAAGCCTCCATTTTCCGCAAGCTTACTGTGGAGGAGAATATCATGGCAATCCTGGAGACGACAGAGCTTTCCAAAGCGGAACAGAAGAACAAGTACGAGGAGCTCCTGGCGGAATTCCACATCGGCCATGTGCGGGAGCGCAGGGGAACGGAGCTTTCCGGCGGTGAGCGGCGGCGCGTGGAGATTGCAAGATGCCTGGCCTTGGAGCCGCAGTTCATTCTTCTGGATGAGCCGTTCGCGGGAGTGGATCCCCTGGCTGTGGCAGATATTCAAGAAATCATCCAGTATCTCCGGCAGAGGGGCATCGGTATTCTGATTACGGATCATAATGTAAGAGAAACTTTGCAGATTGTGGATCGGGCGTATATACTGAACAACGGGAAAATCCTTTTGGAAGGTGACAGCGCCACGATTGCGACGAGCCCCATTGCGAAGAAGTTCTATCTGGGAGACAAGTTTACGTTATAGGGGGTGGACAGATGCACATACGAATTTTGGACAAATATATCTTTCGGGAAGTCACTCTGGCCTTCATCTTCGGCATCTGTGCATTTTCTGCGGTGTTCATCGGATCCGGGACGCTATTTCGCATTGCCCAGTACATTACGGATTACGGGGCATCTCTCCAGTCCGTGGCAAAGATTTTTGTCCTGGGGCTTCCAAATATCATCATGTGGACGTTCCCCATGTCCATGCTGCTGGCGGTTCTCCTGACGTTCGGACGGCTGTCCAGTTCCAGCGAGATCACGGCGATGAAGTCCTGCGGCATCGGTTTTTCGCGTATTGCAGCGCCGGCCATCCTCTTGGGTTTCTTCGTGAGCATGGTTGCCATTGCTTTCAATGAGTATGTGGTGCCTTGGGCAAACACGGCCTACAGCAATGTTCTTCACTATGAGATCAAGCACAATACGGCACCGAAGTCCCAGGAGCATATTATCTTCAAGGACATTCAGGAGGGCAAAATCCACCAGCTGGTCTACGCGCAGATGTACAATGCGGATTCCAAATCCATGCATGGTGTTACCATGCAGGATTATGACAAGGATGGGCAGATTGCCCATGTGGAGACAGCGGCTTATGCCACATGGGACGGAGAGATGTGGACTTTGCATGATGGCATGCTCTACGATGTGACGGACGGCAGGAGCGAGCACAGGATGCGTTTCGATACGCAGGTTCTTCCCATCAATACGAGCCCGACACAGATCATCCGGGAACAGAAGAAGCCGGAGGAGCTCACCATGAAGGAGCTCAAGGAGCAGATCGATATCATGAAGACCCAGTTCGTCGACACGAACAAACTTCAGGCCGAGCTTTACCAGAGGGTCACGGTACCTATGGCCAGCCTGATTTTCGCGCTCATTGGCGTTCCTCTGGGATTGCAGCCTACGAGGAACAGCTCATCCAAAGGCTTTGCCATGAGCGTCATCATCATCTTCTTTTATTATGCGGTGATGACCATGTCCAATGCCATTGCCCGCGGAGGCTTGCTTCCTCCGCTCCTGGCGGTCTGGATACCGAATATCATCGGCCTTGTGGCAGGGCTTGTCCTCATACGCAAGGCTTCCCATTGACGTTTTCTGTGGCTGGCACTGCTGCCAAAGCAACCTGTGCGGGTTGTTTTCCGGCAGTGCCTTGTATTCTGCGAGAAAGGTGGTGTGGCAGAAGATGTATGGTGTTCTGCTCATTGTTGTTCTCATTATAACCGGAGGGGCAGTTGCCTTTATCGGAGATCGTCTCGGCACGAAGATCGGCAAGAAGCGGCTGTCCATTTTTGGCCTGCGTCCCCGGCATACTTCCATTGTGATTACGATATTTACCGGCATTTGCATTACGACGCTGACGTTTGGCGTGATGGCAGCGGCATCGGAGAATGTCCGCACGGCACTCTTCGGCATGGAAGAGCTCAATCGGAATATGCAGCAAACCAGGAAGGACCTGAACAGTGCCATGGGAGCCTTGGAGATTGCGCAGAGGGAGCAGGAGGAGACGGATACTGCCCTGAAACAGTCCAAGGATGAGGTGGAGAAGCTTCAGAAGCAGCAGAAGGAACTTGAGGATGAGTCCCTTCGATTGCAGGAAGGCAATCGCCTTCTGGAAGAGGCCAAGGCAGAGCTGACACAGCGCAACGATGAGCTTGCGAGGAAGACGGAGGAGCTTGTCGGGAAGAATGAAAGCCTGGAGCAGTCGAATGCCAAGCTTTCGTCAAGCAACCGGAAACTCGCGGAAACCAACAAGGATCTGGAGCAGCGTGCTGACGATCTCCGGCAGGGCCTCATCAGCATCCGGGAAGGGGATATCGTGTTCCGGGCCAATGAGGTCATAGCCAGCGGGGTCATCCGTGGCGGGCGTTCCAAGGAGGAAATCGCGCAGGATTTTGCTTCCCTGGCTCGGCTGGCCAGCCGCAATGTGTCGGAGCGGCTGGGAAAGAATGTCATGGACGGGGACATCTGGATCTATCAGCCGGAGTATGAGGCGGCTCTGGAAGAGATTGCCGGAAGATCTTCGGATTCCATTGTGCGCATTATGGCGGCAGGCAATCTCGTGCGTGGCGAGCCTGTGCGTACCAGTCTGGAGGTATATCCCAACAGCATCATTTACGAGAAGGATGAATTCATTATCGCAAGGAATTATTATGTCCGCAGTGGCCGCCAGGAGGATGCGGAGGGTGTCGTGATGGATTTCCTGAAGCAGGTGAATGCCGAGGCCGTGCGGAAAGGCATTCTCGCAGACCCCATCAGCGGGTCGGTGGGAGCCATGGAAGCAGAGCAGCTCTATGGCATCATCCGGGCGCTTGAGCCGGTGCATGGAAATGTCATCCTCTCCGCTTATGCGCGGTCGGCAACGGATGCTCTGGGTCCGTTGCGCCTCAATATCAAGATGGAGCAGATGGCAGATGAGTGAAGGCAGCAGGAAAAGAACAGTGGCCGCACTGGATCCCGGTCGGGACAAGTGCGGCCTGGCGGTACTCTCAGAAGATGGGACGGTGTTCCTGCAGAAAGTAATCGCTACGGATTGCCTGGAGGCAGAGGTGGAGGAGATGCTCTCCTTTCACGCCCCGGATTGCCTCCTTCTTGGGAACGGGACCACGAGCAAGGCGGCAGAGAGCCGCATCCGCAGCGCTTGTCCCCAATTGGAGGTTACGGTGGTGGAGGAGCATCATACGACGGAAATGGCAAGGAAGGAGTACTGGAAGGCAAACCCGCCCAAGGGCTGGCGCAGCCTTCTGCCCACGACATTGCAAGTCCCGCCGGTTCCCGTGGATGATTTCGTCGCCGTGATTTTGGCGAGAAGATATTTCGGGAGGAAGGATTGACACTGGTTCCTCATTGAAAGAACCCCCCAAGCAATTGCTTGGGGGGTTCTTTCAATGAGAAATCCTGTTGTCTAGAATTCAGGCAGAATTCCCGTGTTCATGGCGACAATGGCCACGATGATCAGGATGGCGTAGTAACAGATCCATGGGAGGAAGTTCGTCCGGATGAGTTTGCCTTCCACGCCGGAAATGCCTGTAGTGGCGCAGACTGCAACGATGTTGTTGATGCAGACCATGTTGCCGATGGCGCCGCCCTGGTTCTGCAGGGCTACGATGATAAGGGTCGGCAGGTTGAGGATCTTCGCTGTCTCAAACTGGAGCGGCGTGAACATGACGTTGGATACCGTGTTCGAGCCAAACATGAAGGATCCGATGGTGCCGATGAAGGTGGCGATGTAGAAGAAGTTGTCGCCGGCGAGATCCGCCATGCCCTTTGCCATGGTGATCAGCATGGAATCCATGCCCGTCGAATTGGCATCGGAATAGCGGTACATGTAGACGAGCGCGAAACCAAAGAGCAGGGCAATGAATGCACCGACGCACTGGTTCCAGGACTTCTTGAAAATGGCGGAAACCTGGTCGCCCTTGAGGCCGTAAATCACGATGGCGAGAAGAACGGCGAGGATGAAGGGCGCAACGCCCGGGTTGTTGACATACTTGAGCGTCCAAGTGGCATTGGAAACGCCGAGGATGTTGGTGAGCCCTACGGAGAAGGACTGGACAATGGGCTTCAGTCCCAACTGCGGGATACGGGTGACCACGAGCCAGAGGGAGATGAAGAGATAGGGAATCCATGCCTTGAACAGGGACATCTGGGGTGCGGAAGAAGAGGAAGAATCCTTCTTCGACTCAGACTTCGCGCTTTCAAAACGCCAGATTTCCTTCGGCATGAGGAAGCCTGCCTTGGCACAGCCGAGAAGAACGAACACCGTGACAGCAGCTGCCGTCAGGGAAGTCAGCTCCGTGCCGATGAAGCGGGCAATGGGAAGGGATACCAGGCTGAACACCAAGGCGGTGAACAGGCAGAAGGGAAGGACCGGCATGGCATCCATGAAGGACTTTTTCTTGCCGAACATCATGGTGATGAGTCCTACCGTGAAGAAGATGATGAAGAAACCGCCGATACACATACCGAAAGCAGAGGTAAAGGCAAGCGCCAGCATCCATTCATCCGGGTTGATGCCCATGGCGGGAAGCTCCGAGGCAACGGCAGCGATAGCCGCGTTGGTAGGCGTTCCTGCTGCGCCGAAGGGCACAGGCGTGGAATTCAGGATCAGGCAGGCAATGGCCGCTGCCATCGGAGGGAAGCCCAAGCCGATGAGGAGCGGTGCGGCAAGAGCCGCAGGAGTTCCGAAACCGGCGGCGCCCTCAATGAAGGCACTGAAAGCGAAGCCGACAATGACGAGCTGGATGCGGGCATCCTCGGAAATACTGTTGAACATGCCCTGGATACGGCTCATGGCGCCTGCCACGTTCAGCGTGTTCATGACGAGGATGGCACCGAAGATGATGAGCAGGACGTCGATGGAGCCAAGGAAGCCCATGACGGTGTAAGCAGCGACATGCTGCATGTCCATGCCCCAGTAGCCGAGACCGATGATGACGATGGAGAGCCAGGAAATCGGGAGCACTTTCTTTGCTGCCATGTTCAGGCCCACCGTCAGGATGATGGTGAGGATAATAGGTATGGCTGCTATCAAAGCTAGCATATGATGTCTCATTCCTTTCTATATAGGAATATCAAAAACTAATTCCAATCCAAAGGAAGGCACTGGCTCCTTTCAGTCAGTGCCTTCACAGGATTGGCAAATCTCTTAGATCTGGCAGACCTTATGCGGGTTCATGATGTTGTTCGGGTCGAACGCTTTCTTGACGCCGCGCATGATCTCCAAGCTTGCCTCAGGCAGGGACTGCTTGAGGTAAGGGCGCTTCACGAGGCCGATGCCGTGCTCGCCGGATACCTGACCTTCGAGCTCGCGGGACTTCTCGTACATGCGATCCATGGCGATGTTGAGAAGCTCTTCCCACTTGTCATCCGGCAGGTCATCCTTGAGGACATAGACGTGCAGGTTGCCGTCGCCGGCATGGCCGAAGGACTTGATGCGGATGCCGATTTCGTTGCGGAGCTCGTGGACGAATTCCACGAAATCATTGACGCGGTTCCGGGGAACAACAACGTCAACCTCGTCCATCATGGTCGTCGTGCCCTTGATGGCCTCGAGGAATGCGCCCCTTGTCTTCCAGACAGGAGTGCTGCGCTCTTCCGTATCGGCGATCAGGAGATCGATAGCGCCCTGCTCCAGGCAGATCTGCGCCGTGTCATCGTAGTAGGAAGCAATCTCAGCCATGGAATCGCCGTCGAACTTCAGCAGGAGGTAAGCATCTGCCTGATTGTCCGGGAACTTCCTGCCCAGATACTCCTCGGCATCCAGAATGACTTCGCGCTCCATGAACTCGATGGCCGTCGGGACAGCCTTGGACTTGATGATGAGGGGGACAGTGCGGATGGCTTGTGCCAGAGTCGGGAAGGGAATCAGGAGCGTTACGTTCTTCTTGGGAAGCGGAACGAGCTTCAGGACAGCCTTCGTGACGAACGCAAGCGTTCCCTCGGAGCCGATGATCATGTTTTTGAGATCATAGCCGGAGCTGTTCTTGACGACCTTGCCGCCGAGCTCCATCACCGTGCCGTCTGCGAGGACAACCTCCAAGGCGCGGACGAAATCACGGGTAACACCGTATTTCACGGCGGTCATTCCGCCTGCATTCGTGCTGATGTTGCCGCCGATGGTCGCGGATTTTTCGCCCGGATCCGGCGGATAGAAGAAGCCGTTCTCTTCGGCATAGGAGCGGACTTCCATGATGAGGACGCCCGGCTCTACGGTAAGGGTCAGGTTCTCTTCATCGAGCTCCAGGATATGGTTCATGAGAGTCGTGTCAATCATGAGGCCGTGCTCTACGGCAACAGCAGCGCCTACAAGGCCGGTACCTGCGCCACGGGGCGTCACGGCGATGTGCTCCTTGTTGGCATAGGCCAACAGCTTCGAAACTTCTTCCGTGGAGGTGACACGAGCTACGAGCTCGGGGTAGGAACGCTCGGAAGCCAGCTCGTCATGGCTGTATTCCTCGTTGATCTCATCGCCCCAAAGGATGCGCTCCCTGTCCATGAAACTTGAGATGTACTCAAGATCCTTTTCGTCCATTTTCTTGTAAGTGCTCATGCAAGGCCCCTCCCCTGTTTGATGTTCTCAATGAGCTTCGGCACAATCTTGTAGAGATCGCCGACGACAGCATAGTTGGCAACCTTGAAGATGGAAGCCTTGGGATCTGAGTTGATGGCGAAAATCTGCTCGGAATGATCCATGCCTGCCACGAACTGGATCGCGCCGGAGACACCGCAAGTGATGATGAGCTTCGGGCGAACCGTACGGCCCGAGAGACCAATCTGGCGCTTGGCATCCAGCCAGCCGGACTCCACGAGGGGACGCGTGCAGGCAAAATCCCCGTCCAGAGCCTCTGCGAGCTGCTGGATCATCTCGAGGTCTTCCTTCTTCTTTACGCCGCGGCCTGCAACAACGAGGACATCGGCATTCTCGATGCTCTTCTCTTTGGGCTTCTTCGTGACTTCCAGAACCTCCATGCGAGCTTTGAGTTCCGATGCGGGAACTTCCAAAGCCTCGATGGTGCCGGATTCCTGTTCGCTCCTCTGGGGAGCATCCATGATCTTGTAGCGAACCGTCGCCATCTGCGGGCGGGTGTTCGGCGTGAGGATCTCTGCCATGATGTTGCCGCCGAATGCCGGACGGATCTGGACGAGATCCGTGTTCTCATGCATATCGAGAATCGTGCAGTCTGCCGTGAGGCCCGTGTGGAAGCGTGCAGCGACACGCGGTGCCAGCTGGCGGCCCACAGGGGTCGCGCCTACGAGAAGGGCGGACGGCTTGATCTTGTTGACGAAAGTCTCGAAGACTTTCGTATAGGTCTCAATCTTGAAATCCTTCAGCTCAGGCATATCGCAGACAAACACCTTGTCCACGCCGTAGTGGAGAACTTCCTTGGCCTGATCGGCGATGCCGCTTCCCATGAAGAGGGCATAGACAGGATGCTTGATCTTCGCTGCCAGCTCGCGGGCCTTGCCGATGAGCTCGTAAGTGACCGGATGGATGCGGCCTTCCACATGGTCTACATAGACCGTGATGCCCTTCCACTGAGACTTGTCAACCGTAGGCTTCGCCTCATCCTCGACGTACTCCATGCCACCATTGCCCTTCTTGACGCAGAGCTTGCAGAGACGGCATGCGGCATTGATCTCAATCTTTCCGTCCTTTTCCTCCATGGCGTTGAAGGGACAGAGCTTGATGAATGCCTGGATATCTTGAATTTTTTCCTGATGTACAACCAGTTTTCCCATGATGACCCCTCCTTACGCGATGAATTTCTTCTTTTTCAGCAAGCCGTAGATGCGGTCTGCCAATTCCTCGTTCTCGCCTTCCCAGACTTCCTGGACCTTGTCCGAAGTGGGCGGGAAGATGCGCTGAACCTGCGTGGGGGATCCATTGAGGCCATAGTGCTTCTCGTCGGTGTCTTCCATGTCAGCCAGCGTATACTGGGCAATCTCGCGGTTGGCGGTTGCCTTGCCGAGCTTGTAGGACGGGAGGCGGGGCTCAGTGATGTCCTTCTGGACGGTGATCAGGCAAGGGAATGCAACCTTGACCTTTTCGATGTCCTCTGACATTTCCAAATCAACAATGATGGAATTGTCCTCAACTTTGTCAACAGACCTGACATTGCAGACGCAGGGAATATCCAGCTGCTCGGAAACCTCAGGACCTACCTGTGCGGTATCGCCGTCGGTGGTCTGCAAGCCGCAGATGATGAGATCGAACTTGCCGAACTTGCGGATGCCCTGGGAAAGAGTATAGCTTGTAGCAAGAACGTCCGCACCGCCGAACTTCCTGTCCGTGATGAGGGCTCCCTTGTCCGCGCCCATGGCAAATGCCTCATAGAGTACCGCCTTGGCCGGGGGCGGTCCCATTGTGAGCACGCTCAGTGTGCCGCCATACTGCTCCCGAAGCCGGAGACCCGTCTCCAGGGCGAAGAGGTCGTAGGGATTCATTTTCGCATCTGCGCCACTGCGCTTCAGCACACCTGTTACAGGATCGACTTCCACCTTGTTGGAACCCGGAACCTGTTTGATGCATACCAGAATTTCCATCATTGCTCTCCTTCCAGAATATACAGTTCATTGGTAATACGGCAAAAGATTCTTGGGGAGTGTACCCGGGATACAGGATTCCGGGTGCGCTTCCTGCAAATCTTTGTTAGCTATGGAAAAGCGGGATTGTTGTTGAAGCAGAAGTCCAACTGCTATTGGTATTGTACCACAAAACGAGATACAAAGATATTGTGCTTTTTACGGCGGTCTGAAAAAAAAAAAAAAAAAAAAAAAAAAACAATACACAATGAACAATAAAAGAATATAGTTTGTGGGAAAAAAAAGAAAGTTTTGCCACATAAGAAAAGATTTTAGAAATTAAAAAAAACAAACAAATGCTTGAAAACGGGCGAAAATCAAGAGAAACGATGCGGAGATCCGAAGTTTCACCTCATGGAGACGTTGCAGGGGAAGATTTCTCCTATGGCGAAATTTGAAAAACAGCGGTATAATATACATGATGAATGGTTCCGGGGCGGAGGTTTCCTTATGACAAAATTGCTGTCTTCTTATATACTCTTGGTGATTGTTGTGGCTGCTCTTCCGATTCTGCTGATTCTGCCGGGGGAGCTGCAGCATATGGAGTCCAATCTGGAACAGATGCTTTCCCGCACGGTCTATATTCTGGCTTATGACAAGGAAATCATTGAGGGGCTGGAGGCAGGTGCGTTCCCGCCTCATCTCCGGCAGCGGCTGGACGGCATTCTGAAGCAGGACAACAGCAGCATTGACTATCTGGTTGTGGCGGACACGAAGAGCATCCGCCTCTATCATCCGGATCCCGGGCATATTGGAGAGAAATTCACCGGCGGCGATGAAGCAGATGCGCTGGAGGGGAGGAACGGGTACATCACCACATGGCTCGGAGATCCCGATGTCCAGAAGCGGGCATTTCATGCCGTACGGAACGAGCAGGGGGAGGTCATCGGCTTTGTGATGGCCAGCACATCCATGAAGAACGTGGAGATGTTCAAGAGGCAGATCCAGCTCCATGCGCTGGAATTCTTCGTCATTGCCCTGATGGCAGGCATTTTTCTGGCATGGGGGATTTCCAGGAATATCCGCCACATCCTTTTGGGATATACGCCCACGGCCTTTGCACGGATGTATCTCCAGCGGGAGGAACTTCTGGATATCCTGAGCGAGGGAATTCTCATTGTGGATCGGGAAAACACGGTACTCTACCGGAATCCTGCGGCATTTGCATATGTGGGGAACGGGAAGCTGCCGACGAATTTTCCCTTGCAGCCGGGGATTTTGGAGGCTTTTCGCACGAACACGCCTGTTCCCTGGTACATGGTGGAACTTGGAGGGGAATCCTTCCTGGCGAACATTGTGCCGCTTCATCCGCTGGAGCAGCAGGATGCCGTGATGGTGATCCTGCGGAACCGGACAGAGTTTGTGCGGATGTCGGAACAGCTTACGGGCATGAACCATATCATCGATGCCCTCAGAGCCAATACGCACGAGTTCCGTAACAAGATCCATGTGCTCTACGGGCTCCTGCAGCTGGGGGAGGTGGATCAGGCCATATCCTTTCTGAGCGATGAGGCTCAGGGACTTGCAGACCGCCATATCCTGAGGCTCATCGAGGACAAGACTGTAGCGGCTCTTCTCCTGGGCAAGGCGAACAGAGCCAAGGAAATCAACATTGACTTTTATTTGCGATCGGACAGCAGACTGCCCCAGAACAATCCCTATCTGACGACAAAGGAACTTGTGACCATCCTCGGGAATCTCTTGGAGAACGCGTTTGAGGCTATAGGGAACGAGGGGGATGTGAGGCAGGTGGAATTCTTTATCCGCTCGGAACCGGAGGGGATGACGGTCACGGTGGATGATACGGGATGCGGCATGACGGAGGAGCAGATCCAGAGCATTCTGGCAGGATCCTACACGACCAAGGGCGCGGGTCATGGCTACGGCATGCGCCTGGTCCAGGAAATCGTCAAGAAGCATGACGGGTTCCTGCAAATCGATTCCGATCCGGGAACCGGTACATCGATTACCATAAGCATCAACGGGAAAAAAGACGGGAGGGCCGCGGATGATAAAGACAGTGATTGTAGAGGATGATATGATGGTGGCTTCCATCAATCGTACATTCGCTATGAAGATTGCGGAACTGGATATTGTTGCCATGTTTCGCAATGGGAAAGAGGCTTTGGAGTTTTTGGAAAAGAATCCTGCGGAACTCCTGCTTCTGGATATCTATGTCCCGGGGCTTTCCGGATTGGAGCTTTTGTCAGAACTGCGGCGCCAGGGAAATGCGGTGGAGGCTATCCTCATTACGGCGGACAATGGCGGCGAAGATGTGGAACATGCGTTGCATTTGGGTATTGTGGACTATTTGGTCAAGCCGTTCACCTACGAGCGCTTCTATGAGGCGATGCAGAAGTTCCTGCTGCGTCACTCCCTGAAGGAAAAAGGGAGCTATACCCAGTCGGATATCGACCGGCTGATGCATGTGAAGCAGCAGGAGGATTCCCGTTCCAATGCCGATTTGGAGAAAGGCATACAGCGCCAGACATTGGACAGGATCCTGGGATACCTGGAGTGCAAGGAACAGAGGACCCAGTACAGGACATGCGAGCAGCTTGCCAAGGAAACGGGTCTGTCCAAGGTGACCGTGCGCCGTTACATGAACTATCTCATCGAGCAGAAAAAAGCCGTCAGCCGTGTGAATTACTCCACGGGCGGACGGCCATCCATAGAATATACCTTGGTGGAATCTTATTGACGAGGGAGTTTTTATTGGAGCAGGCTGAGCACGTTTGAGCTGTTCTGATTTGCTTGGGCCAGCATGGATTGCGATGCCTGTACGAGCACGTTGTTTTTGGTGAAGTCCAGCATTTCCTTTGCCATGTCGGCATCGCGAATGGTGGACTCTGCGTTTTGCACATTTTCAGAAGCAACCGTCAGGGTGTTGATGGTATGATCCAGACGTTCCAGGGTGGCGCCGATTTTCACCTGCTCGTCCAGGGCTTTCATCAAGGCATTGTCCAGCACGCTGATGGCCGCATTGGCCGATACCTGTGTGCAGATGCTGATGTTCGTGCCATCCTCGCCCTTCAATGCCAGGGCATACGCCCTCATATCCGTGAAGCCGATCTTGATGGCCTGATTTGCCTTTGTTCCCAGATGGAAGACGAAGGCGTTGTCCTTCGATTCGTTCTGGGCGCGGATGACTTCGTGATAGTCATCCAGAAAGCGGTTCACATTGCTCTTGATGTTGCCGGTGCTGTCCGCCACGCTGATGGTGAAGCCTCCCAGTTGGTACCGTAGGCCCTCCTCTCCGGCAGGAACGGCATCCGGGTTGGAGGCATCCAGGTACGCGGCAACCGTGTCG
Organism: uncultured Veillonellaceae bacterium; assembly: GCA_902773295.1. Taxonomy (GTDB): domain Bacteria; phylum Bacillota; class Negativicutes; order Selenomonadales; family Selenomonadaceae; genus UBA3796. The sequence goes on along the minus strand of CACYDT010000091.1, from coordinate 17,171 downwards.
GTTCTTTTGCCGTCCGGGGGAACAACGGGCTGCCACTGCCCGTCCAGACCGTAGGTGTCGTAGTTGAAATGCCAGTTCCATCCCGTGTTGAGACCCTTTGCGCGCATTTCTGCATACCATTGGGTCATAATGTCCCCCATGGAGGAGGTTCCCACATCATAGGTGCCGGCATAGGTGGTGCCTTGCCATGTGACGGAGAGGGTGATGCGGTCCGAGCTGAGGATGCCCAGGTTTTCGCCGCTTTTGGTGACCCAGTCGGTCAGAGGTGTTGTCGAAGTGCCGCTCAAGCTGTTGTTGCCCAGATTGTTATTCGCCAGGGTGTTGAACATGTGCCGGGTTTGGCTGTTGTGGGTGCCGGTGGTCAGGTACTGTCCGTTGAATGTCACGAGTGCATTGTCATCGATTTGATCGATGTACTGGTCGAATTCCTTTTGCATGATGGCGCGGTCCTCGTCCGTATTCGAGTCGTTTGCAGCATTGATGGCTCTTTCCTTCATGCATTTCAGGATATCCACGGTGGAGCCAATGGCGCCGTCTGCTGTCTTGAGCAAGCTGGCACCGTTCTGGGCATTGCGTGTCGATTGTTCCAGACCGCGAAGCTGCACGACCATGCGTTCTGCAATCACAAAGCCCGAGGAATCGTCCATAGCTCCGGTGATACGCCTTCCGGAGGAAATCTTTTTCAGGCTTTTCGATAATGCACGGGAGTTCTTGTTCAGATTTTTTAAGCTGTTCTGTGCCGACAGATTGTTTTTTATCACCATTGCCATGACGATTTCCTCCTAAGAATACATCAGATCTATAAAAATATATCGGAGTTTTGGAGGAAAAACTTTAGCAATGATGATATAATAATCTAAGAAAATATGGCAATCTATGCTTGCGAGCAATGAAATTTTCATCTCGCTACAAATCGTCCGCGGTATATGCAGAGAGCGTAAGAGCTTTCTAGTATAAGTATCATACAGGGGAGGATGCCGCATGGCAGAGAAACAGCAACGCCCGGATTGGACAGAGTATTTTCTTGACATCGCCAAAGCGGTGGGGAGGCGGGCTACCTGCCTGCGCCGCCGTTACGGTGCAATCATTGTGAAGGATTCTATCATCATCAGCACGGGCTACAACGGGGCGCCCAGGGGAGAGGCCAACTGTATCGACACCGGGCTTTGCGAGCGGGAGAGGCTCCATGTGCCCAAGGGGCAGAACTATGAGCTTTGCGTGGCAGTCCATGCGGAGCAGAATGCCATCATCAACGCCGATCCCATCCGGATGCAGGGAGCAACCATCTATATCGTGGGGTTCAATGCGGACGGGACGCTGGCCTCCGGCAAGCCATGCCTGCTTTGCCGCCGCATGCTTCGCAATGCGCAGCTGGCGAAGGTGGTCTACCTGGAAACGGATGGCAGCATCGTGAAATGCAGCCCTGCGGAGATACGGGATTGAGATGTGAGGATGAAGAACGGCTCCCGTTCTATCGTGCCGGAACAGCACGATAGAACGGGAGCCGTTTTTGGGTAAGGAACAGTGTACGCCTCTTCCTTACTTCTTGTAGTTGCGATAGGATTCCGCCAGAACCTGGATCGGATGATATACGACCTGAGGCATCTTGTTCTGGATGAGGCCGTCAGTGATATGCATGCGGCAGCTTGGGCAGCTGGCCGTGACGTAGTCTGCATTCGTCTTCCTGATGTTTTCGCACTTGCGGTCGTTGATCTGCCGCGACAGCTCATAGTGAGCCAGACTGAAAGATCCGCCGGAACCGCAGCAGCGATCGGCTTCGTTCATTTCAATGAACTGGACGCCGGGAATCGATTTCAGGATATCCCGGGGCTGTTTCGTCACCTTGATGCCGCGTACCATGTGGCAGGGATCATGCATGGTGATTTTCTTGTTCACGGGACCCATGATGTCCTTCTTGTACCCGACTTCCACGAGGAATTCGCTGATTTCGCGCACTTTTACCGCTACTTTTTCCGCACGCTCTTTCCATTTCGGATCGTCTTTCAGCCATTCCGGATAGGTCTTCAGCGCTTCCACGCAGGAGCCGCATGCGCCGATGATATACTGTACATCGAGCTTTTCGAAGATTTCGATGGTGTTCCGAGCCATCTCGTTTGCGAGGTCGAAGCATCCGGAGACATGAACCGGCGTGGCGCAGCAATGCTGCTTGGGCGGGATGACAATTTCAATGTCATTTGCTTTCAGGACTTCAATGACCGCCTCGCCCATGTCCGTATACATGTAGTTTATGGTGCATCCCGTAAAGAACGCAACACGCATCTTGGCATTCGGCACCTTGATGACTTCCGGGTATTTGCTCCTCAGAGGCGTGGAGGCAATCGGCGCCGTGGCGCGATTGGGGTCCATGCCGGGAGCGGGGAAACGGGAAAGAACCGCATTCTTGTCGGGAACTTCCTTGAAGGTGAGCCAGCCGAACATACCGCCCATGCGGAGAACCGCATTGAAGAGCGGACGGTTGCTCAAAAGACGGAACACATTCTTCTTGATGGGATGCAGGCCGCGTGCCTTGACGGCAGCATTGCGGCCGCGCAATATGAGATCGTCTGCTTTTACGCCGCAGGGGCAGTTGGCCGAGCAGGTCTTGCAATTCAGGCACTGCGCCATGATATGGTCAAATTCCTCGGAGATGGGGAGCTTGCCGCTCAAGATTGCCTGCATCAGCGATATCTTGCCGCGAGCCACGGAATATTCCTTGCGGGTTTCCCTGTAGATAGGGCAGCCGGCCTGGCAGTTGCCGCATTTCATGCAATTTGCCAGAGCGTCGTCAATATCGGAAAGCAGCGTGGCATCGTGTTTGTTCAGTGCTTCTGCTGTAAGTTCATTTGCCATTTTAGCACTCTCCTAACAACTTGCCGGGATTCAGGATGAGATTCGGGTCAAGGGCGCGCTTGATGGCCCTCATGGCTTCCATGCCTTCCTTGCCATGCTGCAATTCCATCCACGGCAGCTTGCCGAGACCGATGCCATGCTCGCCGGAGAGCGTGCCTCCCAGTTCCACGGCACCGCGGAAAATGTCGTCCATGGCCTTATAGACCCGTTCCATCTCTTCCTTGTCGCGAAGGTCGCAGACAATCGTCGGGTGCATATTTCCGTCTCCGGCATGTCCGAAGGTACCAATCGTGACATTGTGCTCCTTGGCCGCTTTCTTTACCACATTGAGGAATGCCGGTATCTTGCTGCGGGGAACGGTCGCGTCCTCGACGAAGGTGGTCGGGCGCAATTTTGCCAGGCAGGGCAGTGCCATGCGGCGGGCAGTCCAGAGCTGGTTCTTGTGCTCGGCTGATTTCGCCATCGTGACCTCCCGGGCGTTGTTTTCCCGCAAAACGGTCATGACCTTTTCGGCATCATCTGCCACAATGGTCGGATGGCCATCTACTTCAATCAAGAGGATGGCATCGGCATCCGTGGGAAGACCGACATGCATGAAGTCTTCTACCGTGCGGATGGAAGCGTTGTCCAGGATTTCCAGGGTTGCGGGGATGATCTTGGCAGCAATGATACCGGAAACGGCACGGCCTGCATCCTCGATGGTATTGAAGACCGCCACCATGCTCTTGGTGGCCTCCGGTGCTGGCATCAGCTTCAGATAAGCCTTGGTGATTACGCCCAGAGTTCCCTCTGCGCCGGTGAAGAGCTTCGTCATATCATAGCCGGACACATCCTTGACGTTCTTGCCGCCGGTGTGGATGATATCGCCGTTGGCCAGGACAACTTCCAACCCTTGGACATAGTTCTTGGTGATGCCGTATTTCAGACCGCGCAGCCCGCCGGCATTCTCTGCGATGGTGCCGCCGAGGCTGGCCGTTTTCACCGTGCCGGGATCCGGCGGATAGATGAGGCCGTATTGTGCGATGTGATCGTTGATGTCCTGCACAACCACGCCAACTTCCACTTCGGCGATGAGATTTTCCAAATCCACATCCAATATCTTATTGAAGCGGAGCATCAGAAGGACAATCCCGCCCTTCAAAGGAGCCGTGCCGGCTGAGAGATTGGTGCCGGAACCGCGGGGATATACGGGAATCTTGTTGGCATTGGCAAGTTTCAGGATTTCTGAAACTTCTTTTACATTGCCGGGACTTACCACCGCATCCGGTGAATAGAGGTGTCCAGGCGTGGCATCATAGGAATACTCGTACAAGGCTTCGGGTGAAGTCAGCACATTTTCTTCGCCTACGATTTTTTTTAACTCGGCAATCATTTGTGTCTTGTCCAATGTTTGCTCGCCCCTTTTTGAGAAAGTCGAAAAAGTTTAATGAATTCAGTTCGCGCTGCCATTTTCGGAAGCACAACAAGCCTGCCGTGCGCTTCGGCAAGAGATGAGATCCCTTCCTCGTTGCTGCGTGGCATAGGCTCGATACCTTTCTAATTATTATTATAACTGGAGCCAGAAATGTCAAGTGCCTGCATGGGTTTCTTTATGAATTCATGCTTTTTTTTTCTTTTTTTATCTTTTTTTTATCTTTTTGGGGATGCTGCCGGGCAATATACTGGAATAATAGTTCCTAAAATCCTTGTTTTTCTCGTTGACACTGGGGAAGGGCTGATGTAAAATGAGGCGTGTTTGGAGTGTATCTCATAACGAGAGAAAAGGAGTGCGACTTGTATGCCGGAGTATGTGTTGGCGTTCGTTATTGCTGCGGGGGTGACCTTGGTTCTTACGCCCGGGGTCATTTTCTTGGCTGCGAAGACGGGAGCAATGGATGCCCCGGATGCACGCAAGGTGCATAAAAAACCGATTGCCCGTATCGGCGGCATCGGGATCTATGTGGCGTTTATGGTGTCCATGCTGGCGGTCATGTCCATCGAGGACTTGACGCCGGAAGTGAGTTTCGAGATCATGGGGCTCCTCGTGAGCGGCTCCCTGATTTTCCTGTTGGGCATCATTGACGATTACAGGAACCTGCCCGCCAAAGTCAAGCTTCTGGGGCAGATTGTCGCGGCGTGTGTCCTCACGATTGCCTTTGACGTGCGGATTGACTTCATTACGGATCCTTTTGGCGATTATTTCTTTCTGGAATATTTTGCGATACCCGCCACGATTTTCTGGGTGGTTGGCCTGACGAACACGGTGAATCTCATCGATGGTCTGGATGGGCTTGCCGCCGGCGTGGCAGTCATAGCATCCATCACCATCTTCCTTGTCGCGCTCCAGCAGAACATCCTGTTGGTGGCGGTGCTGACGGCTTCTTTGGCAGGAGCCGCTTTCGGATTTCTCTATTACAATTTCAATCCTGCCAGGATTTTCATGGGGGATTCGGGCAGCATGTTCCTTGGGTTCATGCTCGCCGGCATTTCCATCATCGGTGCGGTGAAGTGCGCAGCGACGATTGCTCTCATTGTTCCCATACTGGCATTGGGGCTTCCTATTCTCGATACGACGTTTGCCATCGTGCGGCGCTATCGTGGCGGGGTGCCAATCTTCAAGCCGGATCGCGGCCATCTCCATCACCGCCTGCTCGACCTTGGATTCACGCAGAGGCAGGCCGTTCTTCTGATGTATGTCATCAGCGCGATGCTGGGTCTGAGTGCAGTGACATTGACAGAAGTCAGCAGCCAGTTTGCCATTCTCATTGTCTGTGTTGTGGTTGCCGCAATCCTGTTCGGGGCGAAAAAATTGGGGATTTTCCACATGAACGAATCGCCGAAATCTGCACAGCAGCATTGAAAGGTACGTTTTGGGGGCAGGGAAACCTGCCCCACGTTTGATATTGGATATTTTTGGAAAGGGGATCTGTATGGAAAAAAAGCAGGTCAAGGTGATGACGGTTTTTGGTACGCGTCCGGAAGCCATCAAGATGGCGCCCATCGTGCTGGAGCTCAGGAAGCATCCCGACACGATTATCCCGGTGGTGACGGTGACGGCACAGCACCGGGAAATGCTGGATCAGGTACTGCATTTGTTTGGCATCGAACCGGATCATGACCTCGATATCATGGCAGCAGGCCAGACCCTTTTTGATATTACCTCCCGCGCTATGATGGGACTGGACAAGGTGCTGGGAGAGGAGAAGCCGGACATCGTGCTCGTCCATGGTGACACGACGACAACGTTTGCCGGAGCATTGGCCGCTTATTACCATCAGACCACGGTAGGGCATGTGGAGGCAGGGCTTCGGACCCGCAACAAGTATTCGCCTTTCCCGGAGGAGATGAACCGCAAGCTCACGGGTGCCATTGCGGATCTTCATTTTGCGCCCACAGCTACCTCGGAGGCAAATCTGCTTGCCGAGGCAGTGGATCCCAAGAATATTTTCGTTACGGGCAACACGGTCATCGATGCGCTGCATCATACCATTGATGAAGGGTTCCGCTTTGAGGAGGGGCTTTTGCAGGGAATCGATTTCGGGAGCAAGCGTATCATCCTTGTGACGACCCACCGCAGGGAGAACCTTGGCGAACCCATGCGCCATGTCTACAAGGCTCTCAAGCAGCTTGCGGAGGAATTCCCCGATGTGGAGATCGTGTTCCCTGTCCATAAGAACCCAAAGGTACGTGAAGTGGTAGATGAAGAGCTTGGAGGGCTTTCCGGGGTGCATCTCATCGATCCCTTGGACTATGAACCATTTGCGAACCTCATGCACAGGGCATATCTCATCCTCACAGATTCCGGCGGCGTCCAGGAGGAGGCGCCTGCTGTGGGAAAACCGGTGCTCGTCCTGCGGGATACCACGGAGCGTCCCGAGGCCGTGACAGCGGGGACGGTCAAGCTCATCGGCACGGACAGGATCCGGGTCTACGAGGAAGCCAGGAAACTTCTCACGGACGAGGCAGAGTACCAGCGCATGGCAGAGTCTCACAATCCCTATGGCGACGGCCATGCCTCGGAGCGCATCATCCAAGCCATCCTCTATCACTACGGACTGGCGGAGGAGCGTCCCGATGCTTTCCGGGGGGCGCTCTGATGGCGGAGGAGCCGCAGAAGCACGAGGGCCTCTGGCAGGCGGTCAGAGCCTTCTCCGTTCTCTCGGGAGTGGGCATCTACCTCGTTGTGGTGGTAGGCATCTGCGTCTACCTCGGCATGATGGCAGATGACCATTTTGGAATCTCACCTTATGGAAAACTCACGGGAATCCTTCTGGGATTCCCGCTTGCTATCTATTCCCTCTACCGCCAGCTCCGGAAACAGATGCTGTAGCAGTGCGATCCGCCGCATAGGCGGCTTAGGGCGTGTTGATTACTTCACTCACCCTATGGAAAGATGGTTGCTGTGTATATGTCATTATGGTATAATAATAAGGAAATTACCTATGACGGGTAGAAAAGAAGTGCAAGAGAACCAACAAGTAAGCGGAAGTTCTAAAAGAGCGACCGTGTAGAGACAATTGGCACCGCCTTCAGAAATAAGGTTGCAAGCCAGCGAATAAGGACTGGCCTCTACAGAAACAAACTTTCCGTAAAGAATCCCCTAGCTTTAGCTATGGGGAGTGTCAAAAGGGTACGTGGGCTTGAGCAAATCACTGAGAAGTTAATCATCTGCCAAGGGGGGAAAATATGACGGATACAGAAAAGATTTTGGCTGCCATCGGGGAAATGCATGTAAGCATTGCAGGAATCAATAAGAGACTTGATGGCATGGATGAACGGTTTGACAGGATAGAAGAACGAATCGACGGGATAGACAAACGGCTTGAGCATGTGGAAAAGGAACAGAAATGGATGCGGGCGGCTATAGAAGAGAATTCCGATATGATTAACGCAATGAAAACGAATCTGGAAATGATGGATGCGAAATTGGACAATATCAAAACAACAACAGCAAGCATCAAGCAGGTTCAAGACCTGAAACAGACAATGGGAGAAAGGCTTATGAGCATGGGGAGAGAACTAATTGGATAAAAGTTGAAAAGCCGGAGCAGAGCGCTCCGGCTTTTTCCATGTTATAAGTCTGCAGTTCCTTAGCTGGAAACAATGCAGTTTTTCCCCTTGTGCTTTGCATCGTAAAGCCTTCCGTCGGCCTTCCGGTAGAGTTCCCAGGGGGTATTCAGGCTGCTGAAGACGGTGTTGGCAGCGCCGATGCTGACGGTGATTTTTCCGGAGAGATCCTCCCAGTAGATGGTGCCGGAGGAAATCTTCTTCTGCAGGTCGTCCAGCAGGAAGACGAAATAGGGGAAGGCGAGCTCATTGCTGATGAGGATGAACTCATCGCCGCCCATGCGGACGAAGTAGGTATGCTTCAGGTTTTGTACCTGGAGGTGCTGGTTCACTGTGCGGCAGAGATATTTGAGAGCTTCGTCGCCGAATTCGTGACCGTAGACATCGTTGCATTTCTTGAAATTGTCGATATCGAGAAAGGCCAGAGAGAAACCGACCGTTTTCTCGGCTTGCTCCATGAGTTCGTCACTGCGGCTGATGAAGAAGTAACGGTTGTACGTGTCCGTCAGGGTATCACGGAACATGAGGCGGAGGATGAAGGGCTGAGCCTGCTGGAGCATGTTGTCCATGTCCTCGAAGGCAAGGCCCTTTTTCGTGAGTCCTACGGTCAGGTCACGGATGAGTTTTTGCTGGGCCATGAGGAGACTGTACATCTTGGCGTGTTCCTCGGGCATATCCTCAGGTTCTCCGTAGAGTTTCCTTCCCTGACGCATGATGTCCTCGGAGATGTCCTGAATGGCGAGGGCCTGGTGCAAGGACTGGCCTTCCAGCCCCAGGAGGAGGCTTTTCTTTTGGGCAACATAGTCCACAATGAAGCGCAAAGGATAAATCTTTTCCTCAGGGGTCACGTGGTCTTCCCCGCGTCGGGAAAATTTTTCCACGGTGTCGGTTCTCTGCTCGCTCACGGTGTCCCCTCCTTTTCGTCATCATGGCTGAATACGATGATGACCATGCTCTGGTTGATGTGCTGATGATGGTACTGCTCCCCGCCGCTGACGATTCCTGCATAGTCTCCCAGGAGATTCAGGTTCCGGGCATGTTTCTCCAGGAAATTCTCGTTTTCATAGAGCCAGTAGCGGAGCATGCATTCGCAGGTCAAGGTGAAATGGATGTTCTTGTTCTCCTTCCGGATGCGGTCGATGGTTTCCATGGCAACTTCCTGGTAACGGCCGTAATCCATGAAGCAGATGGCATCGTTGGGGTTGAGCCGCTTGAAGCAGCGGAGAGATCCGTCGGGAAGCACATCGGTCAGGGCTGCCACGAAGATCCGCGAGCCGAGCACACGGGCCAGGGGATATCGCTGGCTTGTTGCCACAACATCCTCACGGGGCACCTGGACGATGTCGCAGTAGACATCGGCTGCGGGCCGCCCATCCAGCTCGATGAGGTTGCGGTTTTTCACATCGGTCTTGGTGACCTGGTGCAGGGTGAGTTCTGTCCGCATGTAGATGTTCTCGTAATAGGTGCGGATTTTCCCGTGCTTGCAGCGGATCAGCGCATAGATACAGGCATCCTGGTAGATTTCTCCCCGGAAGGCCACATGTGGGACACCGGGATGATCCGGCCCCTCGAAAGCTGTTGCGCCAATCAGGGGGATATTGTAATGATCCAGCATGGCGTTGAGCGTTGTCACGAGGATCTCCTCGTTGCCTGTGCAGTATTCGAGGCAGACGGTGTCCTCGTCGCCGGCGTGGATGGATTCCACGTCCTTTTTGAATGGATAGATATGCTGCACGGGGCATTCCTCCAAGTCGCGGATCATGCCGCAGGCCACTTGGTATTCCTCCTCGAAGGAGAGGAGCAGGATGTCCGGAGCATCCACGATGCCGCCATGGAGCGTGTGGATGCTGCAAAGCCCCATGGTGGGGATGTCAGGGAAGCGATCGGCAAGGAAGGCGGCCGCTCTCTTCAATGTGCCCGGCTTGCTGAAAAAGAGAATGAGCTGGGGGGAGCACACGGCTTGCGCGGCAGCTTCCAGCGATTGCTCTAGGCTTTCTTCCTGCCCCTTTCCAACCTTGACCATACCAGATTCCTCCAATTGTTTATGAATTCAGTTCTCTTTATGGCATATATTGCTCTCCATTATTTTCGCCATGCTGGCCTGATTTTCCTTCTGCCATGGAAAAAATACTTGCATGATATGAATTTCATGGAATATCTAAAAAAAAGAAGGGGAATTTCCATTGGCGTCGAATGTAGAAAATGGTAATTGTTGTGGCAGGATATTGTATCTTCATCGAAGGCGGCAGAAGCATGCTGTCAGAGGAGGAATATGAAGGAGTTTTTATCGGTATTTGCTAAACGTCTGGGGAAGAGCCTGGCTGTCGCGACCCTTATGGTTTCCGTGATGCTGTTTTCCAATGGCGAGGGGAGCCTGATGGGGGCGCTCTTTCTGGGCTATTTCACGGGCGGGGTCTTTGTGGGGACAATGGTGTACCGTACTTGGAGAAGCGCGGGGCTTTCCGCTGACGGCGCGAAAAAACAGATGCTTTGGGGATTGGTTCTGCGTTTGGGCATGCTCTTTGCCGTGCTTTTTGCGGCCATCCATATTTCCGTGCGGGTTTTCAGCGTAACAGCACTGGGATTTCTCCTGTTCTACGGGCTTTCCGTCCTTCACATGATCCAAGGGAATATGGAGAGGAAGCTCTGATATCCTGCTGCATCAAATAAACGGTTCTTCCTCTGGGAGAACTCGAAGCAAGGAGGTAGAGGTATATGCATGAAATCGGTGTTCGCGAAGTAGTGCACTTTGCCGGCCTGACCTTCAACTGGGAGACCTTGGTCATGACATGGATCACGATGGCTATCGTCATACTCATCGCGGTACTCGCGACGCGCAGCCTGAAAATGGTGCCGTCGGGGTGGCAGAACGTGGTGGAGATGGTCATCACAGGGCTGCATTCACAGATCGACGTGACAATGGGAAAGCGCGGGCGCATGTTGGCCCCGCTCATTATCACGCTCTTTCTGTTCCTGCTCATATCCAACTGGCTGGGTCTTGTCCCGACGATGGCATCGCCGACAAATGACTTGAACACCACACTGGGACTGGCGCTCCTGATCATCGTTATGGTTCATTTCCTGGGACTGTATTTCAAGGGAGGGCATTACATTGCCCATTTCTTCCAGCCGGTTCCGGTCTTCGTGATCATCAACGCGATTGAGGAAGTGGCAAAGCCAATCACGCTGGCATTCCGTCTTTTCGGCAACATTCTGGCAGGCGAGATTCTCATCATCATCCTGCTGAAGCTCATGCCGATCTGGATGCCAATCCCGTCCGTTATCTGGCTGGCGTTCAGTATCTTCATCGGCGGGGTGCAGGCCTTCATTTTCACGATGCTGTCCATGGCATATCTTTCCAATGCCGTGAAGGACGAGCATGAGGAGTAATTGGCCGATTCGTCCAATTCATTACTTGATTTCTGAAAACTAAGGAGGATTTTTTTATGGAAAACGCAATTATGGTAGCAGCTGCATTGGTAGGCGCAGGTATCACGATGGGTCTTGCGGCGATTGGCGCCGGCATCGGCGACGGTCTTGTGACGAGCCGTTTCATTGACGGTATCACCCGTCAGCCGGAGGCAAAGAACACCCTCTTTACGAATACTCTGATTTCCGTGGGCCTCATCGAGTCCATGGCCATCATCGCGACGGTCGTTGCCCTCATCATGCTCTATGCGAACCCGCTCATCAAGTAAGTTTGCTCGTTTGGCTTATAGTGAGGGGAGGCATAGGAATTGATAGAGATTAATGCGACAATCATTGCGCAGGTCCTGAACTTCCTGATCCTCGTCGTCATTCTTCGTGCTGTGGCTTACAAGCCTGTGGTCAATATGCTCAAGGCCCGTGAGGACAAGATCGCCGAGAGCATTGACAAGGCGGACGCCGATCGTGCTGCTGCGGCGGCAGCTCTCAGGCAGAACCAGGAGAAACTGGCTGCTGCCCAGAGGAAGGCGCAGGAGATCATCGACAAGGCGGAGAAGCTGGCTCGCGAGGAGCATGAGACGAGCATTCAGGAGACGAAGCGCGAGATCGAGCAGATGAAGAAGGCCGCCCAGGAGGAAATCCAGCGCGAGCGCGCCCGTGCCGTCGAGCAGCTCAGGGGAGAAGTCGTTGCGCTCTCCATGGCAGCCGCCGGCAAGATCATCACGAAGAACATCGATGCTGCGGACAATGAGGCACTCATCGGCGAGTTCATCGAAAAGCTCGACAAGGAAAAGATTGGTGATCTGCCATGCTGAACATACAGCTTGCACGAAAATATTCCACGGCGATCTTCGAGATTGCCCAGGAAGAGCAAAAGCTGGAAGAATATGGGAAGGAACTGGCGCAGGTGAGGAAAGAGCTCTTTTCCGTGCCGGGCGCCCGGGAGTTCTTCCAGAATCCGCAGGTACAGCCCAAGGCGAAGAAGGAGCTCATCACGAAGCTCTTCTCCAAGGAGCTTTCCGAGGTAGTGTATCATTTCTTGATGCTTCTCGTGGACAAGCGCCGCATTGCCCTGCTGGATGCCATTGAGGAAGGGTATCGCGATCTTTCCAACAAGGCTCAGGGAATCATCATCGCTGATGTCACGACAGCGGGGGAGATGGGCGCGAAGCAGCAGGAGAAGCTGAAGGCAAAGCTTGTGTCAGTCACGGGCAAGAAGGTCCAGCTCCGCATGCACCGGGATGAAAGGCTCATCGGCGGCGTGGTCGTCAAAATCGGCGACAAGCGCATGGATGGCAGCGTGCAGGGGCGCCTTGCAGCTCTTTCCAAAGAATTGATGGCAAATAATTGAATTTGGGGTGACAGCGAAAGATGAAAATGAATCCGGAAGAAATAACAGCCATCATCAAGGAACAGATCAAGAACTATAATGTAGACTTGAACGTTGATGATGTGGGAACTGTTATCGAGATCGGTGACGGCATCGCCCACGTTCATGGGCTTGACAAGGCCATGGCAGGCGAGCTTCTCGATTTCGGTAATGATATCTATGGACTGGTCCTGAACCTTGAGCAGGACAATGTCGGTGCCGTTATCTTGGGCGGCGAGACAGAGATCAAGGAAGGGGATCAGGTCAAGCGCACGGGAAAGATCATGCAGGTGCCGGTGGGCGAGGCCATGATTGGCCGCGTCGTCGATGCCCTGGGACGTCCCCTGGATGGCAAGGGTGCCATCAATACGACGGAATCCCGTCCCGTGGAGTTCAAAGCACCGGGCATCGCGGATCGCAAGTCCGTCCATGAACCGTTGCAGACCGGTCTCAAGGCCATTGATGCCCTCGTGCCCATCGGACGCGGGCAGCGCGAGCTCATCATCGGCGACCGCGGTACAGGCAAGACGGCCATTGCCGTGGATACCATCCTGAACCAGAAGGGGCAGAACTGTATCTGCGTCTATGTGGCCATCGGGCAGAAAGCGTCTACGGTGGCTCGCGTCGTGAAGACATTCGAGGACCATGGCGCCATGGAATACACCATTGTTGTTGCGGCGACGGCAGCGGACAGCGCTCCGCTCCAGTATCTCGCTCCGTATGCGGGCGTGTCCATGGCAGAGTATTTCATGTACAAGGGCGGTCATTGCCTCTGTGTTTACGATGACCTCACGAAGCATGCGGCGGCCTATCGCGCCATGTCCCTGCTTCTGCGCCGTCCGCCGGGGCGCGAGGCGTATCCCGGTGATGTCTTCTACCTGCATTCCCGTCTTCTGGAGCGTGCCGCGAAGCTCTCCGACAAGCTCGGGGCCGGTTCCATCACGGCTCTGCCGGTGATTGAGACACTGGCAGGCGACGTGTCGGCTTATATCCCGACGAACGTTATTTCCATCACGGACGGCCAGATTATGCTGGAGACGGACTCCTTCTATTCCGGCATCCGTCCTGCTATCAGCGTCGGTCTTTCCGTGTCCCGTGTCGGCGGTTCGGCTCAGATCAAGGCGATGAAGCAGGTCGCAGGCACTATGCGCCTGGATTTGGCGCAGTATCGCGAACTGGCGGCATTTGCCCAGTTCGGCTCTGATTTGGACAAGGCGACAAAGGCACAGCTGGATCGCGGTGCCCGCATGGTCGAGACATTGAAGCAGGCCCAGTATTCGCCTCTGGCCGTCGAGGATCAGGTGCTGACCATTTTCACCGCCGTGCGCGGCTTCCTCGCGGACATTCCCGTGGAGAAGGTTGTGCAATTCCATAACGATTTCATCAAGTTCATGCATGCCCAGCACCCTGAGATCGGCAAGAAGATCGCCGAGCAGAAGAAGCTCGATGATGCTCTTGAGGCCGAGATGTCCAGGGCTATCGAGGAATTCAAGGGAACCGTGAATTACAAGATGGCATAGGCAGCGAGGTGATTTGATTTGGCCAGTTTACAAGACATACGCCGACGCATCAAAAGCGTAAAGAGCATCCAGCAGATCACGAATGCCATGAACATGGTAGCAACCTCGCGTCTGCGCCGTGCCAAGGAAGCTGCCACTGCCAACAAGCCGTATGCGGACAAGGTTTCCGAGGTGGTCAATGAGATTGCGGCGAATGCGGGCGATTTCAGCCATCCTTTGCTGGAGAGGCATGAGGGCGGCAAGAAGCTCATTCTTGTCCTCGCTGCCGACAAGGGTCTTGCAGGCGCCTATTCCAGCAATGTGTTCAAGGAAGTTGTGGCCCATATCCAGAACAAGGCGGATACCCAGCTCATCACCGTCGGGCGCAAAGCAAAGGAGCATTTCAAGAACCGTGGGTATACCATTGTTCAGGAATATTCCGGCATCAGCGAGCGTCCTCACTATGAGCATGCCAGGGAGATCGCCCAGGATATCATCCGCCGTTTCGAGTCCGGGGAGATCCGGGAGATCGATATGGTATATTCCCGTTTCGTTTCTGCCATTACCTGCATACCGGAAACAGTCAGGCTGCTTCCCTTTGAGGGCGCGGGCGAGAAGCAGGAGGGTCCCCATGCGGAGTACATCTATGAGCCGTCCGCAGAGGAAGTCCTGGGATTCCTGCTGCCGCAGTACCTCGTTACCGTGATCTATGCGGCACTCCTGCAGGCAGCAGCCAGTGAGCTGAGTTCCCGCATGAACGCCATGAGCAATGCGACGGACAATGCCGGAGAGCTCATTGCCAAGCTGGACCTGCACTACAACAAGGTTCGTCAGGCAGGCATCACCAACGAGATCAACGAGATTGTCGGTGGCGCTGAGGCTCTGAAATAAGGAGGTTTACTAGTGGCAAAAGGTAAAGTCGTACAGGTCATAGGGCCTGTCGTAGATATCGAGTTTCCGGCGGGTGAGTTGCCGGAAATCCTCAATGCAGTCAATATCAAGGGGAAGGCCGGCGACGTGGAGATTGATCTCGTGGTCGAGGTCATGCAGCATCTGGGGGACAGCGTGACCCGCTGCATCGCCATGAGCTCTACGGACGGCCTCACCCGTGGCATGGATGCCATCGATACGGAGAGCCCCATCAAGGTTCCCGTGGGCAACGAGTGCCTTGGACGCGTGTTCAATGTCCTCGGGCAGACGGTTGACCATAACCCGGCGCCGGTGGGCAACAAGGAGGCATGGCCCATCCATCGCCCCGCTCCGAAATTCGATGAGCAGGAGACATCCACACAGATCCTTGAGACGGGCATCAAAGTGGTTGACCTCATTGCCCCCTATTCCCGCGGCGGAAAGATCGGTCTTTTCGGCGGTGCAGGCGTGGGCAAGACGGTTCTCATCATGGAGCTCATCCACAACATCGCTACGGAGCACGGCGGCTATTCCGTATTCTCCGGCGTCGGCGAGCGTACCCGTGAGGGCAACGACCTCTGGAACGAGATGAAGGAGTCCGGCGTTATCGACAAGACTGCCCTCGTCTACGGGCAGATGAACGAGCCTCCCGGAGCGCGTATGCGCGTAGGTCTTACGGGGCTTACCATGGCGGAGTATTTCCGCGATGTGCAGGGGCAGGACGTGCTTCTGTTCATTGACAATATCTTCCGTTTCATCCAGGCAGGTTCCGAGGTTTCGGCGCTTTTGGGCCGCATGCCTTCCGCTGTCGGTTACCAGCCGACGCTTTCCACGGATATCGGTGCCCTGCAGGAGCGCATCACTTCCACGAAGAAGGGGTCCATCACTTCTGTCCAGGCCGTCTACGTCCCCGCGGACGACCTCACGGACCCGGCCCCGGCAGGAACCTTCACCCACCTCGATGCGACGACGGTTCTTTCCCGCCAGATTGCGGAGCTGGGCATCTATCCCGCCGTGGATCCCTTGGATTCCACGTCCCGTATCCTTGACCCGCATGTCATCGGCGAGGAGCATTACCAGGTGGCGCGCGGTGTCCAGGCAGTTCTCCAGAAGTACAAGGAATTGCAGGATATCATCGCGATTCTCGGCATGGAGGAGCTTTCCGATGACGACAAGCTCACGGTGTCCCGTGCCCGCAAGATCCAGCGTTTCCTGTCCCAGCCCTTCTCTGTGGCGGAGGTGTTCACAGGCTCCCCGGGCAAGTATGTCCCGCTGAAGGATACGATCCGGGGCTTCAAGGAGATCCTGGACGGGAAGTACGATGACCTGCCGGAGGCTGCTTTCTACATGGTAGGCAACATTGAGGAGGCCATCGAAAAAGCGAAGAAACTCAAAGAGGAGGGATGATCCATGGCTACGATCAAGCTGGAGGTTGTCTCGCCGGACCAGGTGGTCTATGCGAATGACATCGCCATGCTCATCGTCCGCTCCACGGCCGGCGAACTGGGCATCCTGCCCAGGCATGCCCCCCTCGTCACAGGGCTCATTCCCCATGCCATGAGGATCAAGCTCAACGGCGGGGCAGAGGAACAGCTCCTGGCGGTGTCCGGCGGCTTCATGGAAGTCACCCCCGAGAAGATCACAGTCCTTGCCAGTGCCGCAGAAGGGCCGGACAACATCGATGTCAACCGTGCCCAGAAGGCGTACCAGAGGGCAAAGGAGCGCATTGCCGCTTTTCATCAGGGTGCGCCCGTGAAAGATAAGGATTTCGACGTGAAGCGTGCCGAGTTTGCCCTGCAGCGGGCAAAGGCCCGCCTCGTGGCGGCAAAAGCTCATTTCGATGAGTGAAGAAGAGGAAGCGTTGCACATGGATTCATGTGCAGCGCTTTTTTTATGGAAACCTTTTCTTGTGAACGTACTCCCGCCTACAGAGGCGGGAGCTTCCTGCTTCAGCGGGAACAGCACCGATGACTCCGAGGAGCTGCCGGCGGCTTACACTCTCTCCACAGGCGTAGATTCCCGTGCGACCCACGGTACTTTATGGGGGTATGTCAGGCAGATATTCGCCTGGC
>CACYDT010000090.1 GCA_902773295.1 uncultured Veillonellaceae bacterium | reverse complement strand
CCGAGAGCTTGGCTATGATTCCCGAAAATTTCCCTGCCTGCACCTCCTTGAGCGTGAGGAACACCACGGGACGGGTTCCCTGCTCCTCCATGTACTGTTCCCCGGCTCTCTCGATGTCGAGTCCCCGGAAGAGCTTCCTGTTTTCCTCCGCATGTTCCATGGTGAAGAAGTATTGGAGCATGGAGAGAGCCAGAGTCTTGCCGAAGCGGCGGGGACGGGTGATGAGGGTGACATTCGTCCTGAGATCCAGCAAATCCCGTATAAAACGGGTCTTATCAACGAAATAATACCCTCCCTGCACCAGTTTCTTGAAATCCTCGATGCCCACGGGCATGGGGCGTTTCCTTTCCTGCATGGCAAGCACCTCCCAAATCGCATTCTTTGCTTCCAGTATAGCACAGTTCCCGCCGCGTTCCAATGGGAGCCAATGCCAAAGGCACGGCGATTCCGAGTCGCCGTGCCCCGTTTTTGTTCCAAATCACTGATGTATTCCATGCCATTCACTTCAGCCGGAACCGGCAACTCCCGAAAAAAAAAGCAACCGGCAGAACTGCCGATTGCTTTTTCCCTACATGGACTTGACAGCCTCCGCATAACGCTCCCGATCCGGGACAGGAACTCCGGGCGGCTTTCCTCCGAGCCTGTGCAGGATTACCTACAACATAGAACACTTCCAGCCCCGTCCTCACGAACAAGCCGGTTCCCTACTTTCCTACAACCCAGCTCACCACATAGATGGCAAGAGGAATCGTGATGCAGGCGATGCCGATGAAATCGATATAGACACCCGTACGGATCATCTTGGTGATGGGAATATAGCCGCTCGCATAGACAATGGCATTCGGCGGCGTCGAAACCGGGAGCATGAAACCCAGGGATGCGGAAAGCGCAATGCCGACGGACACAGGAATCGGGCTGACCCCTGCAGAAACCGCAGCCGTGATGGCGAGAGGGCCGATCATGTTGGTCGCCGCCGTATGGCTTGTCAGCTCCGAGAGCAGGAGAGCCATGACGGAGAAAATCGCCACCATGACAACCTGGGACGGCTCACCGCCCATGCTGCTTACAATGAGATCCCCCACCCAGTTGGAGAGACCGGTCTTGTACATCATGCCGCCCATGGCCAGGCCGCCGCCGAAGAGGATGAGCGTCCCCCACTCGATACCCTCCATGGCCTCTTTCCAAGTCAGAGTGAACTCCCTCTTGGAGAAGTTGACCGGGAGAATGAAGAGCAGCAAAGCGCCCGCCATGGCCGCCACAGCTTCGGGGAACAGGCGGTTGTAGAGATTCAGCAGGGGATCCGCCGCGCCGAAGGCGATGGAAAGGAAGCCCGGCGTAATCCAGAGCGCCACGGCCACGAAAAATGCCATGAGGGTGTTCTTCTGGGCGCGGGTCCAGGAACCGAGTTCCGCGATGCGGGCACGGATGAATTCCTCCGCGCCATCAATCCTGTCCACATCCGCCGGAAACATATGGGACAGCACAATGTAAGCGATGATGAAGTAACACACCATGGCGATGAAGCCCCAGACCATCCACTGGAAGAAAGAGACATGGATATCTGCCATCTGGCCCAGGAATCCCAGCATGATGAGATTCGGCGGGGTGCCAATGGGAGTCAGCACGCCACCGATAGAACACGAGTACGCTGTCATGAGCATGAGACCCGTGGCATACTTGTACTCGTTAAGGTCGATCGTGCGCCCATTCGCCGCAAACATTTCTTTGATAGAATTCAACAGCCCCAGGCAAATGGGGAACATCATGGCCGCAGTTGCCGTGTTGCTGACCCAGCCGGAGCAAAGGGCTGCCGCCAGTCCAATGGCGAGGAAAATCCTCTTGGGATTCGATCCCACCCAGGACCTGGACAGGAGCCAATAGGCAAACCTCTTGTCCAGGCTATGGGACATCATGGCCTTGGCAAGGATGAAGCCTCCCATGAAAAGAAAGATCATGGGATTCGCAAAGGCGGCAAAGGCGGCTCCCACAGGCACCACCCCGGTAATGACCGCCAAAGTCGGCCCGATCAGAGATGTCACGGGAATCGGCACAGGCTCCGTGATCCACCACAGCGCCACCAATACCATGATGGCAAGGAGCTTGTGCGCCTCAAGGGTAAGCCCATCCATCGGTGTAAGAAATACCAGAACTGCCAGCAATGGCGCGCCAAACAGACCAATCGTCCTGCGTTTCCGGTCAAAGGCTTGTTCCGCCTCTTTGACGCGCTGCGCCTCCCGGCTCATTTGATCCATAAAAACTCACTCCCCCTCATTGTCAAAAAAATCGCTCCGTCATCTTCCCTGCATTCTTCCCCTCCTTTTTTCTTTCCTATATATTAGGACAAATGCTCCTTTCATGCAAGAGATTCTTTGCCGCTCTTCCAAACTCATCCCTCTCCCGGAAACAATACATCTATCTTCTCCCAGGGTGTGTTGCACCGGCACACTAGCGGTGATTCGCTGCTTATGCTACGGCTGCGGCTTCCCTTCCTTGCCATACGAAAAACTGTCTCGCTGCAGCGCACAGTTTCCGTTTTTCAACACGCCCTAGAAAACTAAAAAAATTGCCGGAAGGGGAGGACATTTGCCGGAATTTATGGTATGATAATGCACTGTGAAAGACAATTGGACATTTGTCCGTCTCACAGGAATCATTGGAAATCCCCATTTCCGGGGATGCAACACTTGTTAGGAGGTCATCATGGAATCACTCATCCCAACACTGGACGCCATCGACTCTTTCATGTGGGGGCCGCCGCTCATCACGCTCTTGGTGGGCACAGGCATCTTCCTTACCATTCGTCTGGGACTTCTGCAGGTTTTCCGCCTGCCCCAGGCCCTTGGGCTCATCTTCCGGGCGCAGAACCACGGAATGGGCGATGTATCGAGTTTCAAGGCGCTCTGCGTTGCCCTTGCGGCGACCATCGGCACAGGCAATATCGTAGGAGTTGCCACAGCTGTGAAAGTCGGCGGCCCCGGCGCTATTTTCTGGATGTGGATGGCCGCTTTCTTCGGCATGGCGACAAAATATGCCGAAGGACTGCTGGCCGTCAAGTATCGCTCCGTTGACGAGAAAGGCGAGATTGCCGGAGGCCCCATGTTCTACATCCGGAACGGCATGGGCGAGAAGTACCGCCCCCTGGCCGGATTCTTCGCCATCGCGACCATTCTCGTTGCCTTCCTCGGAATCGGCACCTTCCCGCAGGTCAATGCCATTGTGGACAGTGTCAATATCGCCTTCGGTGTGCCAAAAATCGAAACGGATGTCCTGCTGACCATCCTCATTGCCGCCATCACCATCGGCGGACTCCAGAGCATCGCCAAGGTCGCCTCGAAAATCATTCCCTTCATGGCTGTGCTCTATGTCATCATTTCCCTGGGGCTCATCTTCCTGCATATTTCTGCCGTGCCGGACGCCATCATGCTGATCATCGAAAGCGCCTTCACAGGAACGGCGGCAGCAGGCGGTTTCGCCGGTTCCACCATCATGATGGCCATGCAGAACGGCATTGCGCGCGGTGTCTTCTCCAATGAATCCGGCCTCGGCTCCGCCCCCATCGCCGCCGCAGCGGCCAAGACGAAGGAGCCTGCCGAGCAGGGTCTCATCTCCATGACGGGCACCTTCATCGACACCATCGTCATCTGCTCCATGACGGGTCTCGCCCTCGTGCTCACGGGCGTATGGCAAGGGGATGCCGCAGGAGCGGCCATGACTGCCGGTGCCTTCGCAAGCGTCTACGGCCCTGTCGGAAGCATGCTCCTCACCGTTGCTTTGGCTCTCTTCGCCTTCACGACCATCCTGGGATGGAACTACTATGGCGAACGCGCCTGCATCTATCTCTTCGGCACGAAGGGCGTCCTTCCCTACCGTCTCATCTTCATCGCTCTCATCGCTTCCGGTGCCTTCCTGAAACTGGAAGCCATCTGGATTCTCGCAGACATCGTGAACGGCCTCATGGCCATCCCGAACCTCATCGCCCTCATCGCCCTTTCCGGCGTGGTTGTTGCCGAGACAAAGCACTACCTGGGCAAGATCGATGAAGAACAGCGCCGGGCTGCCACAACGCATTGAGAAATAAGAAAAAAGCTGGGGTGTCCCCAGCTTTTTTCTTGCTCACATCCCGGAAAAATTACCTTCCCGGCCCTACTCCCATGGCGGTCTTGAGCGCCGTCTTGTGGTTGTACATGGCAGCGTCCGCCCATTTTGCCACAGCAGAATAGTCCATGCCTTTCTCGTAGACAGCGAGGCCGCGTGCCACAGACAGAGGCAGCTGATGCCCCGCCGCATCGAATTTCTCCTTTGAGACTTCCTCGTCAAAACGCTGCAGAAGCGCCTCTCTTTGCTCATAATCCTGGTGTTCCAGAATGGCCGCGAACTCATCGCCGCCGATGCGGTAGACCGGGCTGTGGTCGAACACGCGGCAAATGACCTGCGCGGCATGGCGGAGAAGCTCATTTCCTGCCTGATGCCCGTATTGGTCATTCGTTCGCTTCAGGAAATTCGCATCGAAAATAACCACGCCATACTGCAAATCATCTTCCTGCCTGCTCCGCTCGTCCAGCTCCGCCCCCTTGCTCATGTAGGCCGCCGCATTCCTAAGGCCTGTCAGTTTGTCGCGGTAGACATAGATTTCCAGCTTCGCCGCCATTTCCCGGATGCTTCGCACCAAGGTTCCCAGCTCGTTGGGCGAATTGTAGCTCAAATTCACGTTGAGATCCCCCGCCGCAATCTTTTCCGCCGCCTCTGTCACTCCCAGGAGAGGCAGGATGGCCCGGGAAACCAAGGCAATGCTGATCAGGGATACCAGCATCGCCACCACGAGAATCGTCGCCACCAAATGCATCATGACACGGTTCTGCTCATCATGCACCTTGCTCAGGGGCATCGCGATGCCCAGCCACATGCCGTTGGTCAGGTAGATCTCCATTTCCCTGAAATCCGGATTCGACCGGAACACGCTTCCCTGGGGAATGTCCCTGTGATAGAGCACCATGCCGTTCCGGTTCATGATGTAGGTATAGCCGTAGTCGTAGATGGACATGCGCCGCAGTTCCTGGATAATGAAGCCAAAGTCGATGTCCACGCCCACAACGCCCACATAGTACCCATCAATGTACAGGGGAGAGACATAGGAAATGACATAATTCTTTGCCGTGGGATCAATATAAGGCTCAATCCAAGTCGCATGGCCGATTTTCCGGGGAATGTAGTACCAGCCCACATTTTTCACATCGTCCGACGAGTACAGGGACAGGTCGATGGGTTCCCTTGGAACAAAGGAGGGCAATGCGCCCTCCCATCGGATTTCCTCCCGAACCATGGAAAAGCCGCCCTTCGGGCCTGCAATCTTGGGAGAGAACCTCATATAACAGGCGATGCAGCCATCCGTACTCATGGCAATAGCGCTGAATCCCTTGGACATCCTATCGATGTAGGCATTCCGGTATTCTTCATCCCTTGCCAGGCGGTCATAGCTCTCGGCGGCCATGACTGCCTGCTGTTCCATGCCGCTCACGGCCTGCCTCACACAGAAGAACGTCCGGTCCAGCCGTTCCCGGCAGATGACGCTCATGGCTCTCAGGGAGTCATTCACATCTTTTGCCACCATCTGCCCCATGGCCATGGAACTGCCCCAGCCCAGCACAGCCGCCGAGAAGAAAACTGCCATGGCCACCAGGAACACAATCTCCATCATGATGGAGTGACGGTAGCGCAGAAGCAAATAGATCATCAGCACCAGAACCACGTCCATCATGAGCAGGCACTCGACAATGAACTGAAGCCAGACTTTCATGCGATCCAGACCATAGAGCTGAAAAATATCCAGATAGGCAAACAGCAAAGGGAAACAGGCATAGAAGGACAACGCCACCCACCAGATCTGCTGGGTGCTCCCCTTCTGGTGCCCTTCCTCCGCCTTCTCCCCTGTCCGGCAATAAAAGCCATAGTCGTTGCTGACCAGAAAGAAAAACCAGACAATGCCAAAGAAAATCGCCACAAAAAAATCATGGAAGAAACAGGCCGCCACAAACTCCACGCCCCTGAAAGCATGAGTCAGCCCCATCCATCCGCCAGCTGCCGAAAGCTCCGCTTCCGTAGCGGTCAGCATACGCAGCACCGAGGTCGCCAAAAAGGTCATCAGGAAAATCAGGAGCAGCTTTCCCAATGTCCCGGTCTGCAGGGAAAATGGCGGCTCCCCGGGGGGAAGCCTCCATTTATGCCAGAGAAAGCAAGGCAGATAGCCCGCCAGAAAAACCCAGAGGCATCTCACGGGAACCAACCGGAACTCCGGGGACGCATCCGCCCCGGCGAACAAGCCCATCACCTCCGGCATGGAAAACACGGATCCCACATACACCCCCGCCGCCGCCAGAGGCCCCCACATCAGCCCCAGAATAGGCGGCAGGAAAACGGAGAGATGGATCACTTCATCGGGCAAAACGAAGACCCGGCCATCATAGACCGTGCATGCCCAATACAACAGTGCCGAGAGGCAAAAACGATATACTCCCCTGCTCAAGAGCCATCCTCCTCCCGTTTCTCATCGATCTGAAAAGCCTTGCATGCTTCCTCTCCATACTTTGCCTTCAACTTTTCCCGCAGAGGTGCCACTCTCTCCTTGAAGGGTGCGAGCTCCTCCGGGGTAAGCTCTATAATCTCCAGCCCCTTGGCGGCGAAGTCCGCCCGGATCATCTTCTCCTGGTTTTCCAGGTAATCCCGGCTCCATTCGCAAGCCTCCCGCATCTTCGTCCGGAGCAGGATCTGGGTCTTTGTGTCCAGCTGCTCGAAGACCTTCCGGTTGATGACGAATAGATAGTTCTCATAGAGATAATTCCAGACCGTCATATATTTCTGGTATTCATTGAGATGAGCGGAATTCATGAGGAAGAAACCATTCTCCTGCCCATCGATCACCCCGTGCCTCAGGGCAATGGCAAGCTCGCTCCAGCCCAGAAGGACCGGCTCCGCCCCCAAGGCCGAAAAGAAGCTCCGGTAGACTTCGCCCCCCAGCACACGGATCCTCATGCCCCGGATGTCCTCCAGCGTCCGCATGGGATTGCGGTTGCTGGTGAACTGCCGCATGGCATTGTGCGTGGAGCCGAGATACACCAAGCCATGCTTGGCAAGAATCTTCTCGTAATAGGCGCCTCCCGTCTCGTCGATGACCTTTCTGGCTTCCCGATAACTGGAAAAAGTCCAGGGAATCGTTGCGACTTCCAATCGCGCATCCAGCAGGGACATAGTGCCGGACACATAGGCTCCCATATCCACCGCACCCTCCGTCACCTGACGAACGCCCTCATTGGTATTGCCGCCTGCCAGCTCGTCATTGGGGTAGACCTCAATCCGGACATTGCCGCCGGATTCTTCCGCCACCAGCTCCGAAAACCGTCGTGCCGTCAAGGTTTCGATGCCGATGTCAGTCCCGTTCATGGTCATCACAAGGCGCACTTTCTCGTATTCCTTCCCTGCTGCCTTGGGCTCTTCCTGCTTGCCGCAGCCGCCCAAAAGGAACGCCATGCACAACAGGAACAGCGAAAGAAATATCCCCGCGAATCCGTGCCGCATCCCCAACCGCCTCCTTCCAGGCCATATCCCAACAAAACCTTGACACCTATGAACAACCACATTAATATACCAGTTTCGACATACATCAAAAGAATCCTACAGGCCAAATGGCCTATTTTATCCGATGCGAATGGGGACTGAGACTCCCGCTTCTATACTCGTGAGCAGGAAAATTTACCTGCCCACGGTATATGCAGAGACCGTAAAAGCTTTGCCTACGGCAAATTTCAACGGTCT
>CACYDT010000089.1 GCA_902773295.1 uncultured Veillonellaceae bacterium | reverse complement strand
CTTCATGGGCTTGGTCTTGGAGAAGTGCTTGTAGCCCTCCGGCATATCGAGGCGATAGAACCAGGTCTCCTTGGTGGGGCCGGTGCGGTCGAAGAACAGGATGTTGGTGGTGATGGAGGTATAGGGCGAAAAGACGCTGCCGGGCATGCGGATGACCGTATGGAGGTTGAACTCGGACAGCAGCTTCTTTTTCAGGTTGATCTTGGCGTTGTCGGTGCCGAACAGGAAGCCGTCGGGCAGGATGACGGCCGCCCGGCCGCCCTTCTTCAGACGGTACATGATGACCGCCATAAACAGGTCCGCGGTCTCGGAGCTTCTCAATTCTGCCGGGAAATGGCTCTTTATATCGTTTTTCTCACTCCCGCCATAGGGAGGATTCATGAGAATGCAATCGAACTTGTCCTCATCGGTATAGTCCAGAATATTGCGGCTGAGACTGTTCCCATGCTTGATATCGGGGTTGTCGATCCCATGCAGGAGCATATTGGTGATACAAAGGGTATAGGGAAACTGCTTTTTCTCCATGCCATGGATGGATGCGTCAAAGGCCTTCCGATCCGCATCCGTTTTCAGCTTTGGCTCCATAACCTTCAACCAGGAGGTAAGGAACCCGCCCGTGCCGGCCGCAAAATCGGCGCACTGTTCTCCTACCTGCGGATCGATCCTCTGCGCCATGAAATCCGTGACGGCTCGCGGGGTATAGAACTCACCAGCGGAGCCTGCGCTCTGCATCTCTTTCAGAATGCTCTCGTAGATCTCGCCGAAGGCATGGGACTCCTCATAGGAGCCGAAGTCAATGCCATCGATCACGTTGATTACCTGACGCAGCTGGACGCCATCCTTCATGTACTGGTTGGTGTCCTCAAACACAGCGCGAACGATCGCTTTTTTGATCGGCGTGTCGGCTGTCACTTTGATGCCCGGCGTAATAACGGTTCCGTCGCTGCCCTTCAGGTCAGTGCCCTTCAACACGGGAAACAGCTTATTGTTCACGAAGTCCAGCAACGTGTCGCCGGTCATGCCCTTTCCTTCCGCATCCAGAGACGCCCAATTGCGCCAGCGAAACGCCTCAGGCAGAATGGAAACGTAGTTCGTGTCATCGAAGGCCCAGTCGTCTTCCTTCGCGTCGTATATCTTGAGAAACAGCATCCATGATATTTGCTCGATGCGCTGCGCATCGCCGCTGATGCCGGAATCCATGCGCATGATATCCCGGAGGCTTTTCACAAACCCGCTCAAGTTACTCATAAAGATATCCTCTTTCCATGTGCTTTACGCAATTTGGTACAGCGCATCTTCCAGATCGTGCAACGCTTTATAGTACCCTTCCGGACCACCGAACAGGCCGGCGATCTTTGCAGGCTTTCCATACTTGGCAAACGGATCTAGTTTCAATATCTCGGTACTCTCCATTTCAGAGATGCCAAGATTCATGTACCGATCCAGCAGGGCTTCCAGCACCTCTCGGGCGGGGCCGCTATATTGACCGAAAAAGCTGCTGCGCTTAACTTTGCCAGCCCGCTCCGCGCGGGTCAACGGCTTCTGGTCGAAGGCCACATGGCAGATGAAATCGTAATCATCCACATCCTCCATGTTCTGATCCCTCTTCAGCGCTTCAAGGTCTATGCCGCGTTCCTTAAGCAGCTGTGAAATGACTTCCTTCTTCTGCAACCCCGACCAATAGCGGATAAACTGATCCAGAGAACCGTACTCTCCTCGAATGTTGGTTTTTGTATAATCGATGATGCTTTCCTGACGAAGGAGCTTGCCCTGCGAGTCATATATGGAGACCGTTTTCTGGATAACTACGACCGTACAGCCCTCCTTGTCCACGACCGGCTTATACCGTTTGGGCGGATCGACGGGAGGGTCATCCGGTGGAGTGTCGGGGGGATCGTTCGGATCATCCGGTGGAGTGCTCGGGTCGGTGGGTGGGGCATCTGGGTCATTGTGCCCGCTGGGAACAAAGTCCGGATCAATTTCAATGGGACCATCCCAGTCAGGATCGGCAAACAATCTGCTGACACCCCGGAAGTCCATAACGACAAAGGATAGCTTGTTTACCTTTTCAACGATACGGGTCCCACGCCCTATCGTCTGCTTGAATGCGGTCATGGACGTGATATTCTTATCGATGGCAATGAGCATTACAGTCTTGGTATCCACGCCGGTAGACAGCAATTCCGATGTCGTGGCGATGACCGGGTATTTCTGCCCGATGGAAATGAAATAATCCAATTTTCCCTTACCGTACTCATCAGACCCGGTGATGCGCACCACATAGTCGGGATGCTCCTGCATCATGTCGCTGTTCATGTTTGCCAGTTCCTTGCGCATGCGCTCAGCGGCATCCTCGTTTGCACAAAACACAATGGTTTTCTGCATTCTGCCCGTACTCTTGAGATAGTCCGTGATATTCTTGGCGACTTCCCGGATTCGATCCTCGATAATGATGTTATAGTCGTAGTCGGTGTTGTTGTAAATGCGATCCTCAATCTCAATGCCATTGATATCGGTTTGCCCCTTGTGTGGCCGCCAGCCGTCACTGATGTTCATGCGCGGCTCAATAACCTTAAAGTTGGCGAGGAAGCCATCCTCAATTCCTTCATTGAGACTGTAGGTATATACTGGTTCACCAAAGTAATTCAAGTTGGAGACATACTTGTTTTCCTTTGGCGTAGCTGTCATGCCGATCTGCGTGGCACTAGAAAAGTAGTCCAAAATCTCACGCCACTTGCTGTCGTCCTTTGCGGACCCTCTGTGGCACTCATCCACAATGACAAGATCGAAAAAGCCGGGCCGAAAGAGCTCCGCATAATGCTTTTCATCGTTATCGCCGATAAGCTGCTGATACAATGCAAAATAGACCTCATGGCTAAGGATTTTGCCCGGAACCTTGATGTCCTCACTGTAGTCAATTTTATGGATCGTTTTTGCAAGCGGCTTAAAATCCTGCTCTATAGATTGATCAACAAGGATATTCCGGTCTGCCAGATAGAGGATCCTGCTCTTAAGGCCGGATTTGATAAGGCGATACACGATCTGAAAAGCAGTATAGGTCTTGCCGGTGCCTGTGGCCATAACAAGGAGAACACGCTGCTTGCCGAGAGCAATGGCGTCGAGAGTACGATCTACAGCAATACGCTGGTAAAAACGAGGCGCAAACGTATCCTGGGATGAGTAATAGGGCTGGTCCTGCATCTTCTTTTCCAATTCTGTGATACCAGCACCCTTGTTCATCTCACGATAGTACCGGACAACGAGCTCATCATGGGTTGGGAACGCATCAAGGGGAATCGTTCGTTCCAGCCCTGTCAGATAGTCGTATTCTTCAAAGCCGTCCCCATTAGAAGAATACGCAAAAGGCAGATCCAGTTTTTCCGCATATTCCTTCGCCTGCTGCAACCCAAAGGAAACAGAATGATTGTTATCCTTTGCCTCTACGATGGCGATGGGCTTGTTGGCGCATACATATAGAATGTAATCCGCCTTCTTCGGCGTTTCCCGCACAACAAGATTTCCTTTCAGATTCACCTTGCCGTTTGTGAACTTGACGGCGGTCTCCATGGTGATCCTGTCCTGCCAGCCGCGGTTCAGCAGGGCGGGCGTGATGAAATTGAGCTTGATGTCCTCTTCCGTCATCTGATTCTTTGGAATAGGCAGGGGCATTCGGCGATCCTCCTCAACAAACACAGCGCTCTTGATTATTTGACAATATTTTACCATGCTCATGCTTGTTCTTCAAGAAGCAAGGCATTAGGCCGCGATATAGTTCTCCGCAAGCAACTGTTTCAGGCTGTCGCGGAAGTTGCTTTTTGTGATCTTTAATGTGCCGTCGGAGCCCAGGGGGATGACCCGAGGATACTTGTCCGGGTGGCTTTGCAGCTCCGCCACCACGCTGCCGCTATGGCCTGTGCCGGTTGTG
>CACYDT010000088.1 GCA_902773295.1 uncultured Veillonellaceae bacterium | reverse complement strand
CCTGCTTCAATTACTTACGTAAATTCGCAGGACGCGGCTTATATCCCCAGAGCTAAAGCTCGGGGTTTTACGCCGCATTGGATAATTCAGCTTGCCTCAACAAAAAAAGACGGGCTATTTGTATAGCGCCCATCCAATTCTGCTTTTTACGAAGACGCCGCCCGAATCTCCCGTTCCAGCACTTCTCCCACTACATCGGCAATCTGCGGAATGCTGGAGATGCGAATATGGTCCCGGCCGTAGATTCTTTGGGCATAATCATCGACGATGCCTGCGGAGAACACGCTGTTCACCAGGCCAATGACCCGGATTCCCCGGCCTCGCAGCTCACGGACGGCCTTGGCCGTGTCCTCTACGGCAGGCTCCTGCAAATAACGCTTGGAAAGATGCGTCCCATGAGCCGGGATGTCTGCCTCATCGCTGGGATAGGCATCCGTCAAAACCAATACCATCTTTCGCCCCGGAGCTTCCTCCATGAGTTCCGGAACAGCGCGAAGAGCAAGCCCGTCGCGGTTCCATCCTTGGGCGGCATAGCGAAAGATGCCGTTTGCCTCCTTCCCGCCGAAGCCTTTCATGAGCCGGAGAACGGTATAGCCCCAAAGGCTGCAAAAGGAAGCGACGGCGATGGGAATCCCCGCCTGACGGACTCCTTCCGCAATGGCATAGGCATGACCTGCAATCAACGGCTGCTGCGCCTCCCTGGAAGAAGAAGCATCCAGCAGAAGCAGCAGGGACACATCACCATAAGCGGTTTCCTCCCAGGAAGAGAACACCCTTGTATCCTTCATCCGCACAGCTCTCCAAACCGCGCCGGGGCGCAGGAACCCATGCCGCGCGGAAAGCTCCATGGGCTGGCGGTACACAGCCAGACAGTTTCTAAGATGCTCCCGAAGGCGCGCAATGCCCGTCCGGTACTCTGCCCGATGCGCGGCATACCATGCAAGATTCTGCGGCTGTGCCGTGCCGCCCCCTGCGCCAAACCAAAGGCGGATGCCCTCATGCCCGTCGCGGCAGACTTCCTCCTCGATGCGATTCACCTTTGCCCTGCTGAAAAGAGAGGCTCCAAAGAGTCTTCGGAGTTCCTCCTCTTTCACCGGACGGCTTCCTCCCCCTATTTGCTCCTCCATGCCCCCATGCCCTGCCCCCTGTTCCTCTGCCCAAAGAGGATTGGCCAGCAGGGAGGAATGGTCAACGGATTCCCTTTGCATGGGCAGCCATTTCCGGAGAAATGCCGTCCACCGGGAACCGAGAAGAACATGGAACTCTTTCCTCTGCAAGTTCGTGAAATGGAAGAGAAAAAATCGCTTCCATAGCCCCTGCATGGCCTCTATGATCTCCTCCGTCCCCATGCCCCCGGAAAAGCGAAGGGCTTCATAGAGACGTTTGTCCCAAGGGTTCCGAAGCCCCGTCGGCTCCCCGAGTATCTCATGGCACCGGGTCGCCTTCATGCTGTGGACAATCTCGTTCCGCATCATGAGCTGCTGCATGGAAAGGTCGATATCATCTTCCAGCCATCGACGGGCATGCTCCGCACGAAGCTCCATCAGCACGGGACGCGAGGGAGATTCCCTTTCAAATACCGCCTGTTCCAGTCCCATCCAAAAAAGATCCGTGAAGATATCCCGCAGAAGGGAATCGTCGAAGCTGTGCAGATAGAAAGAGAGCTTTTCCGAATCGTAATGACGATGCACAAAGCCCACCACGGAATTCAGGTAAATATCCGGGGCACCATCCCGATAAAACGCCATGAACTCCGGCTGAAAACCGTAATCCCCTGCCGCCGTCCATACCATATTCAACGCACGTCGCCGACGTGCGTTTTTTCCTTGAAGATCTTCCATCGCTAATCCTCAAACACCTGCGGCATCCCCATGCTCTTCGGCAGATGCAGGTCGATGATGTCCTCCACCATCATGCGCTCCTCCGGATCCTGGCACTTGTTCGAGATCCCCATAGCGACGGCAGGATGCACGTCGAGGCCAAGGCGCACAAGGCGCAGAGCATCCAGGAGCCCCCGAAGATCCACAGCTTTCCCGGAGATTTCCCGGTGGTCGCATTTTTGCTGCAAATCGTGAAAGAGCCCCGCAAACATGGCTGCCGCATCCCTTTTCAATCTCGGGAACTCATAAGAAAGTAACTTTAGTAAGTTTCCTTCGGAAAGTTCCGGGAGCTGAATCACGACAAAACGGGACAAGAGCGCTTCATTCAGTTCCCTCGTACCGGCATAGCCATAGTTCATCGTTGCGATGAATCTGGCCGCAGGGTGCAGGGCGATGCGATCGTATCCCGGCACGTCCAGCATACGGCGATGATCCAGCAGGGAATGCAGTACTGCCATGGCCTCGTTCCGCGCCATGTTGATTTCGTCCAGGACACAGAAACCGCCTTGAGCCGCGCAGCTATGGACAGGTCCCGGCCGGAAGCGCACCTCGCCTCCGGTGAAGGTATCCATGCCGATCAAGTAGGAGGCATCCATATTAATATGAAAGGAAATGTTCCAATCAGGACGTCCGAATAGCATGGCAAGGTTTTCTGCCAGGACATTCTTCCCCGTGGCTTTCGGACCTGCCAGAAGAAGATTCTCCCCTGCGAGAAGCGCGGCAATCGCCTGCTCCAGAATTTCCTTCCCAAAATAGGGATAGCGCGGCCTCGCAATGGGCCGCGCTCCTGTCCAGGGATACTGCCGGCGGTAGGATGCAATCCCCGCCAGCAGGCTTTCCCTGATTCCTTGTTCCTTTAGTTCCAACATCTCAAATGACATGATGCATCCCGCCTATGCCGTCTTTGCCATAGCATGGATGTTCACGATATCCCCGATCGCCTTGGTGGGGCATTTGGCGAGACAGGCAGCCTCCGTGCATTCGCGGCAGATCTCGGCATCCACCACTGCGAGATTCTTTTCCAGCTTGATAGCGCCATGGGCGCAATTCCTCATGCACATGCCGCAACCGATGCAAGCATTCTTGCAGAGCTTGCGGGCAACTGCCCCCTTGTCATGGGAACTGCATGCCACCTCCACGGGAGCCTCGAAGCTCTCCAGGGCGATGATGGACTGCGGACATGTCTGGACACACTTGCCGCAACCCGTGCAAATGTCCTTCGCCACCACGGGAAGCCCGTCTGCTCCCATGGACAAGGCGCCGAAAGGGCATGCCTTGACGCAGTTGCCAAAGCCGATGCAGCCGAACTTGCAGCCCTTGGGGCCTCCAAGGATGAGCTTTGCCGCCGCACAGTCCGGAACCCCCTCATACTCTGCTGTCACAAGGGCAGCGGTCTTCGTTCCACGGCACTTGAGAAAAGCATACTTCGGCTCCGTCGCCTCCGCCCTTTTCCCGGTGAGCTCCGCCACCTTCTGTGCCACGGCGGCCTTTCCCGGAACGCAGAGGTTCGGCGGCACCGCCGGATCCTCCACCACGGCCTCTGCATACTTGGCGCAGCCCGCATAGCCGCAGGCACCGCACTGCCCCTTCGGGAGGATATCCTCCACTTCCTCGATGAGGGGATTGGCCTCCATGGCAAACTTCTTGTTCGCCATGGCAAGGACGATGCCAAAGAAGGCTCCTACCCCCACCAATACAACAACAATCATTACCGGTGTATTCATCGTCAACGACCTCCGTCAAAGCATTCCCGAAAAGCCCAGGAATGCGAGAGAAAGCATTCCCGCCAGAATAAATGCGATTCCGATGCCCTGCAGGGGCTTCGGTACATCCGCATAGGCCAGCTTCTCCCTCAAGGATGCCATAAGAATCAGCGCCAGTGCAAAGCCGATGCCGGATCCGATGGCAAAAACGATGCTCTTCAAAAAGCTGTAACTGTTCTCCACATTGAGAATCGGCACCGCCAGAACGATACAGTTCGTGGCGATGAGAAGAAGGTAGATGCCCCACATGTTATAGAGCGCTGGAGCCTGCTTCTTGATCACAAGCTCCAGGAGCTGCACGAAACTGGCAGTCAGCACGACGAAAACAATGGTGGTGAGAAAGGTCAGTCCCAGGGGCTGGAGAACGAAGAAGTAGACCACCCAGGCCAGGATGGAGCTCATGGTCATGACGGAAGTCACCGCCATGCCCATACCAACCGAAGCGCTGAGGTTCTTGGAAATGCCGAAGAAAATGCAGAGACCGAGGAATTTCGTCAAAACGAAGTTGTTGATGATCACAGCCCCGACAAACAGGGCAAGATAGTCTGCCATGTCAGTTCAGCACCTCCCTTTCCTGCACAAGGCTGGTCTTCGCAAGGCGCTCCTGCTCGCGGCGGGCCGCTTCACGCTTGGCCAGCAAGGTCTTGGTTCCCGCCACCAGATAGCCGATGAGAATGAAGGCTCCCGGAGGCAGGACCATCATGAGCATGGGGCTGTAGGATTCCCCGAAAACCGGTATCCCCAGGATCGTCCCTGCACCGATAAGCTCGCGGATGACGGAGATGACCAGCATGGCAAGGGTAAAACCGCAGCCCATGCCGAAACCGTCACAGAAAGACTTCAAAACGCCGTTCTTCGATGCAAATACCTCTGCCCGCGCGAGAATGATAGCGAATACGACCACAAGGGCGAGATAGATGCCCATAGCCTTGTAAAGCACGGGAAAATATGCCTGCAGGACAAGCTGCGCTACTGTGACGATGGTAGCAATGGATGTGATGTAGACCGGGACGCGCACCTTGGGGTTCACCCAATGACGCACGAGAGAAACCACTACGTTATTGGTCGTGATGACAAACGTCACCGTAAGTCCCATAGTGAGGCCGTTGACCACCGTGGTAGTGACAGCCAGCGCCGGGCAAAGGCTGAGCGCCAGAATGAAGATGGGATTCTCCTCAATGAGTCCCTTGCTGAAAATTTTCCAATGTTCCTTCATATCATTTTCCTCCGTCAAAGGCCGTTACTTCCTCCACGGCCTGCCTGACTCCCAGGGTCACGGCGCGGGAGGAAATGGTCGCCCCCGTCATGGCCTGGATATCCTCCGTGTTGGAAGGATCCTTGACCACCGCCAGATGGGCGGCATCCTTCTCCTTGAACTGGTTGCGGAACGCCGGTTTCTGTGCATTGTCCCCAAGACCCGGCGTCTCATTGTGCTCCAGGATGGAGTAATCCACGACCTTGCCCTCTGCCGTCACAGCTACCAGCATCTTGATGGTGCCGCCGTAGCCCTTGGTCTCGCTTGGCACGATATAGGCAACCGTGGAGCCTGCCTTCCGGGCAGCAAACCATCCCTCATGTCCGGCAACGGGCTGGAAATCCTCCGCATCCGCCACCAGTTCCCGCATGGATTCCTGTTTCATCTGCTCTGCTTTTTCTGCCGCCACAGGAGCCGTGAAGTAGTAAACCGCTCCAATGACCAAGCCGGAAATAAAGCAGGCCGCAATCAAATTGGAAGCGATGCGGAAAATAGAATTGGAATCGTCAACGGCTTCCAGATGTGCTTCTACATGTGCGTCCATCACAATCTCTCCTCCTTTGTACCAAACATCCTGGGCTTTACAAGCCTGTCAATCAGGGGAGTCACCGCATTCATGAGAAGCAGGGAATAGCAGACTCCCTCCGGATAGCCGCCCACGAGACGGATGAGCACCGTGAGCGCTCCCGCTCCTGCGGCAAAAATGATCTGCCCCTTGACCGTCATGGGAACCGTCACCATGTCCGTCGCCATGAAGAAGGCGCCAAGCATGAGTCCTCCGGCCATGACATGGAAGAGAGGATCTCCCGTAAAGAAACCCGCCGG
>CACYDT010000087.1 GCA_902773295.1 uncultured Veillonellaceae bacterium | reverse complement strand
CTTTGTGGGAAGAAATGAGGAATGAAACGTAAAAGTTAGCTTTTCTTACGAAATGTATAGCTTTTTATAAGTTTTCAGTAACGGAATTTATGCCATGGGTATATACCTGAATCCCGGTGATGATAAGTTCCGCAAAGGATACCGCTCCCAGATTTATGTGGACAAAAGCGGCATTATCTCCTATTTGAATAAAGTATTTGATACCGAAAATCGTTTTGTCTGTGTCAGTCGCCCAAGAAGATTCGGAAAATCCATGGCAGCCAACATGATTTCAGCCTATTATGATCGTACAACCACAGCGCAAACTCTCTTTCAAGAAATGAGTGTTTCCCATAATGCTGGCTTTTCTGAACACTTAGGAAAGTATGATGTCATTCAGATCAACATGCAGGACTTTCTCAGTCGTGCAAAGGATATAGGGCATCTGCTCGATATGCTGAGAAAACGCCTCCTGTATGACCTACTGAAAGAATATCCTAACGGAAGATATTTTGACATGGAAGATTTGATGGATGTCATGGCGGATATTTATGCCGATACCAAGCGCCTGTTTGTCATTGTGATTGATGAATGGGATTGTATTTTTCGTGAGTACCGGGAACATCAGGATTGGCAGAACAAATATCTTGATTTTTTGCGGGCATGGCTGAAGGACAAGGCTTATGTTGGTCTTGCTTACATGACGGGCATCCTTCCTATCAAAAAATATGGCACGCATTCAGCACTGAATATGTTCAGTGAGTTTTCCATGACGGATGCAGGACCTTTGGCTGAATACGTTGGTTTCACCGAACAGGAAGTGAAGGAACTCTGTGAAGCTTATCGAATGGATTTTGATGAATGCAAGACGTGGTATGATGGATACCACTTCAACGAGGTAGGCTCTATCTATAGTCCGCGTTCCGTTGTCCAGAGCATGATGTCGCACAAGTATGGCACCTATTGGAATCAGACCGAAACCTTTGAGGCACTGAAAGTTTACATTGACATGAACTATGACGGACTGAGGGAATCCATCATTTCCTTGATGTCAGGGGAGCATAGGAAGATAGATATCGCAAATTTTGCTAACGATATGACTACCTTCCATGATAAGGATGATGTACTGACCCTGTTGGTGCATTTGGGCTATCTTGGTTATGATTACGATACGGCAAGCGTGTTCATTCCCAATCAGGAGATACGAAAAGAGTATGCCAATGCTATAAGGGCAGGCGGATGGGAGATTGTAGCCAGAGCAGTCAAGGCATCAGATGACCTTCTTGCTGCCACACTGTCCATGAATGCAGAAGCTGTAGCCCACGGCATCGAGGAAGCACATATGGAAACCAGTCATCTCACATACAATGATGAAAATGCCTTGGCCTATACGCTTTCTCTGGCCTATTACACAGCACGGCAGAAATATGCCATGGTCAGGGAGTTTCCTACAGGCAAGGGCTTTGCCGACTTGATTTTTTTGCCTAGGCAACGGTATGCTGATCTGCCGGCCCTTCTTTTGGAACTGAAATGGGATAAGGGCGCAGATACTGCAATCAAGCAGATTAAAGAAAAGGCATATCCAAAAACTCTTGCGGAATACACAGGAAAGATTCTGCTGGTGGGCATCAGCTATGGAAAGGATTCACGTAAACATTCCTGCGTAATAGAGCAATTTTCCAAAGCATGAGCTTTTTCAGGCAGCCTGAATCAATGATGCCGTGGATAAGCCTTTGAATTCCGTAAAGAGATGATAGGGATAGGGTATCTAAGGAAACACTGATTTAATCGGAAAACTGCGCACAAAATCCTACACCGCGCAAGATGTCCATTCAACACGTACATTTTATGAAATTTGGGGTTTTCCCTTGGTTTCAAGTATACCATAAAATGCCGGATTTTTCCCAAGCGTGACAAAGAATCTTCCCCGGAAAATGTGCCTTATCAGGGTAAAAAACTGAAAATTACAGCAAATACCTGCCAAAGACTAAAAAAAGAAACCCAGTAATATCAAGGGTTCCCGGCCATTCATCATCATCCGTCAGCGAGAATTCTGAGACGATGGCGAAGAATTGTCCGACCGACAACGACGCGTATGGAGATTTAGACAAGTCAAATCTAAAATGTATTTATGGGCAGTTCCTTAAAACCTGAATCTCCATAGGGGGCTAGCTTTCGCATCGCAACGGCGTTATAATACAAACAGGATTATGATTATGCCGTTGGCAGGGAAATTTTCCTGCTCACGAGTATAGAAACGGAGGCTCAGGATGAATGACAAAGCAGTCCAGGCAATGCGGAGTTTCCTGGAAGCATTGGGAATCGACATCAAAGCGGCGGGCATGGAAAAAACGCCGGAACGCGTGGCGAAGATGTACGAGATGCTCTTTGATGGTGTAGGACAAGAAACCCATGATATCTGGGGGGAGACTTTTGATGCGGGACCGGGAGCTGATGGCATCGTAGCTGTCAGGCACATCCCTTTCTATTCCATGTGCGAACATCATCTCGTCCCCTTCTTTGGCGAGGTAAATATCGCCTATCTCCCTGCCCCCTGCGGTGTGGCCGGGTTCAGCAAATTTGCGAAGCTTGTGGAAATCATCTCCCATCGGCCTCAGCTCCAGGAACGCATGACCGGGGAAATTGCCGAAGCCATTGCCAAAGACCTGCTTGCTCCGGGAGTGCTCGTGGCTGTGGAGGCACAACAGCTCTGCATGACCATGCGCGGAGATCTTGCCCACGGCACTCGCACCGTTACATCGTGCAATACCGGGCGGTTCCGCGAGAACCCCGCTTTGCGTCAGCAGGCATGGAACCTGCTGGGAAAGGAAAACAAGTAAACAGAGAATGAGAAGGAAATATACGTTCCGGGATGGCAAGGTTCTGGAAATAGGGACACGTACCTTGATGATGGGGATTTTGAACGTAACGCCGGATTCCTTTTCCGACGGAGGAAAATGGAACCATCCGGACAGAGCGTTGTTCCATATGGAAGAAATGGTAAAGGATGGGGCGGATATCATCGACATCGGGGCAGAGTCCAGCCGTCCCGGCTTTCAGCCAATGAGCGCCGCAGAAGAACAGGAACGCCTCCGTCCCTTCCTCGAAGCAGTCCTCAGGGAATGTCCTCTTCCTGTTTCCGTGGACACTTTCAAGGCAGAGACAGCAGCCATGGCAGCCTCCATGGGGGTGCATATCCTCAACGACATCTGGGGACTCCAATACGACAAAGAGCCTGGACGTATGGCTGCGGTTGCGGCAGAATACAGTCTCCCGGTCGTTGTCACTCATAACAGATCCGATGACCGGTGCCATGGAGATATCCTGGACAGTATCAAAAGTTTCTTTCGAAAGTCACTGAAAATAGCGGAAACCTCAGGAATCCCCCCAGAACATATCATTTTCGACCCGGGAATCGGCTTTGGCAAAAGCCAGCAGGATAATATCGAAGTACTCCGCCGCCTGTCGGAACTTGCACAGATTGACAGCAGAGCCTATCCCCTTCTTTTGGGCGTGAGCCGCAAAAGCTTCATCGGCCATTTCCTCGGCCTGCCGACAGAGGAGCGCATGGAGGCCACAGGGGCGGCCTGCGTTTTAGGAATCCAATCCGGCTGCCATATCCTCAGGGTTCACGACGTAAAATCTATTTGCCGCATGGCTCGCATGGCGGATCTCATTCTCGGAACTGATGAACCTACACCAATCCCTTGACAGAGGAGCAAGAACATGGACAAAATCGAACTCAAAGGCATGGAATTCTATGGATATCATGGATGCTGCCCGGAGGAACGGGAAAAGGGGCAATTCTTTTTCGTGGATGTTTCTTTGCAGCTTTCTCTCAGAAAAGCCGGAAAAAGCGATGCACTGGAGGATACCGTCAACTATGCCTCCGTCTTCGAGGATGTGCGCTCCATCGTGGAAGGCACTCCGCGAAATCTCATAGAAAGCGTTGCAGAAGCCATTGCCGACAAATTGCTTATGAACTATCCCATGGCAGAATCCGTCTGCGTTTCCCTACAAAAACCGAATGCACCGATCCATGGGAAATTCCGGTATGCCTCCGTGACGATAGAAAGAGAACGCTGAAATGGACTGCTATATCAGCCTTGGAGCAAATCTCGGCGAACGAAAAAAGTCTCTCCGGCAGGCTTTGGAGTGCCTTCATGAAGAACTCGGCATCGAAGTCCTTCGGATCTCCGGTTTCTTTGAGACAGCTCCCTGGGGCAAGACAGACCAGCCCCCCTTCGTAAACGCCGCAGCCAAACTTCGCACGGATCTTTCTCCTCTGAAGCTTCTTGAACGATGCCAGCACATCGAGCAACTCATGGGGCGCGTGCGGCACGAGCATTGGGGGGCGCGGACCATCGATATCGACCTGCTCCATATCCCCGGTGTTTCCTGTCAGTCGGAAGAGCTGCGCCTTCCCCACCCATATATGCTGGAGCGCGCTTTCGTTCTGGTTCCGCTGGCAGAAATTGCCCCGGATCTCGAAATATCGGGAAAGAGCATACAAGAACATCGAGAAACCTGCAAGGATTCCGGAGAAGTAACGCCCTGCCTCGGAAGCCCGATGGACTTCTCGTTGAAGCTCATCGCCTGTGTGGACAGCCATTGGGGGATCGGACGCAAGGGGAAGCTCCTGTTCCGCTTTCCGGAGGATATGGCCTTCTTCCGCAGGCAGACATGGGGAAAGACCGTCATCATGGGACGGCGCACCATGGAATCCATTGGAAAGCCACTGGAAGGACGAAGGAATCTCCTTCTTTCCCGTCAAACCTTGCAAAAAGAAGGCTTTGAGTCCTTGAAGAGTCTGGAAGAGCTGTGGCAGGCATTGCGGACGGAAGAGGAGCCCTATGTCATCGGAGGCGGGAATGTTTACCGGGAACTTCTCCCCTATTGCCGTGAGGCATTCATCACTCATGTCAACGCTGATGGAAAAGCGGATGCCTTCTTCCGGAAACCGGAAGGGGAATTCCATCGGAAGGAGATTCGAACTTCCATTGATAGCACTACAAAATATGAATTGACATTCTGCCATTACGTGCGAAATACCTATGGTGGGAAACTATACCCGTGAGCAGGGAAATTTACCTGCCCACGGTCTCTGGTATAAGGAGGCGCCAGAATGGAAATTTTCAGGAATGACTGGGCAAACTATCTCAACGAGGAATTGAAAAAGCCATATTATCAGCAGCTTCGTCAATTCCTCATTCAGGAATATCGGACACGGCGCATCTACCCGGATATGTATTCCATCTTCAATGCGCTTCATTATACGAGCTATGCGGATACCAAGGTGGTCATTCTCGGCCAGGATCCCTATCACGGCCCCGGCCAGGCGCATGGCCTGAGCTTCTCCGTTCTTCCGGGAGTGGAGCCACCGCCCTCTCTCATCAACATTTTCAAGGAACTTCATGACGATCTCGGCTGCCGCATACCGAACAACGGATGCCTGAAGCCATGGGCAGATCAGGGAGTCCTTCTGCTGAACACGGTTCTTACCGTGCGCGAACACATGGCAAATTCCCACCATGACAAAGGCTGGGAAATCTTCACGGACAGGATCATCGCACTCCTCAACGAAAGGGAAAAACCCCTTGCTTTCATTCTCTGGGGAAGTCCGGCGCGCCGGAAGAAATCCATGATTACCAATCCCCATCATCTTATCATAGAATCCCCCCACCCAAGCCCTCTTTCCGCCACGCGGGGATTCTTTGGGAGCCGCCCGTTCTCCAGAGTGAATGACTTCCTGAAAGCCCACGAGGAGGAACCAATCGACTGGCAGTTGCCGGATACCTAAGGGAGCGCAATGGATGGAAAACAACAAAGTCACGATCCAGGACATCGCCAGACTGGCAGGCGTGTCAAAGAGCACGGTGTCACGCTATCTGAACCGGGGATATATCAGCGACGAAAAGGCGGAACGGATTCGTTCGGTCATAAGTGAAACCGGTTTCAAGTCAAATTTCTTTGCCAAACGCTTGAAGACAAAAAGGAGCAAACTCATCGGCCTCGTATTGCCGCGCATCGACTCTGTTTCCGTCGGAAAGCTTCTGGCCGGAATCGGCTATATCCTGGAACCTGCAGGCTATCAGGCCATCATGCTGGTCAGCCAGCTCAACGAGAAAAAGGAACTGGAAAACATCATCAGTCTCTATCATCAAGGAGTGGACGGCATCATCATCGATTCCGTTGCCATCACCCCTCAGCACATCGCCCTTCAGCAGGATATCGGCATTCCCCTTCTCTATACAGGGCAGAAACATCCCGATGCAAACTGCCTGAAGATCGATGATGAAGCGGCCGGCCGCATGATGGGCGCATATCTCAGGCAGATGGGACATTTCCATGCAGTTTTCGCCGGTGTCACGAAGACGGATGTGGCTGTGGGAATCGAGCGCCGCAAGGGCTTTGCCGAGGCATTCATGGAAGGCCGCCCGGAGGCGAAAGTCGATTTCATAGAGACCGGTTTCGGCTTCCTGGAAGCATACAATCTTGCAGGAGATATGCTGCAAAGGAATCCCACGGTTGTCGTGGGAGCCACGGACAATATCAGCCTCGGAATCCTTCGTTATTTCCATGAGCGGGAAATCCGTGTGCCGGAAGAAATATCGGTAGCGGGCTTTGGCGGCTATGATGTAGGCGCCGTGGTCTATCCGGCGCTCACTACCATAGCATTCAATTTCGAGCTTGTCGGCATGAACGTTGCGCAACGCATGCTCGACCTCATTGACCATCGGCCAACGGAAAATGAAGTGGAGCTTCCTTTTTTCTTCCTGGAACGGGAAAGCGTCCGTCGCATGGGAAGCGCAGAATCCACCCGCCAGACTCTTGCGGGGATGGCCTGAGTTTCTGTTTTCCCTGTTTTTTTCATAAAAATCGTATAAAATAATAGTTTATGTGAGTATTTACAACTGTTCAAAATCTACAGAAAAGAGGTATGATGCTTGAATAATTCCTCCTTGCCACCAAGGAATGAGAGCAAGAAAAGCTCTCTATGGCCTTGGGTATTGGCACTTGCCTGCTTTCTGGGTGCTGCTGTTGCCGGGGCGATGTTCGCCTCCTCCAGCCTTCTCGACAAGCCCAAAGAAACCAAAAAACCTGCAGAGGAACGGCTTCTGACAGCCACAGACAAAGCCACCATCATGATCATGGGCGTTGATGAACGCGCGGACGATGTGGGGCGATCCGATACCCTCATGCTCGCTACCATCGATCCGGACCTTGACAAGGCAGCCTTGTTCTCCATTCCCCGCGATACACGAGTAAAAATCAAGGGCCATGGCTATGACAAAATCAACGCAGCCTTCGCCTATGGCGGGGAACGCCTGACCAAGCAGACAGTAGAGGATTTCCTGGGGGTTGATATCGATTATCATATCATCATCAACACGAATTCCTTCATAAAGATCATCGATGCCATCGGCGGCATTGACATCAATGTAGAAAAGCGCATGTATTATGAAGATCCCTGGGACGATGATGGCGGTCTCCTCATCGACCTTAAGCCGGGCCTTCAGCATATGGACGGCAAGACAGCCATCACATATGTGCGCTACCGCGACGAGGAAGGGGACATCGGGCGCATCCGGAGGCAGCAGAAATTCATGAAAGCCTGCATGGAACAAGTCACCACGCCTTCCATCATCACGAAACTTCCCTCGATTCTGCAGGAAGTCTTCGGTTCCGTGAAAACAGATCTTTCCATGCGCCAGATCCTGGAATTCATCGGCACCCTCAAAACGGCCCAGAAAAACGGCCTCAAAACCGATATGGTTCCCGGGCGCCCCCTCTATATCGAAGGAATCAGTTACTGGATACCGGATATCAGCGAGACGCGCTTCGCGCTTGCCCAGACCCTCGGTGTTGCGGTGAACAATGCCATGCGTTCCAAATTCGAGCGCACGGCGCGGGAATACGAGAATTCCATCCCGTCCAGCGCTAGGGAAGTCCCATCGGATGATACCTCCATCGGAAAGGCAACCCCTCATCCCGGTACGGAACGGAGAAGCGAGGAAACCTCCATCGGCAGGAAACCTTCCACACAAGACACTCCGAGGAATTCTGTGCTGGAAACACCGGAACAACGGGAGCCCATCAACCGCCGGACGGAAAGCAGGCCTTCCCAGACGATGGAACCAACTCCGGCTCCCTCCGCCTCCCCTCCGGAAAGAACGTCCCCGCCGCCTGCCACTGTAACGGAAAGCAATCCGGTCAATGAAGCGCCGGCTCTGGCGCCCACCCCCGGAATGACAGGGAAAAGCAGATAAAGAACTGTAGCGGAATAAACTAGACAAGATTGCTGAGGAAGCAAGCTCCCTGACATCATGAACCGGGAACTGGCATGGAATTTATCGGCGCATCCTAGCAGGAAAAACAGAATTCAGGGAGAAATATACCAAGGAATATGGAAACGAAGTCGTCTTTGAATCAACTAGTTTTGGAAAGAAAGGGTTGAGGGCAATGTTTTTTATGATCAGAACCAATGCGTATACTTTTGAGAAAGATTTGCCAATTAAGGACTTCCAGGCCAACAAGGTCACAAAGAGCGTATTCCTGAGAGACGGGGAGCTGAAAGAAAAGGATTTTGCAAAGAGCCTTTTTGTTTCTATTGAAGTTGACAAGGCTACCTGTGCGGAACTGGACAAAATCTTCTCGAA
This sequence comes from uncultured Veillonellaceae bacterium, assembly GCA_902773295.1. Classification (GTDB taxonomy): domain Bacteria; phylum Bacillota; class Negativicutes; order Selenomonadales; family Selenomonadaceae; genus UBA3796. Next base: position 10,555 of record CACYDT010000087.1, on the reverse strand, counting down.
CAGGGCAAAGAATGAAGAACATGAGCCATCCTACAAGGATAATGTCAATAATGAAATCAACTGTGTGAAAATAGGGGAGAAGAAGTTCTATTTCACGCGTTCCAGCTGCAATATCAACTATCTTAACAACAAGGCTCATATCGTTGTCAAGGAGAAGGAAGATACTGTATGATTGTATCTATGTTCCAATAAGAGAGACGGCTGCTTTTGCAAAACTGCGGAAGCAGCCGTTTTGCCATGGAATGCCGTCTGTTATTGTTTGCCGTTGACGATATGGGTTTCCATACGATAAAATAGGGAGAAATATGAAAGGGGGTGAGAGAAGCCAGATGAACCGACAGCGTTATTTATCATCACGGGCGATCATCTTTTTCATTGCTTTCATGAATATGTTTATTCCTCTCTCTACGGACCTTTACTTGCCGGCCCTGCCTGAGATGGGAACCTATTTCTCTACCAGCCAGGCATTGGTCAGCCTGACGCTCACGGTTTTTTTCTTCATGTTCGCGGTTTCCATGGTGTTTTTCGGCCCCATCAGCGACAAATATGGAAGGAAACCCGTGCTTGTGGCGGGAGCGGCGATTTATACGGCAGCCTCCCTGGCTTGCGCGATGGCACCGAATATCTATGCGCTCATCCTTGGACGCGCCCTGCAGGCAATCGGTTCCGGCGCGATCATTACGGTATCCACATCGTTGATCAAGGACTGCTTCCGAGGAGCTGTGATGACGAAAATCCTCGCAATCACTCAGGCTCTGAGCGTGATTGCCCCGATGGTGGCGCCGCTCATCGGGGGCTTCCTGCTGACCTTTACCTCTTGGCGGGGTTCCTTTTGCTTGTTGTCTATACTGGGTGGAATCAACCTGACGCTTGCCCTGCTGCTCACAGAGACATTGCTCCCTGCGCGCCGTTACCAGGGCAAGGTGCTGGCCTCCCTTTCCCTTTTGGCCGCTGTGGGAAGGAAGACGCAATTCATGATGCTTCTTGTGATGTTCTCCTTCTTTTCCACGTGCTACATGGCTTACATCAGCTTGTCCTCCTTTGTCTACATCGAGACGTTTTCCCTGTCGGCACAGGAGTACAGTTATTATTTTGCTGTGAATTCCGCTGCTGCCATAGCAGGTCCGTTTCTCTATCTTCGTTTGAGCCGGAGCCTCTCCAAGCAGTCGCTGGTGCGTCTTTGTTTTTTCGTAGGCGCTCTCAGTGGCTTTCTTGTGCTGTTGGCAGGACATAGGAGCCCTCTACTTTTCCTCCTGTCCTTCCTGCCGTTTACGGCAATCGGCGCAGTGGCCCGGCCTTTCAGCATGAATTGGCTCTTGGCGGAAACGAAGGAACATGTGGGGACGGCATCCTCGATGATCAATTTTGTCCAGACCTTGTTCGGCAGTCTGGGCATGATAGCGGGAACTTTCCCGTGGAGCAACTTCTTGGATGGTCTTGGTATCATCATGCTTTCCTCCATTGGAATGGCAGTGCTCTTGTGGCAGTGGGTACAGAAATCGCATGAAAGGATGGGATAGAGATGAAACAGAGGATTCGATGCAAAGTCATGGCATGGCTTGTCCTGGTATGGATGGTGGCGCTTGCTTCTGTTGCCTGCGCGAATGGGGTCTGGCGACTGGATGGGAACGGCGGCAGGGAAATGACGATGGAGTTCCGTACCACGAACGATGCATGGCACCGGGAGGCAGTGGGGGAGGAACCTCCGAGACGGGAGATGGATCGCCTCCTGTCTTCCGCAAGCGCCCAGCCATCCCGGGAAGGGATTTCCGTGCTGTACGCCAAACTGCGCACGATAGCTCCGGATGCGGATAAAATCTATTTAGTGGATCTGAGACAGGAATCCCACGGTTTTGCGGATGGCATCCCGGTGAGCTGGTACGAGGAAAAGAACCGGGCGAATGTGGGAAAAAATGCGGCAGAAGCAGAGCTGGATGAGAATGAACGAATCCGGGCGCTGCGCGGGGTCAAGACGACTTTTGTTCCCTTGGGGAATGCGGACAAGGCAAGGCTCCGTCCGAAAACCTTCCGGCCGAAATCCACGGGGACGGAGAGGGAGGCAGCAGAGGCTGCAGGTTTCCGTTATGTGCGCTTCTCTGCCACGGATATGGTCTGGCCGGAGGATGATGCGGTGGAGGAATTCCTGGCATTTGCCCAATCGCTTCCGGAGAATGCCTGGCTGCATTTCCACTGCCAGGCCGGCCATGGGCGCACCACGACGTTCATGGTCATGTATGATATCCTGAGGAATTCTGATGTGGCACTGGAGGATGTAGTGAAACGCCACTATCTTTTGGGCGGCAGCGACCTCTTCGCAGAAAGCTCGGAAGATAACTGGTATGCGCAGATGCATCGCGAGCGGGAAAAGATGCTGCGGCTCTTTTACCGCTATGTCCAGGAAAAACGCACGAATGTCACGGCTCTGTCCTGGTCTGACTGGAAAAAGCAGGAATCCGGGCAGGAAAAGAAGGATGGCATCTTCCCGGAAGCGATGCCCGGAGAGCTGGATGCGGGCAAGGTACAACGCACGAAATGGGTCGTGGCATCCTCCCTTGGAATGCCCCTGCTCATGACCGGGGAACGGGCGGGTTCCGTCAGCCTCATGGGGCCTGCGGAGGCCACGCAGGAGCAGATGGTCCGCTTCCTGAAGAGCCAGAACCCGAAGGCGAAGCTGACCTGCACACCGGAGGAACTGGTGGGATATTATTATGAGGAAGCCGGAAGGGAAGGAATCCGGCCGGATATTGCCCTCTGCCAGTCCTTCAAAGAGACGGGCTTCTATAACTACGGCGGCGATGTTCTTCCTGAGCAGAACAATTTCTGCGGACTTGGTGCTGTGGGCAACCGTGTGAAGGGAGCCTGGTTCCAGACAGCGCAGCTCGGTGTCAGGGCACATATCCAGCACCTTCTGGCCTATGCCTCTACCCAAAGGCCATCCCTGGATATTGTGGATCCCAGATATGACCACATTGCCTATAACCGCAAGGATATCTATGGAAAAATCACGACATGGACAGGCCTGAACGGGGTATGGGCGGTTCCCGGAACGCACTACGGGCAGGACATCCTCAATCTCTGGGGACAGGCAAAGTCGCCGGATGGCTCGGAAGAGTCCCTGCGCCAGGCAGACGAGGCAGTCCGTCAGAATCCGCAGAGCGCGGATGCATATCTCATGCGTGGCATTGCCTATGCCAATGCGGGACGCATGGAAGAGGCCGCAAGGGATTACGGCGAGTCTCTGGCGCAATCCGTATCTGCAGAGGCATATTACAACCGCGCACTCTGCTATGAGAGGATGGGCAAGCAAGAAGAGGCTCTGCTGGACTATACGGAGGCCATCAAGACAGATCCGGAATTCTTCCAGGCATGGTACAACCGTGCCAACATCTACTTGCATCAGGGCAAGGATTTCGCTGCCATCATGGATTTCAGGCGCAGCATCGACCTGGTTCCTCAACTTGCCAATGCTTATGCCAGCATCGGTATTGCCTATCTCCGGCAAGGGGAATATGCCAGAGCCTGGAGGGAATTCTACAAGGCAGGCGTGACCAATAGCGCAAATGAGGTCGTCAAGGAAAATCAGAGGCTCATCATGGGCTGTTTGAAGTAAAGGTTTGGAAAGCAGGGGTATGATATGGATCGACGGGAATTCTTGAAGTGTTCTGTTGCGGCGGTTTTGGGGCTGGGGTTTCCGTTCCTGTTGCCGGCAACCGGGGAAGCGGCCTTTTCCGGTGCAGGAGGACCGACCATTTACAAGCGTTCCCTTCACTTTAACAGTTATGCGAAACGGTCATCGACGGATTCGATTGTCATTCATCATACAGGACTTTCCGTGGACAAGGATTCCACCGTCCAGGAAATCCATAGATTGCACCAACAGGAAAATGGATGGGCAGGCATCGGCTACCATTACCTTATCCACAAAAACGGAAAAATCGATCAGGGAAGAGCGCCGGAACAGGTAGGTGCCCATGCATGGAAACATAACGGGAATACGATTGGCATCTGCGTGGCAGGAAATTTCAATCTGGCGCGTCCCACTGCCTCCCAGATCAATTCCCTGAATGCACTGGTAGCATGGCTTTGCATGCAGTATCGTCTGAATCCTACGAGAAAGGATACCATTCTGGGGCATTGCGATCTCAACAGCACCGATTGCCCCGGAAAGCACCTGTATTCCTTGCTTGGGAATGTCCGCAGGTATTGCAGGGAATTTGATTGACCGCAGAAGAAAGAGAGGATTGAGAAGATGAATCCCGTATTCCAGGAAGATCTGGAGCATATCCTTCAGGCAGATTTCATCCCGTGGGAACGGTTATCCGGAAAGAACATCCTTGTGACCGGCGGGACAGGGCTCATCGGATTCCATTTGATTTGTTCGCTTCTTTATGCAGACAGGAAACTGGGACTGGGAATCCATATCCTTGCCCCGGTGAGGGACAGGGAAAAGGCGGAATGGATGTACAGGAAAGCAGGGGCAGAGGAAAACCTGCGATTCCTCGTCGGCAGCGTGGAGGAGCTTCCATCCATTCCCGGCGCTGTGGATTATATCGTGCATGGTGCCGGCATCACGGACAGCAAGAAGATGGTGAGCCATCCGGCAGAAACCATCTGGACGACGGTCCAGGGCACGAGAACTATGCTGGAAGTGGCAAAGGAGAAGGGAACGGCTCGCATGGTCTTCCTTTCCAGCATGGAGGTTTATGGAAACCAGCAATCGGAAAAGCCCTTGGGAGAGGAGGCGGATGTCTGCCTTGCCCCCGGAAACCTTCGGGACTGCTATCCCATCAGCAAGGCATTGGCAGAAAGCCTTTGCCTTTCCTACGGAAAGGAATACGGCGTGGCGGCGAGTTGTCTTCGCCTTTCCCAGACGCTTGGCTGCCTGGAGCAGAGAGAGAAAAAGAAGGAGAGGAAAATCATCCAGGAAATCCTGGACGATATCCGGGAAGGAACGGATATCCGCCTTTTGACCAAAGGCGAGAGCAAGCGGACGTATCTCTACATCCGCGATGCCATCACGGCAATCCTGGCGGTCCTCCTGGATCAGGGAAATCCGGGAATCTTCAATGCAGCGAACGAAGACAGCTATTCCTCTGTCTATGAGCTGTGCGAGATGGCTGCCCATGAGGTGGCAAAGGACAGGATCCGGGTTCTTGTGGAAGGCAGGGAACTGCCCCAGTACCCCAAGACGAATTTCCTGAACCTGTCTTCGGCAAAACTCCGGCAGATCGGCTGGAAGCCCTCTGTTCCTTTGAAGAATATGCTGGAACGGATGCTGGAATGGGGGGATGAATCGTGATCGACAAGCAGTTCCAAAGAAAAACATTGGATATTTTGGAGGAAATGTGCAGGGATATCGAGAACGCGACAAGCCTCAAAAAAATGCGTCCCATTGCCGAATATCTTTCTGTATTCCGTCAGATGGAGGAGATTTGCCGCAAGGATCTTTCCCCGGAGCGGCAGGCAGCCTACCGGAAATGCCTTCATCCTTTGATTGCAAGCATGGAACGATTGGAGAGGAAGCGCGGAACAGATAAAAAGAAGCTCGTGTCCTGCAGCCGTCTCATCCATCAGTTATGCGAGCAGCTTCGGGAGGAACAGGAAGTCAAGAAGGCTATGGTATTCCTTCCTTACAATGCGTCCATGTGGGACAGCATGGAGGGCGTATGGAAGGCCGCTATGGCAGACAAGGAGCATTGCAGCCCTTATGTCGTCCCGCTTCCCTATTACGATAAAAACCCCGATGGCACATTCAAGGAACAGCATTGCGACATCGATCGATTCCCCAAAGAAGTTCCCGTGATTGACTGGAGAACCATCGACCTTGAGAAATTGCATCCGGATATCATCATCATTCATGATCCGTATGATGACACCAATCATATCACTACTATAGATCCCAAATATTATGCCAAAAATCTGAGAAAATGGACGGACAAGCTCGTTTACATCCCTTATTTTGTATTTCCGGAGCCGGATCTCAACAATCAAAGGGTTTGCAACTATATCGGCGGTTTTGCGAAGCAAATGGGGGTTGCCCTGTCAAATTTGACGATTGTGCAGTCAGAGGCCGTGCGCGAGGCGTATATCCGCGCATTATTGCCTCCAACAACTCCATTGGAGCGATCTTATTGGGAGAAGCATATTCTGGCACTCGGCTCGCCGAAGATTGACAAAGTGCGGAATCTGAAGAAGGAAGATTTCTCCCTGCCGGAAGACTGGAGGCGCATCATTGAAGGCAAGAAGGTCATCCTGTACAATACAAGTGTTACGGATGTCGTACGCATCACGAATTTGTTCCTGCCGAAAATCCGCGATGTTCTTGCCGTATTCCGTGCAAGCAAGGAGGTCGTGCTCTGGTGGAGGCCGCATCCCTTGCTGGAATCCACGATTCAGCGCATGTGCCCGGAGATTCTCTCGGAATACCAGGAACTCGTGAAGGAATACCGTGAGGGCGGATGGGGAATCTACGATGACACCTCGGACATGCATCGCTCCATTGCGTTCAGCGACGCTTTCTATGGGGATGGAAGTTCCATGGCAGTTCTTTACCGCATGACGGGGAAACCCGTTCTGGTGCAGAATTACAAAGTTCTGTGCAATGCCCCGCCGCCTGCGGCAAAATAAAACGGAGCCGGCAGCAGAAAAACATCGGCCACCCTTCAGGAGCACACCGAAGAAACTGATAGCGGGCCTTTCTGAAGAAGCTTCTTGGAAAGGCCCGCTTTTGGTAAGTCAAATATCAGGATTTATTGGTTCTGGTTGCTACCCCAGCAGGAGCCGTCATGCCTGCCGCAGCCGGAGCCTTGGCCGGTTCTGTAGCAACGGCCGCTGCCATCGCAGTACCAGCCACCGTTGCTGTCATCGTTGGACAGGTAGCAGATGTTCTGGCAGGGCTGGCTTGCGGTCGCAGCGGGAGCGGCAGCGAAGGCGGGGACGGCGGTGAGCATCGTGGCCATGGCCAAAAGGGATGCGATTTTCTTTTTCATGGTGAGTACCTCCTAATCAACTCTGTTCTTCTTTGGATGATTATATTATGACACAGATTTGTGACAAAAGTGTTACGGTTCATGAAAAATTTTGCACGATATTTTTCGAGGGGGAATTGCTATGAAAATCTTGATTGCAGATGATAATGCTGACATACGCGATTTCAAGCTTTGCCAATGGCAAATTGTATCGGAAAAGTTCTGCTAGTGGCAGGATAAATTTGCTTCATGTGGAAATACATAAAGCAGGGAACGTCGTGACAGCAGGAACTGTGCGCAAATAATTCGTGTATTGACCGGTTCCTTGTAGAAAAAACACAAATAAACCTGGATAAGGAAGTGAGCAACATGGCGAAATGCAACAAATGTGGTGCACAAGTCCCCGATGGATCGAAATTTTGTAACGTTTGCGGTGCGTCCGTAGTTGCGGTAGCGCCACAGCCAGGAGCCAGCCAAAACACGGTTTCCATGCCGCAGGTAAGGGAGTTTCCTCAGAGTGCGATGCAGCAGCCAGGCTACGGATTATCCACTTACGGTCAGCCGCCTGCCTCCAAGAAAAGCCGCAAGACATTGATTATTCTGGCTGTGCTGGTTGTTCTGGGCGGTTTCTACTTCTATAGCAGTAGCTCCCATAACGAGCAGCAACCCATCCCACAACAGCCAGGTACGCAACAGCCGGGTACGCAACAGCCGGGTACGCAACAGCCGGGTACCCAACAGCCGGGTACCCAACAGCCGGGTACGCAACAGCCGGGTACCCAACAGCCGGGGACCCAACAGCCGGGTACCCAACAGCCGGGGACCCAACAGCCGGGCACACAGCAGCCAGGCATCCAACTGCCTGGAACACAACAGCCAAGTACACAGCAGCCCCCTGCCATGCAGCCACTGCCTCAGCAGCCTTCCTCCCCGCAAACAGGAGGATCTTCGTCCTCGAACCGTCAGGTAATCCTGAACTATCTGTACGAGTTGGAGCCCCAAATCCAGCAGCTCTATCAAGAAGCGCAGAATGTCGGCGGCCAGGAGGTATCTTATGAGGTTGGTATCCTCGCCCAGGAAATCCAGGAGGTAGGTAACGGAATCCAAGGAAGCGACCCCTATGGCTACAATCTGCTGGCCTTGGATTATCAGCGCTTGACCTGCATCTTTTCCATAGCGATGAGGCAAGATGTCCAACAGGCCGCCCAGATTGAGCTGCAACTGCGCCAACAGCTTCAGCAAGCAATCAAGGCCTATCAGCAAGGCATCCAATAATCATGATAGGAGGAAACAACATGGCAAGCATGAGCTTTTGTCCGCATTGCGGGACCAAACTTCCTGCGGGCACTGCATTCTGCCCCGCCTGCGGCCAAAATGTAGCTACCACGCAGCAGCCGCAAGGCTATCCTCAACAGCAGCAAAACGCAGTTCAGCAGAATCCTCCGCAGGGTTCCTCGCAACAGGGCTACCCACCACAAGGTTATCCACAACAACAGCAAAACGCAGTTCAGCAGAATCCTTCGCAGGGTTCCCCGCAACAGGGCTACCCATCACAAGGTTATTCACAACAACAGCAAAATGCAGCCCAGCAGAATCCTCCACAAGTTTCCCTGCAACAGAGCTATCCAACGCAGGGCTATCCACAACAGCAGCAAAACGCAACCCCGCAGAATTCTCCGCAGGGTTTCCCCCAGCAAGGTTACCCGCAATATGGATATCCACCACAAGGCGGCCAGCCTAATTACCCTGCCAATTGGTATCAATACGAGCAGCAGTATGCTCCTACTTGGTATCCACAAGGCTGGCAACAGCCAAGGGATAATCGCAACCAGATTGAGCAATTGTTGGATAAGGTGAACGAGATGACCGGCAGCACGGAACCTGTGAAGCTCCATATGAGTTATCTCGTGGATACTGTCATGCAGAGCCATACCCGCGAGGAAGCCGAAGACATTTTCATCTGCGGCACAGCCCGCACGACGCCACCTGAAAATGCCATTTCCGTAGCTTGGCCCCATCCTTGGCTGTATTCCCGCATATTGGGAGTTTTCCTCGTCGCCACAGTCGGGCTGCTCTTCATGGCTTCCCATTTTCAGAATCCAAACGTACTGCCAGGATTGATGTTCATCGGCTCCACCATGGTACCCTTTGCCGTACTCTTCTTCTTTTTCGAGGTCAACGCGCCGCGCAACATTTCTTTCTATGAAGTGCTGCTAATCTTTCTGGTGGGTGGCATAGCTTCTCTGGTGGTTACCTTGGGCATAGCCCCCGTCATCGGCGGCTTGTTCAATGATGGGACGAACACTACAACAATCTTAGAGGCCATGGGTATTGGTATTTATGAAGAGGTGGGCAAGGCAGTGCCTGTAGCCTACTTCCTGCGGGATGTCAAGAAAAAATACATCCTGAACGGCTTGCTGGTAGGTGCCGCTGTAGGCGCGGGCTTTGCCGCTTTCGAATCGGCAGGCTACGCTTTCAAATTCGCCCTGCAGGCAGCAGGACAGGGCGGGCAAGCCAATGCTTGGAACAACATGATGGATGTGATGATGAGCGTGATCAGCCAAAGAGCCATCTTCGCACCAGGCGGTCACGTCATCTGGGCAGCTATCACTGGTGCGGGTCTGGCTTTGGTCAAGGGCGCACACGACATGGCTCCCGATATGTTCATGCATCCGACCTTCCTGAAATTCTTTGCCATTCCCATCCTAGTACACGGCACTTGGGATTACGTTGCTTTCAACTATTCCGAATCGATCGTCAACATCTCCTGCGTGACGGCAACCGTGGTTTCCTGGGTCGTTGCGCTGGTATTGCTGAACGCTGGTTTGCGGCAGATCAGCCAGATGACCGGGCAGCAGCGCCCCGATTGATGAGCTTAGTTTTCGTGTAAGGGCGTAGTGCGAAACACCGTTTCGCACGGAGTTAGGTTCTTTGGGAAGGAAGTGAAATGATATGGCTGGATTTTGCACGAATTGTGGGCAACCCCTAATCGACGGGGCAGCTTTTTGCACCAGTTGCGGTCATAAGGTCGTAACTGTGGTGGCGAACATGAGTCCGACTCAGACCGGGCAGCAGCCTCCAATGGATATGTCTGCGGCCATGGCGAACCAACCGCAGACAGGAAATGTGGATCTCCATAAAGCGGGGCAGCCTCCCCAAGCACCGACAACATGGCAGGGCCAAGCTCCAGCACCGCCGCTTCAGGCCGGATGGGGAAATGATGCGCCTTTAGGCCCTTGGCTTAAGTTGCGACGGGAAAAACAGTGGTATCTAGTGAATCCTGCCATCGACGTAACCATAGACCAAGGCCAGCCCTTCGGTCTGGAAAACGGTCAGGAAATCGTTTTCCCGATAGCCCCGGGACTTCATCGCCTGCATTTTTCTTGCCACGTACGAAGTCATGACTTGGATATCCATGTGCAGAACAACATGTGCGTACAAGTCAGTTGGGACAGGCTTTGGGGCAGCCTCAAGGCAGAAGTGCAACCATTCTGAATTATACTAGGGCGTGTTGAAAAACTCTTCAACAGCACTATATGTTGAGATTTTTGATTCATTTTCACAAGACGAAAAACGACATAGGGAGT
>CACYDT010000086.1 GCA_902773295.1 uncultured Veillonellaceae bacterium | reverse complement strand
GCAGCTGTCACATCTTCTGATTGCAATGGATGGTTTTCCTGCACTGGCTACTGCCAATGATTGCTGAAACTGCCCTAGTTTATTTCGCTACAGTTCCTTACATTTATTTTTCCAGTATCTCGTCCACCTTCGCGACCTTCCGGTGCATCATATCCGTATGCCCCGGCCGGATATCCGCCTTGAGAACCACTTCCGTCCGTATGCCCCGCCCGGCAAGCACAAAGGTTGCCCTCTTCACAACGTCCATGACCTCGTCCCACTCGCCCTCGATCTCCGTAAACATGGACGTGGTCCGATTAGGAAGGCCCGACTCCCGTATCACGCGCACGACTTCCGCTACTTCAGCAGAAAGCTCCTCGCCAACCCCACAGGGCGCAATGGCAACTGCAATCAAAGTATTCATCCGATCTCCTCCTCCAGCTCCAAGGGATTTCCCGCAACATCCTCCGGCGTTGCCAGATACAGCTCATCCAGGAACTGCACCTGGAAGCTTCCGGGTCCCTTTGCTTTCTCCTCTGCCCGCTGTCCTGCAAGATTGTAGATGGCCGATGCTGTCATCGCCGCAAGGAAGGGGGATGCCACTGCCGCATAGACTGCCGCTACGCCTCCCAAGGAACAGCCCGTTCCCGTGATTTTCGGCATGAGAGCCGATCCTCCCGTGGAAAATGCCGTCGTCCTCCCGTCCGTGATGAGATCCCGTTCCCCGGAAACGGCAACGGCACCGCCCGTCCATCTCGCCAGGGCGACTGCAGCACGGCGCGCCTCCAGCACCGAATCCGTCGCGTCCACGCCGCGCACGCCGTCCTTCTCCCTGCCGCTCTCCAGCCTCCAGAGATTCGCCAGGGCAATGGCCTCGGAGGCATTGCAGCGAATGATGGCGGGCTTATACTGCATGAAGCTGCACAGAATCCTTTCCCTCAGGCTCCCGATGCCGATTCCCACAGGATCCAACACCCATGGCTTCCCCTGTTCATGCAGGACGCGGGCTGTCTCCGGAAGCGTCTCCTCATAGATGGGAAGAATCGTCCCCATATTGATGTACATGGCCGCCCCCACTTCCGCCATACTCCTCCCCTCATCCGGAAGATAGACCATGGCAGCCGAGCCGCCCACAGCCAGTTGGGCATTCGCCACGAAATTGATGGTCACCGTATTGGTGACAGACGGCACCAAAGGCACCTTTTCCCTCGCCTCTGCCACCGCCGAGCGGATCCCCTGCAAAATTCCATCCATTGTCATTCTTTCCTGCCTCACTTTCCTTGACAACTCTCCGCGAAAGCGCAGCAGCGCCAACAAAAAAAGCCCGCCAAATAGCGAGCTTCCCTTTGCGGTTGCTCCCTACGCTTGCTAGGTTCAAAGGGTTTTACGTTCTCAACTCGTCCAAGAGTTCCCCTGCAACACGATTACCATAGCATTTCAGCCCCTGTTTGTCAACCGCATGGCAGCGTCACGGCAAATTTTTCCCATGAGGCAAAAGGATTTCCGGAAAGTCCGACGAACCTTATTGTTTAGAAGAAAAATTGCGGCGGGCAATGACTTGCCAGGGAGGGCGATTGCATGGCAGATCCATCCGAAAAAAGGCTATCCTATAGTTGCCTGTGCCCGATAGACGGCACGGAGAAAGATGTGGAGCTTATTTATACATCCAACGGGCAAAACATCTACTGGAAGAACCGGGCATCAAAAGACTGGTGCGATATGGAAGCCACCTGCAAGGAAAGCCTCGGAACGCCACCGCGCTGCCCGATTTTCCTCGCTGCCCCCCGCTTCCTGTCCAAGGACGCATAGCCAAAAAAGAGCGTACCACGTCCGGTACGCTCTTCTCGTTTCCTCAGAATTCCGTCTCATATTTGATGGGATGCTCCTTCTGCAAATCTGCCATGGCCAGCAGGATAAAGCTGAAATTGACTCCCGTGAGATCCCGGAGCCTCTTTTCCACCCGTCCCCCACGACCGTAATTGTGGCAGGGAATCTTGCAGTACTGGCAGCCATTGAACTCCTTTTCCGGACCGTTCCGCGTAATTGCGCTCTGCAGAAGACGCGCGAGGCAATAGAGATCTTTCCTGTTGATGGTCACTTTATCGTCTTTGATGCTGATGTTTTCCGTTGCATTTTTCACAAGAATTCCTCCCATGTTCGGTACGATATTTTGATAGAATATTCGTTATTTTTGCTTCATTCCCATAGGATGCCATGCCTCTAATCCCCGGCAAAAGCCTTCTTTAGGAACTGTCTGGCTTTCATCTTTCTGACATATATATCGTCAGTTTCCCCCAATTTCTTAAGCGATATTGTATGGGAATTTATTCCTATCTCTTCCATCTCCACCAAAGGCATGAAGCCCCATGCTGCACCAGAAAAATGGATACACTCCCGAACCTCGTATAACAAGAATACGCCATTGCTCCCGTTTCACCGGTGGACAGAACGAGAGCAATTTGTCTCCCCAATAAGGCACCGAAAACAGGATTTTCGCTGAAGCATGTCGAATAAAATTATAATATATATATATATATCGTGAACGCACCCGGGAGGGATTGGCATGAAAAAGATACAGGCAAGCGATACCATGATGCTCATAGCTCTTGTCCTGGGGATCCTGCTGACAGCAAATGCCCTGCTGGGGTTCGTGCTGACAAGCCAATCCCAGGCCGCCATGAAAATACTCATCCAGAACCGCATGCTGGACATCGCCAACACCGCCGCCGACCTGCTGGACGGAGACAAGCTGAAGGCCCTGAAGGCGGAGGACAAGGGAACGGAAAACTACCAGCAGGTCAATGATGCCCTGGCAGTCTTCCAGGACAACATCGACCTGGAGTACATCTACTGCGTGCAGCCCAAGGGAGAAAAGGAGTTCGTCTTCTCCGTGGATCCCACCATAGAGGATCCGGGGGAATTCGGATCGCCGGTGGTCTACACAGATGCCCTCTACCGTGCCAGCCTGGGCAGCCCCGCCGTGGACGAAGAGCCTTATTCCGATGCCTGGGGACGCTTCTACAGCGCCTACAGTCCTGTCTTCGACTCCGAGGGGAATGTAGCAGGCATCGTCGCTGTGGACTTCAGCGCCAAATGGTATGACGAGGAGATTGCCAAGCAGACCCGCACCATAGTCCTCTGCATGGCCGGTTCCATGATCCTCTGCATTCTGCTGATTCTGGCAGCCACTAACCGTCTGCGGCACCGCCTGCGGGACATGACGGAAGACATTGCCGCTCTGACCCATGACGTGAATGACCTCACCAGGGAATTTTTCGGCACATGGGAACATGAATGCCTCCATCAGCCCCTGCAGGAAAATGTCGCCAGCCTCATCACCCTCACTGACAAGATCCATGCAGTAAGGGACGGACTGCACCGCTATGTGGAAGAAGCCAACCTGAAAGCCAACAGCATGATCACGGCCCTGGCTTCCGATTATCGCAGTGTTTACTACTTGGATCTCGACAAGGACGAGGGCATCTGTTACCAGTCCTCGGGGGACATGGAGGACAGCCAGGCCTTTCCCTTCACGGAGACAATGGCGCGATATGCAGAATCCTTCGTTGCGGAACCTGACCGGGCGGGCTTTCTCCACTTCATGGACCTCAACGAGATCCGTCGTGCATTGGAGGGCAAACGTCTGATCACCCATCTCTACATGGTACTTCGGGATGGCAGGGAATCCTACGAAACAGCCCGCATTGCCGGTGTCAAACACCCGAAGGACAGAGTCGGGCACAGAGTGCATGCTGTAGGGGTTGGCTTCACGGACGTGGACGGGGAAACACGAAAGGCCCTCGCCCAAGGCGATGCCCTGCGGACAGCTCTCCACGCCGCCGAAACAGCAAACAAGGCAAAGACCAGTTTTCTCTCCAACATGAGCCACGAAATCCGCACTCCCATGAATGCGATCATCGGCATGAACAGCATTGCCCTCTCGAATCCGGATCTTCCGGACGATATGCGGGAACAGCTCGAAAAAATCGGCGCATCGGCAAAGCACCTCCTGAGCATCATCAATGATATCCTCGATGTTTCCCGCATCGAATCCGGCAAGGTTGTGCTGAAGGAAGATGCATTCTCGCTCTCCGGCATGCTGGAACAGGTGAACGCCATCATCGGCGGGCAATGCCGGGACAAAGACCTCCACTACGACTTCCGTCTCCCGGACAACCTTAGAGATGAATATATCGGCGATGACACAAAGCTCCGCCAGATTCTCATCAACATCCTTGGCAATGCCGTGAAGTTCACGGAAAAAGGCGGCCGCATCGGGCTGGAAGTGGAAGAGCGCGCCAAAATAGCGAGCAAGACAACCCTCTGCTTCACGGTGAGAGACAGCGGCATCGGCATCAGCAAGGACTATCTGCCAAAAATCTTCGAGCCTTTCAGCCAAGAAGATACTTCGGCCAGGAACAGGTACAGCAGCACGGGACTTGGCATGGCAATCACCAAGGGGCTTGTGGAGATGATGAACGGCGATATCGAAGTGGAAAGCGAAAAAGGCGTCGGCACTGTCTTTACGGTCACCATCACCATGAAACAGGCGGAAACTTCCCACATTCCGGAAGAATCCGTTCCCATTCCGGCCGACGGCGCTCCCGAAAAGCACCGGACAAATCTGGCAGGCCGCAGAGTCCTGCTGGCGGAGGACATGCCGGTAAATGCAGAGATTGTAATGGCCATTCTCGACATGAGGGACATGAAGACAGAACATGCAGAAAACGGGAAGATTGCCCTGGACATGTTCACCTCCCATCCGGCAGGTTATTACGATGCCATTCTGATGGATATGCGCATGCCGGTCATGGATGGGCTGGAAGCAGCGAAACAAATCCGGGCCTCCCTGCATGAGGATGCCAAAACCATTCCCATCATCGCCCTTACCGCCAATGCCTTTGACGAAGACGTGCAGCGAAGCATGCAGGCCGGAATCAATGCCCATCTCTCCAAGCCCGTGGAGCCGGAAACAATCTATAATGCATTGGAAGAACTGATTCCCTCATAGAAATAGAACTCTTCCGGAAATGATAAAAACGCCCCGGAACACGGCGATTTCTGCACCGTGTTCCGGGGCGTTCCTTTCCTGCTCTATGCGTCTCTCACTATCCCGTAAATAACCATCATGGCAAAGGCCAGGCTCAGGAAGCCTGCCCCAAGGCCCAGCCAGCCGTTCTGCCCAAGCCCCCCCACCAGGTAGCCGATGAAGCTGCATACCGACACGACAACGACGTAAGGCAGCTGGGTGTTCACATGCTCAATATGGTCGCATTGGGCGCCTGTGGAGGAAAGAATCGTGGTGTCCGCAATGGGGGAAGCATGATCCCCCACCACAGAGCCGGAAAGAATCGATGCCACCACCAGTGTCACCATGTACATGTCCTCTGTTCCCATGAGCGTGACTGCCACAGGAATCAGGATACCGAACGTCCCCCAGGAATTGCCGATAGTGAAGCAGAGGCCGATGGCCGTCAGGAAGAAGATGGCCGGAAGCAGGGATGCCAAGGAGGCATCCACATCCACAAGCCTTCCCACCACGCCGCCAAGATCCAGGTATTCCTCGCTGCAGATGCCGCAGAACGCCCAGGTCAGGCAGAGGATGAAAATGGCGGGGGTCATGAGCTTGAACCCCAGGCTGAAACTGTTGCAGAAAGCCTTGAAGCTGACCACTCGCCGCGGCAGATAGAGAAAAGCCGCAAAGACCAGAGCCAGGAAAGATCCGAAGACCATCCCCTTGGAGGAATCGCACCCCGCAAAAGCCTCGGCGACGGTCTTTCCTTCCTCGATTCCCCCTGTATAGAGCATGCCGTAGACGCAGCCCGCAATGAGCACGAGGATCGGGAGAATAAGATCCAGCATCCGTCCTTTGCCGTCCTTCCCCACCAGAGATTCATATTCCGCATCCTCATACGCTTCCGGAATCCGGAAGTCCTCCCGGTTCCTCCGGACAGTCCTTGCCATGATGCCGAAGTCCTTGCCCGTAAGAATGATGAAAAACAGGAACACCAGAGTCAGCCATGCGTAATAATTATAAGGAATCGTCCGGATGAAGAGGGAAAAGCCATCGATGTCGGTGCCCTGTGGCAGGGAGGATGCCACCGCTGCCGCCCAGCTGGAAACCGGGGCAACGATGCAGACCGGAGCCGCCGTTGCGTCAATGACATACGCCAGTTTCGCACGGGCAATCCGGAAACGATCCGTCACGGGGCGCATCACCGTTCCCACCGTGAGGCAGTTGAAATAGTCATCGATGAAGATGATGATGCCGAGGACCGGTGTCACCAAGAGAGCGCCCCGCTCCGTATGGATGGCCTTCACCGCCCAGTCGCTGTAGGCGCGGGTAGCACCGGAGCGGGCAATGAGTGCCACCAAGATTCCCAGGATGATGAGAAAAATCAGCAGGTTGGCATTGTCACCCACCTTGGCCGCCATGACCTCGAACATAGTGATGACTGCATCAAAGACGGAGAATCCCGTATAAAGGAGCGCCCCCGTGAAAATCCCGATGAGCAGGGACATATAGACTTCCTTTGTCAGGAGCGCCAGGACAATCGTGACAATCGGAAGAAGCATTACCCAAGATGTCTGTGCCATATCATTTCCCTATGCCTTTGCAGGGCGAACCCTGTTGCAGATGAGAAGCATTGCGAATATCAAGCAGGCAAATCCCACGCCAAGACCAACCCATCCGTTCTGCGTAAAGCCGTCCGCCACATAGCCCGCAAAGCTGCACAAAGCAACCACAAACACATAGGGGATCTGCGTGCTCACATGGTCAAGATGATGGCATTGGGCACCTGCCGAAGCCAGGATGGTGGTATCGGAAATCGGCGAGGCATGATCGCCCCCCACAGCGCCGGAGAGAATCGCCGCCACCGTGATTGCCAGCATGGACTCGTTCCCCATGCCAAGAACCGCAATAGCAATGGGAATCAGGATGCCGAAGGTGCCCCAGGAAGTCCCTGTGGCAAAGGCAAGACCAATGGCCACGAGGAAAAAAATCGGGGGCAGGAACGTGATGACGGATGTATTCGTGCTGACCAGCTGCCCGACAAAACCGCCAAGATCCAGATACTTGTCGCTGCAAATTCCCGAAAGAGTCCAGGCAAGGCAGAGAATGAAGATAGCGGGCGTCATGGCCTTGAAGCCGGCACTGAACCCATCGCAGAACGCATTGAACCCAATGACGCGGCGAGGCAGATAGAGAAACGCCGTAAAGGCAAGAGCCACAAAGGAACCAAAGACAAGCCCCTTCGAGGAATCGCAGTCGGCAAAGGCATCCCCAATGGACTTGCCCTCATGGATGCCGCCTGTGTAGAGCATGCCGTAAATGCAGGCGCCGATGAGAACGGCCAGGGGCAGGATGAGATCCACCATCTTTCCCTTGCCATCCCCCGCCACCGAGGCATACTCCGTATCCTCGTACTCCTTGGGCACAACGAAATGCTCTTCGCTCTCCAGGACGCTCTTCGCCATGGCGCCGAAATCCCTGCCCGACAGGATGATAAAGAACATGAAAGCAATGGTCAGCCATGCATAGAGATTGAAAGGAATGGTCTGCAGGAACAGGTTGAACCCGTCGATGCTGCTGTCCTCCGGCAGGGAGGAGCCCACCGCCGCCGCCCAGCTGGACACCGGGGCGATGATGCAAATGGGCGCCGCCGTGGCATCGATGATATAGGCGAGCTTCGTCCTCGCCACCTTGAACCTGTCCGTCACAGGACGCATGACCGTACCCACCGTCAGGCAGTTGAAATAATCGTCAATGAAAATGATGATGCCGAGAAGAGGTGTCAACAGAAGAGCCGCCTTTTGGCTCTTGATGACCCTGCGGGCCCATTCCCCATAGGACTGTGTCGCGCCGGATCGGGTGATGACCGCCACCAGGATCCCCAGGATGACAAGGAAAATAAGAATGTTCGCATTCCCGCCAATTTTGTCCGCCATGATCTCAAACATAGTAATGATGGACTCCAGGACGGAAAAATCCGTGAAAAGCAGCGCACCGGAAAAAATCCCGATAATCAGGGACATATAGACTTCCTTCGTCAACAACGCCAACACGATGGTAATAAGCGGCGGAAGCATTGCCCAAGCAGTCTGTGCCATTATCCTACCTTCTTTCCAAAAATGTTCACACGAATATTTTTATTGTATAACAAAAACTTTCTGGAAGCAATTCCAAATATTCATAGGGCATTCGCCAACACCGCAAATTCCTGCAAGGAAAGAGTCTCCCCCCGCCTTCCGGCATCCAGCCCTGCCGCCTCGAATGCCCGGGCGATTTCCTCCTTTTGGAAGCCCGCCCCCTTCATGGCATTGGCAAGGGTTTTGCGGCGCTGCCCGAAGGCCGCCTTGACCACACGGAAAAACATCCGTTCATCTGCCGCCGCAACAGCGGGCTTTTCCCGTACCCGACAGGAAATCACAACAGAATCCACCTCCGGCGCAGGAAGGAAGGATTTCGGCGGGACCTCCAGGACGATTTCCGGCTCCGTATAATACTGCACGGCCACGGACAGGGCACCGTAGTCCTTCCCGCCGGGCATTGCCGTCATGCGCTCCGCCACTTCTTTCTGAACCATCGTCACGAGTCTCGTGATCGGCAGGCGCCGCTCCAAAAGTTCCATGAGGATGGGGGTCGTAATATAGTAGGGCAGATTCGCCACGACCTTGAAGGGAGCTTCCCCCATGAGTTCCGCAAGATCGACCTTCAGGATATCCCCCGGCACAATGCGCACATTCCCATAGCCTGCAAGGGTATGGGCCAGCACCTCCGGAAGCTTCTTGTCCAGTTCCACTGCGGTGACATCCGCCCCTGCCTCGGCCAGTCCCTGGGTCAATGTGCCAATGCCGGGGCCAATCTCCAGAACCCTGTCTCCCGGCACAACGCCTGCCGCCTCCACAATTCCCCGGACAACTGCCCCATCAATGAGGAAATTCTGCCCTAACCGCTTGCTTGCTCTGAGATGAAACGCCTTCAAAATGTGACTGGTCGCCTCGCGGCTGGCAATCCTTGGATGAATATCTCCCGTCATTCCCCTGCCCCCTTGTCCAATTCCTCCAAAGCCTTCTCGAATTCCTCCCGCGATACGCCGTAATGATTGAGACGCAGAAGAAATGTCTTGGCATTGGCAAAACCAACACCGAGCGCCGCTCCCAGCCGCGCCCTGCGGGCAGAGGAATCCGGACTGCCGCTCAGGCCGTTCGCCATGAGATCGGCGCTTGTGAACGTCTCCTTCGGCTCCCAGTCCATGGTTCTCACCTTTTCCAGCGCCGCCCGAATGGCAGGGGGCTTCGCCTGCTCAATGCCGATATCATCGTTCGCCGTCGCATCCTCCTTGGGAACAAAGGCGTGCTTCGCCTCCGGGAACCGCTTCGCCAGAAACCTCCGAATCCGTTCCCCCGCCGGATCCGGATCCGTCAGGATAATGATGCCCCGCTTCCTGTAGGCCTGCCCGATATTTGCCAGAGTCCCCGGCTTCAGGCTGAAACCTCCCGTAATGATGCAGTCCGCCTCCACGGCCTTCCGTATCGCCACCACATCCATCTTTCCCTCTACCACCAAAACTTCTTTTATCATAACAGCTCCCCTTCCAGCATCCCATGCACCGCCCGATAGACATCCCCATGGATTTCCCCGATGCTTCTCGGTTCCCCGCCTTCACTGCAACGGATGCGCTTCCAGCGGTACTTTTCCGCAAGTTCCAGGTATGCCTCATGGCAACGGCAAAGGTACGCCCCGTCCTT
The DNA here is from genome assembly GCA_902773295.1 of uncultured Veillonellaceae bacterium. Classification (GTDB taxonomy): domain Bacteria; phylum Bacillota; class Negativicutes; order Selenomonadales; family Selenomonadaceae; genus UBA3796. The sequence goes on along the minus strand of CACYDT010000086.1, from coordinate 15,545 downwards.
CTCGTGGATGTCCCGTTCCTGTCCCTGCTCCCTTGCTCTGGCCGCAATCAGGCGGTCGGCCACCTCAGGATCCATGTCCAGGAACAATACCATATCCGGCACCGGAAGCCCTAGTTTCCCGAACTCGAAGTCCCAGAGCCATTGGAGGAATTCCTCCCTCTCCTTCCCGTCGGCAATCTTCACCGCCTGGTGCACCATGTTGGAGGTGGTGTAGCGATCTGCCAGGATGATTTCCCCCGCTTCATAGTTCCTCTGCCATTTCCTGCGGAAGGAAGCATAGCGATCCACCGCATAGAAGGTAGAAGCGGCAAAGGCATTCACATCCTCCGCCCTGCTGCCGAAGTCTCCCCGCAGATACATGCGCACCGGAGCCGAGGACTCCGCTTCGTAATCAGGAAAGGAAATGCGCCGCACAGCGTACCCATCCTTCCGCAGATGGTCATAGAGCGCCTTTGTCTGTGTTTCCTTGCCGGATCCGTCCCCTGCCTCAATCACAATCAATTTTCCCTTGCTCATTCCATCACCCTGATCCTGTCCAATTTCACATCCCGGGGGCCAACGGCTCTGATCCCCAGCCCCAACATTTCACGAACATACTCCACACATTCCCCCGTGATCTCCTCCCCGGGACAAAGGACGGGAATGCCCGGCGGATAAAACATGACCTGCTCCGCCGCCACCCGCCCGACGCTTTCTTCAAAGGGTACCGCCATCGAGGAAGCAAAAAACGCCTCTCTTGGGGACTTTACGGCGAGAGGGATGCCCGGCATCCTGCACCGCATGGCAAAGATTCCCTTCTTTCTGTGCTTCTCCGCCATATCCTCCAAAACATCCCGCAACCGCCCGATTTCCCTTTGCGTATCTGCATAAGAAAGAAGGAACAGCACGTTATAGGCATCTGCCAGCTCGCACTGGATCCCGTACGCATGGCGAAGAAGCTGTTCCGCCTCCGCGCCGCTCACACCAATGCCCCGCACGGAGACCGTGACCTTCGTGACATCCAGGGCAACCGCCCCCGGCGTCGTCATGCGCTCCCGCCCGAAGGAAGACAGCCCCCCGATGCCGTTGACAGCCTCCCGAAGCTCCTCTGCCAGCCGAACCGCCCGTCCCACCAGCCGTTCGCCTGCCTCTGCCATCTGCAGTCGGGCAATGTCAAGGGATGCCAGAAGAAGCTGGTTGGGGCTTGTCGTCTGGAGCAGGCTGGCAGCATTCTGCACGCGCTCCGGCTGCACACGGCCTTCCCTCACCAGCAGCAGGGAAGACTGCGTCATGGAGCCCAGAAGCTTGTGGGTGCTCTGAGCCGCCATATCTGCTCCGGCATCCATAGCCTGCACAGGCAGCTCCCCGCTGAATTTCAGATGGGCGCCATGCGCCTCATCCACCAGAAGAAGCATATCATGCGCATGGAGGATCTCTGCGATGCGCCGAAGATCGGATGCCACACCGTAATAGGTGGGGGACACCATCGCCAAGGCCTTCGCCTCCGGATGCTCCCGAACGGCCCGTTCCACCACTTCCGGAGAAAGTCCCATGGCAATGCCCAGTTCGTCATCGATTTCCGGAGGAAGGAACATGGGATGTGCGCCCACAAGGATCACGCCCCCCACCATGGAACGGTGCGCATTCCTTGGAAGAAGCACCGTATCCCCCGGCTGCAATGCCGCCATGAGCATTGCATGGATGGCTCCCGTGGTGCCGTTGACCATGAAAAATGCCGCATCCGCGCCATAGAGCGCCGCCGCAAGTTCCTGCGCCTCCCGGATGCATGTCCCCGGCGCATGGAGATCATCCAGTTCCTCCATGAGGGAAACCTCCTCCCGAAGTCCCTGCTCCGTCACGAGTTCCCTCAACAGCCGATGAGCGCCAAGCCCCTGCTTGTGCCCCGGCGTATGGAAGGCAAGAGCGCCGTCCTCTGCATAGGCTTTCATGGCCTCTGCCACCGGCGCCCGAAGCTGTCCTTTCCTCCTGCTGTTCCTCACGATTTCCCCATCCCCTTGTCCAATGCTGCCATGCGGTTCGGTATGCGAAGATGGATTTTCGTGCCCTGTCCCGGAGCGGACGACACACCGATCTCCGCCCCGATGAGCTTCGCCCGCTCCTTCATGCTCATGATGCCAAAATGCCCCTGCGGTTCGTCTCCCTCCATGGATTCCTCATCCTGCCCCATCGCCGACCTCTCCTCGGCAAGAGCCTCCGGATCGAAGCCCTTTCCCCTGTCCTCCACAAAAATATTGATGGCCGCAGGCGTGAAATGGACACGCACCTTTGCCTTCCTCACTCCCGAATGATGTGCCACATTATTGAGGGCTTCCTGCACAATACGAAAGGCCGCAATCTCCACATGCTTGGGAAGGGCATATTCCTCCCCGTCCCAATCGTAATCCACCGCCACGAGCCCGCGATCCGCCAGGTTCCCGCAAAGCTGGTGAATCGCGGGCGCAAGCCCCTGGTCATCCAAGGCCATCGGGCGCATATCAAAAATGACCTGCCGGACACCTGCAATGCACTCCCGTATGCCCTGCCGAAGCTCCTGGATATTGCGCTTGGCCTCCTCCGGATCCCGGTCCACCAGCTTCTCGCAGATGGATGTCTGGAAAATGAGATTCGCAAGGTCCTGCGCCACGCCATCATGAAGCTCCCTTGAAATGCGGTACCGCTCATCCTCCTGCGCCTTGATGATGCGCGCCCCGGCAAACTTCTCCTTCTGTGCGGCCTCAATCTGCCAGACTACGCCGCCAATCTGGGAACTCAGATAGGACAGCACAGAGCCGATGGCCATGGTCAGGTGCTCCGCCTGCTTCAGCATCCCATAGAGATGGCGCATGCGCAATTCCAGCTTGTCCCGCTGCTCCCTGAGCCGCTTCTCCTTGTCCCTCTCCACGGCAAGCTCCACCTGCACATTGGTCACCGACTCATAACTGGCGCGGATATCTGCCTCCGAATAATCGGCGAAATTGCTGCTGACCTGCACAAGGTGCTGTTTCTCCAGCTTCTCCCGGCGGGCGAGGTCATCCACCCGGTCGATGGTCTCCTGTGTCTGCCGCTTGACACTCTCCAGGAGTTTCTTGTTCGATTCCACTTCCATACGGGCGGTCTCGTAAATATCAAAAATCTGTGCCTTGTTTTCCTCAATCGTATCAATCGTATTGTTCAGGATATGGCGCAGGGAGCCCTTCTCCAGCCCTGCGACTCCCCCTGCCGCATCCCGATTGCCCTGAACTGCCATCGCACCACCTCCCCCAACAAAACAGGCAGCCCCACCCCTGCGGGACTGCCCGGCCCATTCTTCATTTCTTCTGACGTTTTGCCACCATGCGGAGCACAAGGAGCGCCAGAAACGCCCCAACAATGATATACGCATCACCGGCCTTGAACATCACATCCGCGCCCTCATCCGTGATCTTCACATAAATGGCAGCCAGGACGAGCAGCACCACTGCGGCGTTGGAAATGAAGGCAGCATGTTCCTTGATAAACCTGATAAGATCAACCCCTTCTGTCAGACAGCTTCCCGATCCGCGGGAAGCCCGGCGGATGCCTGCTCCACTTCCTCCTCGTAAACGAGGGTCGGCGCAATCCGGAAGCCGTTGAACCGCGTCGCGGACACACCTGCATAAGAACCGATGTCCGACACGAGGATGCGATCCCCGATCTCCATGCGCGGCGCCATCACATCCTTGTAAAGGACATCGATGCCATCGCAGCTCGGTCCGGCAAAAGTGGACCTGCACTTCTTTCCTTTGCCGAAGCAATAGAGCGGATAGGTCCAATGATCGTACATGATGCCGGAAAATGCGCCATAAATTCCCTCGTCCAAGATGTACCAGCGGGAATCCGCCCGATCCTTCGTCCCAATGACGGAGGCAACGAGATTGACTGCCGTGCCGCACATATACCGTCCCGGCTCACACCAGACATCCACATCCGGGAAAAGCCGTTCCGCATGGCGATTGATGGCCTCCATCATCTGGGCAAGATCCACGGAAAGCCCATCCGCTGATGGCACGGGAAAGCCTCCGCCAATGTCCAGATCGGTCAGGCGCATACCCCGCCGCTCCGCCTCCCGGAACAGGCCACGGCAGAGAAGCAGAGCTTCCTCATAGGCTGCGGTGGAAAGGGACTGGCTGCCCACATGGAAGCAGATGCCGATGGGATGAAGCCCCGCCTGCTTGGCTGCTTCCAGAAGCTCCAACGCTTGTTCCGGATGAGTGCCGAACTTCGTGTTGAGATCGACGAGAGCCTTGTCATTCGCAACGCTGATGCGAACCAATACATCGGCTCCCGGCACATATGCCGCAATCTTCGCGATCTCCGTCCTGTCGTCAAAGGTAAAGCGGCGAAGGCCAACACGCCTCGCGGTCTCCAACCCTTGGAAATCCTTCACCGTATTGGCATAGATCATGCGGGAAGCATCGATTCCCAGCTCATGCAGCATTTCTATCTCGCCGCCCGAAGCCACATCGAAATTCGCTCCCAAAGCCGCCATTTTCCTGAGAACGGCCTTCTCCGGATTTGCTTTCATCGCATAATAGATTCCGGCCTTCGGCATATGCTTCCGCATGAACCGATAATTCTCCTCCACCTTCGCAAGAGACAACACCATGAAAGGCGTAGGATGCCTGGACGCAATCTCATCCATTTCCTGCCGTGTGAGCTTGAAGCTTTTCATAACACTCTCCCATCCTCAATGAATATATTACATCAGACAACTTCCTTTTTTCCGGCAAATACCATAAACTCATACCCCATAGGATCCCTGCCATGCACCTTTCCATGATGCGCCAAAAATCCTATGGGGTATTTTATTACTTTGCCGCCGGTTATGCAATATAAAAATCCATAATCCGGGAAAGTCAGAACTTTCAGTGCCCCCTCTTGTCCTTGAACTTCTTCGCCTCATAAAGAGCTTGGTCTGCACGCTTGAAAAAAGTCGTCGTCATATCCCCAAGCTTCGCCTCCGCAACCCCCGCACTGGAAGAAAAGCAGGCACCGCCCGGCAGGACACCGGAGGCCAGGATCTCCCTTTGGATGCTCTTTGCAAGAGAAGCTGCCTCCTCCCTTCCCATATGGGGAAGAATAATCATGAACTCGTCGCCGCCCCATCGCCCCGCAGCATCGCCGGGACGCATATGGCGGGAAATGACCGCCGCCACTTCCTTGAGCGCCCTGTCCCCACTATCATGTCCGAACCGGTCATTGACCTGCTTGAAATCATCCACATCCATCAGGATCAGGGACAAAGGATACGGTTCCATACGGTACCTTCGGAGAGAGAGCTCCAGAGCCTCATCCAAGCCGCCATGGTTCAGGAGGGAAGTCAGCCAGTCGCGCTTCAGCTGGTTGCGCTCGTAATCAATGCAGCTTTCGGCGACGTTCATCCCCCATTTGAGTGCCTGGGCAAATTTCTTGCAGCTCCCATACCCGCAGGCATGGCAGTTGATGTTTCTCGATTCCGGCGTGTCCTTGTACAGAAGGCGGTAGGCATCTTCCAGATTCTCCTCGCAAAATCGGCCGAGAAAAACCTTGTGATTGGAATAGGAACGCTTGAAATCCTCCCAGCAAAGTTCCTTGTCGAAATACTCCTGGACGGCATAGATGATCCTCTCCCCGGCCTGTGTGATCTGCACCGCCTCCTTTTCCCGCTTGCGCGCATCTGTCTTTTGGTCGATGTCGTCCTGTGCCACAGCGCGGCGGGTTCCTGTCCCGAAATTGCAGCCTCCCGTACAGTTCAGTATGTCCACCAGGCCGGGCACGGGTTTCCCTTCCTTTCTCCTTTCCAGATACTCGCAAAGGTAGGGATAGGAAAGCTTCACCGAATCCACCTGGCGCAGCCAGATGGACTTGTCTGTCACGCGAACCGTCTCCCCGAGCCCTCCCGGGCGGCTGTACACATGCCCGATGCCGGAGGGCATGCCATCGAATTCCAGCGCAGGATACTGCAAAAGATCAATGCCTTCCTCCTCCATCCTCTGCTGGAGCTTGGCAAAAGTGACATTGTACTGCACGAGACCCCCTGTATTGGCATCCCTGATCTCTTCCGACTTGGCAATGCAGGGAGACAGGAAAGCCAGCTTCCCCGTCACGCCCTCATGCCGGCGAAGGTAGATAGCAAGGCAGAGCAAAGGGCTCTGGACGGGCGCCAGATCCTCCAGAAGCTCCGGGCAATACCTCTCGCAATAGTTCACAATGGAAGGGCATGGCTGGGCAATCATGGACGGGATCTGCCGTTCCTTCATCGCCCGCAGATATGCCCATGTGGCGATATCCGCACCAAAGGAAACATCGTAGCACCTGCCCACCCCCAGGGACTTCAGCCATCCGAACAGCCGCGGCAGCTCCTCGAAATGGAGCTGTGCGGCAGGAGCCGCCACGACATGGATCTCCTCGCCGGAAGAAAGCGCCTCGAAAAATTCCTCGGTATCATCGAGATAGTCCCTCGCCTGATGATCGCAGACCCGCAGGCATGCACCGCAGGCAATGCAGTACTCGCTGTCCACAAAAACCTTGCGCGAACCATCATAGGCGCGGTATACTTGATTTGCGCAATCCACGGGACACGCCGCGATGCATTTATTGCATCCGGTACACTTCTCCTCTATCGTAAAAATATGGCTCTTCATTCCTGCACCAGCTCCTTGTATCCGTGGGTATTCTCAATTATAGATTCGCCACAATCCGCCGCTTTTCCTTTCTTTATGAAATATTCTCGGAGGTGCATCCCATGCCAAGAAAGAAACAAAAACAACCCAAAACCATCCTGTCCCTCATCTTGGGGATCCTGCTCGTCCTCGCAGGCTATGCAGGAATTGCTCTCCCGCAGAATATCGGATCCCTTCCGGATGCTGCGGCCTACGTCATAGAGCGCCTTCTGTCGGGACATATCCAGCAACCCGCGGAACTTCCCCAAGCAGATGGCTCTGCTCTCCAGCTTTCCGAGATTCCGCCTTACCGGGGCGAGCCTTATGCAACCGTCCGGGGCAACCAGCCCGGGTTCACGGATTCCGACCTTGCCACCGGCTCCTTTGAACGCTACAGCGAGCTGGATTCTCTCAAACGCTGCGGCGTGGCCTTCGCCAACATCGGAAAGGATCTCATGCCCACGGGGAAACGGGAATCCATCGGCCAGGTCAAGCCCTCCGGATGGCATACCGTGAAATACGACAACATCGACGGGAAATATCTCTACAACCGATGCCATCTCATCGGCTACCAGCTGACCGCTGAAAACGCCAATAACAAGAACCTCATCACAGGAACCAGGTACATGAACGAGAGCATGATTCCCTTCGAGGACAAGGTGGCCGACTATGTAAAGAAAACCGGCAACCACGTCCTCTACCGCGTCACCCCCATCTTCCAGGGAAATGACCTTGTGGCCAGAGGCGTCCAGATGGAGGCTTTATCCGTGGAGGACCGCGGAAAGAGCATCCGGTTCCATGTCTTCTGCTACAACGTGCAGCCGGGCATCGACATCGACTACAGCACCGGGGAAAGCAAGCTGAAAAAGTAGCCCCGGAAAATCCTTTTGCGCCTCCGGCTTGACTTCTTCCCATTTCCTACGTAAAATAAAATAAGATATACTGCAAGAACGAATCTGCATCAAAGGGTGATGATTATGGGCTTTTTCTCCAGATTCCTGCCAAAGCGCAAACCTGTGGAAATAAAGAACAATGTCCCGAAGGAAAAAGAAAACATCAAGACGACGTTTGCCGTCTACTGCCACAAGAACCACAACACGTCCGGCGAGGCTCTCTGCCCGAAATGCACGGCACTTCTTGCCACCATTATGATCAAGATGAGCCGATGCCCCTACGGCATCACAAAGCCGATCTGCGACCGCTGTGACCGTCCCTGCTTCGGCGCGAAGCAGACAAAGGAATTCCTCGAGATCATGAATTCCAGCCAGAAGCACATGCTTCTCTCCCACCCCATCATGACTGTGAAGCACAAGCTCGCAAGCATGGGCGTGGACTATGCCAAGTACCAGCAGCAGAAGAAGTCCGATGACAAGGCCAAGGCCAAGGAAAAATCCGCCAAGGAGCGCAAAGAGAAAAAAGGAAAAAAGAAGTAAAATAAGCATTCTCCCCACCACACGTGGGGAGAATGCTTATTTTCCGGGTTTATTTTTTCTTTCCTTCTTCAGAAGACGCAATCCATACGGATCTGATGTCCGTTCCATTCTCCGCTCGAATTCCTCCTGCTCCCGAAGGATATATGCTTTATCTCCCTGGCGCCCGATATTGATGAGGATTCCCATGGATGCCATCGTCACAATGAGGGATGTGCCCCCATAGCTGATGAATGGAAGCGGGACGCCGACCACGGGGAACGCTCCGCCAACCATGAGCAGATTTGCCACGGCCTGCCCCACAATGAGCAGGAGGATGCCCATGGCGAGGATCTGCCCATAGGCATCCACAGCCTTGTTCGCTACCCTCGCCGCATAGACCGTGAGCGCCGCAAAGAGAAGGAACACGAAAATGGCTCCCACAAACCCGTTTTCCTGGCAGAAAATCGCAAAGGCAAAATCCGTATGAGCCTCCGGAAGGTAGTCATATTTGCTGACCCCGACGCCCAGCCCCATGCCCCAGAACTCGCCGGAGCCTATGGCAGAAAGGGACTGCACGGTCTGGTAGCCGACATTCTGGGCATCCGACCAGGGATCCCATGTGACCTTGATGCGCTCCATGCGATAGGGCTGCATCATGCACATGACCACCACCCCGGCAAGGGCAACGGCCACCAAACGGATGAGCTTCGACACCTGAAGCCCGGAGAGCGCCGTCATCAGGAGCGGGACCCCCAGGATAATGCAGGCGGTTCCCATATCCGGCTCCTTTTCCGTCAGGATGAACATGATGCCGATGAGCGCTGCCTGCGCGTTGATGAGCATGACCTCCTTGCCCTTCTGGACACGGGAGGAAAGATACGCCGCCGCCATCATGATGGAGACCAGCTTGGCAATCTCCGCCGGCTGTATCTGGAAGAAGGGAAGCGGCAGCCAGCGGCGGGCGCCGTTGACCGACGGGCCTATGACAAGCACCAGAACCAGCGACAGCATCGTGAGGGCGAGCACGATGGGCATCCAATCCCTCCAGCGATGGTAATCCACCCGCCAGCAGAGAAAGAATGCAACCAGCCCCACCCCCACGTTGACCAGCTGCTTCCTCAAAAAGAAATAGGGCGTATTGTAATCTGCCTCGGAAAGGATAAAGCTGGAACTGAATACATTGATGGTGCCAAGGATCACAAGCACGACCATGATGGCCAGCAGGGCTTCCATATCATTGTTCCAGAACTTTTTCCGCACCAGCAAAGCCCTTGCACCTCCTCACGGGAACACCACCTCGCAGCGGTGGATTTTCTCTCCGAACCCGCTGAACTTCCGCTCGTATTCTGTCATGATATTGTCTTCCCGCCCCTCCGCATGAAGGTCAAAGGAAATGTCGCGGATCTCCAGCCCTGCCTCCCTGAACTGCTCCAGGGAAAAATCGAACAGCGGCCGGTTATCCGTCTTGAAATGAAGCTCCCCGCCCTTTTTCAGCAGATTCCGATACTTTTCCAGGAACGTGCCATAGGTCAGGCGGCGTTTCGCATGGCGCTTCTTGGGCCAGGGATCGCAGAAATTGATATAGAGCCGGTCGATTTCCCCGGGCGCAAAGATATTCTCGATATGGTTGATGTCAAAGACCAGGAGCCTCACATTTCCCAGCTCTTTTTCCGCTACCTTCTTTGCGGCGCTATAGAGGACATCCTGTTCCATCTCGATTCCGATGAAATCCACAGCAGGCAGCCGTTCCGCCAACTGGCTGATGAAGTCCCCTTTTCCTGTGCCAAGCTCCACATGAAGAGGCGCCTCCCTCCCAAAAATTTCCTGCCATTTCCCTTTGTTTTCCTCTCCCGGTTCCCGATCTCTGGAGAACACAAAGGCATCAAATGAGCGAATGGCTTCATCTACCCACGGTTTTCTTCTTAAACGCACTTTATAAACTCCTTTTATATGAGATTCATGATTTTTTCTCGATTCCAAACTTTTTCAGGTAACGATACAAAGTGACGCGGCTGACATCCAGGAGATTCGCCAATCGGCTCACATTGCCGCCCGCAGCCTTCCATACCTGCATAAATGCCGTCCTGTCCCTCTTCCACAGAACATGCTGCCTGACATCCCCGAGAATGTCCAGGTCACTTGCCCGAAGAACCCTTCCCGGCGTATTGAAAAAGGCTCGCTCCAGCACTCCCTGGAGCTGTTTGACATTCTCCGGCCAGTCATAGCTCATGAGCTTTTCCACGGCCTCCGGCTGCAGAACCTTTGCCGGCATCTGATGCTGCTGCGCCAGTTCCGACAGGATATGCTTCGCAAGCCCCGGGATATCCGCCCTGCGGCTCCGAAGCGTCGGCATCCGAAGCACGTTCCGTGACACGATCTGGTAAAGGTTCCTGGAAAACACCCCTCGTTCCACAAGCTGCTTCAAATCACCGTCGCAAGACGCAAGGATCCGCACATCTATATCCCTTTCCACTTTCTCCCCCATACGGTGGGTCTTTCGCGTCGAGAGAGCTTCCGCCAGTTCATCCGCAAGATTCCCCGGCATCTTCTCAATCTCATCAAGAAAGAGAGAGCCTCCGGAAGCAAGCTCCAGCCGCCCCGGATGGCTGGCCTCCCTGCGAAGCGCAGAGCCAAAGATCTCCTGAGCCAAAAGCTCCGGCGTCGCATCACCGCAGCGCAAGGATATCAAAGGTCCCCCTGCCCGGCTGCTTTCCTGATGGATGCCATGAGCCAGACGCTGCTTCCCTGTACCCGGCTCCCCTTGGATGAGCACATGGTTCTCGCTTTTCGCCACACGCGCCGCTTTATCCCTGACGCTCCGGAATCCGGGAGCTTCGCCCACCATGGAACTCAGGCTGTACTTCGCCATATAGCCGGAAGCATGCGCCACCAATGTGCGAAGATCCTCAATCGGCATGGAAACCACTACAATGCTGTTTACCTCGCCGTTCCCATTCTCTTCCAGCGGGACTACGGTGGTGATGTCCTCATAGGTCTTGTTCTTCGTGATCCATGTCACTTCCTCGTTATAGGAAGGCTGTCCCCCGAAGCCCAGATGAAGCGGTGTATGAGGATAGTTCAGGATGACATTCCAGAGGTTCGTGGCAGATCCTGCCGTGGTTCCGATATCTTCCAGACGCTTCTTTCCCAAGCGGTTCGCATAGGCCACTTTCCCATCCGCGAGAATATGGTACACAGCAAAAGGAGCCGCATTGAGGATGGCTTTCTCCGCCCTGCTCCGGAAAATATTCGCAAGGTGTTCCTCCAGGGCATTCCGCAAGGTCAGAAGCATGGCAATCGCCGCATCCTGCGGGATATCCACCTGGGATACGAAGACGAATGTCACGATGTACCTCATATCACCGTTCACCATGACCGGGGCAGAACATGCATTGCCTTCATGGCATTCCTCCACCCACATCTCCGGCCCGAATATCCAAAAAGGCGCCCGATGCTCCATGACCAGGCTGATGGAAGAAGTCCCGATCTCCTCAATTCCCACGCGCACCCCCTCAATCTCTCCGGGAATCCGCTGGTAAAAAGGGCTGGAATAGCATTTCAAAACCACGGCATCCCGATCCACCAGAAGCAGGCTGATATCGTATTTCTGGAAAAATTCCTGGAGCTCCTCGCTGAGATGGGCGAGGCAGGCAATTGCTTCCCCATGAATTGCCTGCCTATCCGAAAGTTCCTTCTTCGATAAACAATGAGACAGGTCAAGCACATCCGCACGCACTCCCAACTCCCGGCTCATCTGCCACGAGGATGCTACCCAGGGATGGACATTCGGGTCGATGATGTCCTTTTCCATGAACTTCTCATAATATTTCTTCAGTTTCTTCCTGCTGCGATGCTCCCTGATCATAAAGCCACGCACCTTTCATTGCTTTGCTCCCCCCCGCGCAATGCAGGTCTGCAAAAGCTTGAGTTTTTCAACATACCCTAATTGTAACAGGCATTCCCCGCTCCTGCAAACTCTTTTTTGCGCACCGAGGCGCTTTTCCTTGCCCGCCGAAACATAAATAAGCAAGTTTTCCCTCTGGGAAAACTTGAGCAATGGCGTTATAATATACATATACCATGTTTGATTCGTTGATTTCATGAAAAGGATTGGTGATATCCATGGCAAAACAGTACAAGAAGCTGCGACAGAAAGTCCATCCCAAGCAAAAGAAAGAGACACCGGCAGAGCAGCCACCGGGCAACGACTACCTCCTCATCGGCATCATCATTTTCACGCTCGTCATTCTGGCCATAGGCTGGCAGCATCTCAACGGCATGAACTGCGCCATGTATCTTTTCCTTCTTGCCTCCCTCGGACTGACTTACATCCGCCGCCACATGAATCTCTCAGAAACACAGCAGGTCATGGCAGAACGAGCCGGGCTGGCCGCTATCGGCATCGCCATTGCGCTCTTCTTCATGATATGCTACGAGCAGTTCTTCGGATGATGCGCCCGTCCTTCAGACAGAAAAATCCCGCTTTTCTATTACGGAAAAGCGGGCTGCTCCTTTCCTGTCTCAAGGACAGGCGCATATTCAGTTGACGGACTCGCCATCCAAAACCTTTACGCATGCATGGAAGGCAGCCCGTGAATCCTCGCCCTGGATTGACAGTACCACCGATGTTCCTTCGCGGAGCCCCATCTGGATGAGCGACAGCATGCTTTCTGTGGAACCGGATTTCTTCCCCACCGCCAGGCGGATCACGCATCCGGTCTCTCGGGCAATCGTCACGAGGCGCGCACATTCACGGAATCCCAGCATGCACTTGATATCCCTCCGTGTAACGACAGCTCCGGACTTTGTTCCCTTGAACAGGGAAGAGCTTCCCGTGCGCCCAAAGTCCATTCGCGCACATGCATTTGACATTTCCATATAAATTCCTCCTTTTTTTCTATGACCTTGATTGTAGCATACATCCCGGTATTTGTGAACACATGAGTTCCTATTGTTTCCACTGCAACTTCCATGCTGTTTACGCAATCTTTCAGATTGGTTCAAAGCTTTCTATCAATTTGCCTGTGGCAAAATTTGAATCCCCAAAGGGGACTAGCTTCGCGTCGCAAGGCTGATTTGTATATTTTGCCTGTGGCAAAATTTGAACAATTGCGTTATAATAATGGCAGCAACTCATCCAAACTTCTTCTAAAGGGGGATTTGTCATGAAAAAATTGATCAACGCCGTGGATGCTGTCGAGGAACAGATGGTACTGGGGCTCGTGAAATCTGCACCGAAGAAACTCAAGAAGCTGGACTGCGGCAATGTTGTCGTGCGCGCAGAAAAGAAGCCTGCGGAGAAGGTTGCCCTCGTCAGCGGCGGCGGCAGCGGCCATGAGCCTGCGCATGGAGGCTTTGTCGGGGAAGGCATGCTGGACTGCGCGGTAGCGGGAGCCGTCTTCACTTCGCCGACACCTGACCAGATCTTCGAGGGCATCAAGGCCGTGGCAACGGAGCAGGGCGTGCTCTGCATCGTGAAGAACTACACGGGCGACGTGATGAACTTCGAAATGGCCATCGACATGGCCTCGGACGAGGACATCAAGGCAGACCATGTGGTGGTCAACGATGACGTGGCAGTGAAGGACAGTCTCTACACCACCGGGCGCCGCGGCGTGGCAGGCACGATCCTCGTCCATAAGATTGCGGGCGCCAAGGCCGAAGAAGGCGCAACCCTGGAAGAAGTGAAAGCCACGGCGGAAAAGGTCATTGCCAACGTCCGCACCATGGGCATGGCCATCTCTCCCTGCACCGTTCCCGCCGCCGGCAAACCCGGCTTCGAGCTCGGTGAGGATGAGATGGAAATCGGCATCGGCATCCATGGCGAACCGGGCACCCATCGGGAAAAAATCGCCCAGGCCGACGAGATTGCAAAGACCCTTCTGGAAAAGATCCTCGCAGATATCGACTACAAGGGGCATGAAGTCGTTGTCCTCATCAATGGCATGGGCGCTACCCCTCTCATGGAACTCTACATCATCAACAACTTCGTGCAGGACTATCTCGCGAAGGAAGGCGTGAAGGTCTACGACACCATGGTGGGCAACTACATGACCTCCATCGAAATGGCAGGCTTCTCCATCACATTGCTGCGCCTCGACGACGAGCTCAAGAAGCTCTATGACGCAAAGGCAGACACCCCTGCCTTGAAGCGCTGAGGGGGCCTTTCCATGATTGACGCGAAGAAGATAATCGCGATGGTAGAAGCCATTGCGAAGAAAATCGAGTCCGAGAAGGACTTCCTGACACAGCTCGATAATGAAATCGGCGACGGGGACCACGGCATCAACCTCGCCCGCGGCTTCAAATCCGTGGAAGAAAAACTCCCCGGCCTTGAAGACAAGGACATCGGCGCCATCCTCAAAGGCGTCGGCACCCAGCTGGTCTCCACCGTGGGCGGTGCATCGGGGCCTCTCTATGGCACGGCTTTCATGAAGGCCGGCAATGCCTGCAAAGGAAAGACGGAACTCACGGATGCGGATTTCGCCTCCGCCCTTGAGGCAGCCATCGGCGGCATCAAAATGCGCGGCAAGGCAGAGGAAGGGGAAAAGACCATGCTCGATGCCCTCTGTCCTGCCTGCAGGGCATTGAAGGAAGGCCTCGACAGCGGCAAGGAACTCAAGGAGGCTCTCGCCGCTGCCGTGGATGCAGCAGCAAAGGGCATGGAGCACACCAAGACCATCATCGCCACCAAGGGGCGCGCCAGCTACTTAGGGGAGCGGAGCATCGGCCACCAGGATCCCGGCGCGACATCCTCCCTCTATATGCTGCAGGCCATGCTGGACTGCCTCTGAAAAGGTCGTGATGGAATGGTAGGAATCGTCATTGTTTCTCACAGTCAAAAACTCGCGGAAGGCGTGGTGGAAATCGCCCGCATGATGGCCGCAGACACCCCGCTGGCTGCGGCAGGAGGACTGGAGGACGGCAACACGGGAACCAGCTACGAGAAAATCCAGAACGCCATCGAATCCGTGTACTCCGATGACGGGGTTGCCGTGCTCATGGACATGGGCAGCGCCGTCATGACCACGGAAATGGTTCTGGAGGACATGGAAGACAGGAAAGTGAAAATGCTGGACTGCCCCCTGGTGGAAGGCGCAGTCCTCGCCGCCGTAGAATCCGCAGGAGGCATTTCCCTGGAAGACCTCGCAGAACGCATTGAGGAATCCCGCACCACGCGGAAGCTCATGGACTGACAGCAAGACTGGAACAGCCGCAAGACCTAGCAAACGGTCTTGCGGCTGTTTTAGCATTCTGGCGAGATGGAACAGTTTTTCCTTCGAGAGTATAACAATCATTGGCAGTAGCCAGTGCAGGCGAACCATCCATCGCCATCGGCAGATATGACAGCCAGCACCGCTTTCTTGATGGCGGCTTTTAAGGATGACATTTTCTGTTGAAACTGCCCTAAGATTCTTCTCGATGATGGATCCTGCGAATATCTTGCTACGACACTGGATGCATCCAGATTCCCTCCCGAAAAACTCAAACGCCT
>CACYDT010000085.1 GCA_902773295.1 uncultured Veillonellaceae bacterium | reverse complement strand
TTTGTTGTCAAGCAGAGCTTTTTATCCTACGCGATGCCAGTATTTTCAAGGGATTGGCTTTATTTTCGTGGTGGGAAAGTTGAGTTACTATACAAGAAAAACTTGGCTTTTGGTGGATTTTGATTGACGCAGGTATCGGTCTATGGTATACTGCATACAGTTTGCAGGTGCGCGCATGTTGCGCGTTGATGTGTCCGCGGCAGGGATGGCGAAATCTCCGACGTCTTCTCCGCTGTTGGATCTCATGAAGGTTTATTAGGAGGAAATATCATGCTGACACAGGAAGCAAAACAGGAAATCATTACGAAGTATGCGGTGCATGAGGGCGACACGGGTTCGCCGGAGGTGCAGATTGCCGTGCTGACGGCTCGCATTGCCTATCTCACGGAACATCTCAAGGAGCACAAGAAGGATCATCATTCCCGTCGTGGTCTTCTGAAGATGGTCGGCCATCGCCGCCGTTTGCTCAGCTATCTCAACAAGAAGGATATTGAGCGGTATCGTGCGATCATCTCGAAACTGAATCTTCGCAAATAAGGGAAGCGTCAAGGCACTTCCAGGCCGAGAGAAGCGGGAAGCCCCCGCTTCTTTTCGTATAGTATCAATGGTATAGATCAAGAATTGTTGGAGGAAACTATATGCATAGTTTTGAGATGCAGCTGGGTGGCCGTACGCTGACCATCGAGAACGGGAAGATGGCAAAGCAGGCCAATGGCGCAGTGCTCGTGCGCTATGGCGATACGGTGGTGCTCGTGACGGCTACGGCTTCTGCGGAACCGAGGGAAGGTGTTGATTTCTTTCCGCTGACGGTGGATTACGAGGAAAAGATGTATGCCGCAGGCAAAATCCCGGGAGGGTTCATCAAGCGTGAGGGACGGCCTTCCAGTGATGCAGTTCTCTGCGCCCGCCTGATTGACCGTCCCATTCGCCCCTTGTTTCCGGAGGGGTTCCGCAATGATGTGCAGATTGTGGCTACGGTGCTTTCCGTGGAACAGGACAATGCGCCGGAACTGGCTGCGATGATTGGTGCGTCCTGTGCCCTTTCCGTGTCAGACATTCCCTTCCTCGGTCCGATTGCCGGGGTTCGCGTGGGTCGTGTGGATGATGCGTTTGTCATCAATCCGACAGAGGAGCAGCGAAAGAATTCCACATTGAATCTCACTGTGGCAGGCTCCCATGATGCTGTTATGATGGTGGAGGCCGGTGCGAATGAATTGCCGGAGGATGTCATCCTCGATGCCATTCTGTTTGGGCATGAGGAAATCAAGAAGATTGTGGAATTCCAGCAGGAAATCCAGTCTGCCTGCGGCAAGGAGAAACGGGAAGTGAAGCTCTTTTCCGTGCCGGAGGAGCTGGAGCATGCGATTCGGGAGTTTGCGGAGGCGAAGCTGGATGCCGCGACGCGCAATCCGGACAAGCTGGACCGTGATGCCCATATTGCCGATATCAAGGCAGAAACCATGGAAAAGTTCCTGGTGGACTATCCGGAGTCGGACAAAGAGATTTCTTATATCCTGTATAAAGTAGAGAAAGAAATTGTTCGCCGCATGATCACCCATGAGAAAATCCGTCCGGACGGGCGCGGTGTGGAGGAAGTCCGTCCGGTGAGCTGCGAGGTGGGCATTCTTCCAAGAACACATGGCTCCGGCCTTTTCACCCGCGGGCAGACACAGATCCTGACGGTGACAACGCTTGGGCCTATCGGCGATGAACAGGTGATCGATGGCCTTGGCCCGGAAACAGCAAAGCATTATATCCATCATTACAATTTCCCGGGCTATAGCGTGGGCGAGGCTCGTCCCATGCGCAGTCCCGGCCGTCGCGAGATTGGCCATGGCGCTCTTGCGGAGCGGGCACTGGTTCCGGTGATTCCTTCGATTGAGGAATTTCCCTATACCGTCCGTTTGGTTTCCGAGGTATTGGAGTCGAATGGGTCGAGCTCCATGGGAAGTGTCTGCGGCAGCACGCTTTCCCTTATGAATGCCGGTGTTCCCATCAAGCGCCCTGTTTCCGGCGTGGCCATGGGACTGGTCAAGGATGGCGATGCCTACACCATTCTCACGGATATCCAGGGAATGGAGGATGCCTTGGGAGATATGGATTTCAAGGTAGCCGGTACCGAGGTCGGTGTCACGGCAATCCAGATGGATATCAAGGTCGCGGGCATCAGCCGGGAGATTCTGTCCTCGGCTTTGCAGCAGGCCAAGAGGGGGCGCGCCTTTATTCTCGGGAAGATGCTGGAGTGCATCTCGGAGCCAGCGCCGGATCTCTCGCCCTATGCTCCCAGAGTGGAAACCATCCAGATCAAGGTGGATAAGATTCGCGAGGTGATTGGCACCGGCGGCAAGGTCGTCAAGAAAATCATTGATGAAACCGGCGTGGATATTGATATCCATGAGGATGGCAACATCTTCATTTCTTCCGTGGATGCGGAGGGCATGAAGAAGGCCCGCCAGATGATTGAGGATATTGTGCGTGAGGTTGAAGTCGGGGAGACGTATATGGGAACGGTAACCCGGCTGATGAAATTCGGCGCATTTGTCGAGGTGCTTCCCGGCAAGGAAGGGCTCTGCCATATTTCGCAGCTTTCCAAGCGTCGCGTGGAGAAAGTGGAAGATGTAGTGCAGATCGGCGATCAGATCGAAGTCAAGGTCGTGGAGATCGACGAAAAAGGCCGCATCAATGTGAGCCATAAAGCTGTGCTTTGATTTCAATGCCCCAAGCAGGAGAGGAACGCCTGCTTGGGGCATTGTCAGGCAGGAAGGTATGATATGCATATTGTATTGATAGAGCCGGAGATTCCGGGCAATACCGGAAATATCGCCCGCCTTTGCGCGGCGACGGGAATGGATCTGCATCTGGTAAAGCCTTTGGGATTTTCTACGGATGACAAGCATTTGAAGCGGGCAGGGCTGGACTATTGGTGCATGGTGAAGGTGCATTACCATGAGAATTTCCAGGAGGTTCTGGGGGCATATCCGGGACGGAGGTTCCACTATTGTTCGACCAAGGCGCCGCGCGCTTACTCGGATGCTGCGTACACAGAGGAGGATTTTCTGGTATTTGGCAAGGAAACGGCAGGAATCCCCGAGGAGATTCTGGAGGCTCATTGGGAGTCCTGCGTGCGTATTCCCATGGTGAGCGGCGCGAGATCCCTGAACCTTTCCAATGCAGTGGCTGTTGTTGCCTATGAGGCATTGAGGCAGCAGGGATTTGCAGGCCTGGCAGAGAGCGGGCCGGGATTGGGGCAGTTTTGCTGAATCTCCGTTTGTGAAGCGGGATGGGGAGGAATTTTATGCAGATAAATGAGGCATTTGCCACAGAGATAAAGAAAGTTTTGGGCGATGGGCGCGTCATGTTCCATGAGCCGATGAAGGCTCATACTACCTTCCGGATTGGAGGCCCGGCAGATTGCTTGATTTTTCCGTCTTCTATGGAGGAAGTCCGTCAAGTTTTTGCGCTTTTGGACCGGTATGAGATTCCATATACGATTTTGGGAAATGGATCAAATGTTCTTGTCCGTGATAAGGGTGTGCGCGGTGCTATCGTGAAGTTCAATTCCCCCTTTTCCGATATTCGCTTGGAAGAAGGAACCCGTATTGTTGCAGGGGCGGGAGCGTCTTTGAAAGATGTGTCGGTTTTTGCCGCCGAGCATGGGCTTACGGGCATGGAGTTTGCCGTTGGCATCCCCGGCAGCCTGGGCGGGGCAGTGTTCATGAATGCCGGCGCCTATGATGGCGAGATGCGGAATGTGGTGGCCAAGGTGCGCTCTGTGGCGCCGGATGGAAGCATGCATGAGTTTCAGGCGGCAGAACTGGAGCTCGGCTATCGTCACAGCATTTTCCAGACGAATGGACATGCAATCTGTGAGGTGGAACTGAAGCTTGTTTCCGGGGAAGGCTCGACCATTCGCATGAAGATGGATGACCTCACGAGACGGCGGGAAGAACGCCAGCCTTTGGAAATGCCCAGTGCAGGCAGCACGTTCAAGCGGCCGACCGGCTATTTCGCGGGAACGCTGATCGACCAGACAGGCCTCAAGGGTCTGAAGGTAGGAGGCGCTCAGGTTTCCGAGAAGCATGCGGGATTCGTTGTCAATACGGGCGATGCGACCGCTGAGGATGTATTGGGGCTTATTTCCGAGGTCCAGAGGCGTGTATTTGAGATGCATGGAGTGAAGCTTTACCCAGAGGTCAGGATTATAGGAGAAGAATAAAAGAAGCGCGGAATTCCCGCGCTTCTTTCTTGTGAGATGGCTGATGGCATAACTTTTGGAAAATATTTCTTGCATGACCCCTTGCAAAGCCTTACAATAAAGGAAAAAGAGCGTTGCCAAGTTTCCGGGAAATGGCTTGGCAAGGATATTGCGAAAAAGTGTCGGTCTTTTTCCCATGCGGAACGAGGCATTTTCATAGGGGAAATGGCATCGTTGGTTTTATCGATGGATGAGGGTATGACAATGAAAAAGATATTGATCGTGGATGATGAGCCGTTTATGCTGAAGCTGACGGAAATGATACTTTCTAAAAAGCATATTGTTCTGAGCGCTTCTTCCGGCAGCGAGGCGGTGGAAATCTTCGAACGGGAACGGCCGGATCTGGTTCTTTCGGATCTGCGCATGCCCGGGATGGACGGCTACGAGCTTCATCGGTGCCTGCAGGAAAAAAGCGGCGATCCTGTGCCTTTCATCTTCATGACGGGGGACGAAAGCGATGAAAGCGAGAGCAAGGGATTTGAGCTGGGGGCTGCGGACTATATCCGCAAACCTGTAAAAGCAGATGTGCTCTTGCGGCGCATTGACAATATTCTTCAGAGCCACGACCAGATCCGCGGGCTGAAAAAAGCGGCATCCATGGATCCCATGACGAAGCTTCTCAACAAGGGAGCGGCTCAAAAAGAAATTGCGGAGCTGTGCGAAAAAGTGCCGGGGGCTCTCATGATGATAGACCTGGACAACTTCAAACTGGTCAATGACATCTATGGCCATGCCATGGGGGATCGCATTCTCATCCGCTTTTCGGAGATCATCCGTGGCATGATCCGCCCCGTTGATTTGGCAGGCCGGATGGGCGGGGATGAATTCCTTGCCTATTTGCAGGATGTGAAAGATCCGGCGATTGTTCGGGAGAAAACAGCATACCTCAATGAAGAGCTTCTGGCTTCGGCCAAGGAATACATGGGAGAGGATATGGGCATCCCACTTGGGGCATCCGTAGGAGCTGTGTTTGCTCCTTCCCAGGGGACGGATTTTGTCCAGCTTTGCCGGAGGGCGGATCAGGCTCTCTATACGGTGAAGCAGCATGGGAAGCATGGAGCCGGTTTTTATGAAGAGGCACGTTTGGAAGGGTTGGAGGAGGCTCCGGGCAAAAGCGTTTCCCACATGCAGAAGATTCTTGGGGAACGTCATCCGGAGCCGGGCGCTCTTCTGCTGGATTTCAATCGTTTTCAGGGGATTTATCAATTTTTGGCCAGGCAGGACAACCATCGCCGGACACATATTCAGCTTCTTCAGTTTACATTGAATTCCAATCCGCCGGAAGAAGGCGTGGCAGAGCAGTTCCGGGAGATGCTTGTCCGCTCTCTGCGCAGCAGCGATTGTGTCATGCAGAACGGCATGTCCCAGTTTTTCGTGCTATTGATGAACGCGGGAGAGGAGGAGTGCCGTATTCTCGAGGAGCGGCTTCGCAGGAATTGGGAATCCATTTCCGTTTCTGCCCGTTGTGGATATGATTGCGATGCGGAAAGCATGGGATGAAACCGGAACATCAGGATGAGATAATCGCAAGGATAGGGGGAAGCAATGATGAGGATGAGTTTTCTTGGCGCGGCGCATACGGTGACAGGCTCCTGTTACCTTATTGAGACAGAGGATCGGAAATTTCTTGTGGACTGCGGAATGTTCCAGGGAGCGAAACGCATACGGGAACTGAATTACGAGGCGTTTCCCTTTTCCCCGGCGGAATTGGATTGCGTGCTTCTGACCCATGCCCATGTGGATCATTGCGGGCTTATCCCGAAGCTTTGCAGGGAAGGGTTCCGGGGAAATATCTATGCCACGGGAGTCACCTGCGATCTTGCGAGGATTATGTTGCCGGATTCTGCCTACATTCAGCAATCGGATGCGGAAATGCTGAACCGCAAGGGGCAGCGGAGGGGAGATGCGCCGATCGAGCCGCTGTATTCCGTTGAGGATGCCCAGGATGCGCTGAATCATTTTGTACCGGTCTCTTATGATGAGACCATCACGCTTTCCGACAATGTGCGTGTTGATTTCCGTGATGCAGGGCATATTATTGGATCTGCGATATTGGAACTCGAGGTGACAGAGAAAGGGAAAACTACTCGGATGGTATTCTCCGGTGATTTGGGGCAGCCGGACCAGCCCATCCTCCGTGATCCGACGGTCTTGCACGGCGCGGATTTCCTCGTCATCGAGTCCACTTATGGGGATCGTCTGCACAAGCTCTATGACAAGGAGACGGCTCTTCTGGAGATTGTCAATGATACTATGGATCGGGGCGGCAATCTTGTTATTCCGGCCTTTGCTGTGGGACGCACCCAGACGCTCCTCTATTATTTCTACAAGCTGTGGAAGGCAGGGCGTTTGGACAGCGATATCCCCATTATTCTGGATAGTCCACTGGCCATTGCAGCGACACGGGTTTTTCTTCAGAATATGCATGTGTTCGATGAGGAAACCATGCGCCTTCTGGACAATGAAGGGAAGATTCCGCAATTTCCTCAGCTTCATATCTGCGAGACAGCAGCGGAGTCCCGTGCCCTCAACAGCGAGGAAGGGTCAGCAATCATCCTGTCGGCCAGTGGCATGGCGGATGCCGGAAGAATCCTTCACCATCTCAAGCACAATCTCTGGCGTCCGGAATCCACGGTGCTGTTCGTGGGTTATCAGGCAGAGGGGAGCATGGGGCGCCGGCTGATTGACGGGATCAAGCGCGTGAGGGTCTTGGGCGAGGAAGTTGTCGTGCGTGCAAACATCCAGTCCATGGATGGTTTCTCTGCTCATGCGGATGCCCACCAGATTGTGGACTGGGTGTCCCATCTGGAGACACCGAAACCGGCCAAGGTATTTATTGTCCATGGCGAAGCGCAGGCACAGGAGGCATTGAAGGAGCAGTTTGACAAGAAATTAGCATTGGAATCCTATATACCTTTTCGCGGGGATGCCGTGAAGATCCATGGGCGTGCCTCGGAAATCATCAAGTCCAACATCCCGCAAGTTTCGGTGGAAATGGAAATGGAAGAGGTGCTCAAGACCTTTGATGCCGAATACCGCCAGCTCCGCCGGAAACTCATGCAGATTGCAGTGCGCCAGCCCAAGCTCATGGAACCAATGGTCAAGGGGCTTACCAAGGTAAGGAACTACGTGCGGAAGGTATTTGCGGCGTACAATATCTAACGAAACGAGCATATCCGCAAAGCAAAGCTGATAGGTGGCGTATAGAGATGAATTATTTTCTTGTAGACTATGAAAATGTTAAGGTGGCTGGATTCGATGGGGTCGTGAGTTTAACGGAAAATGACGTTGTGGTCATTTTTTATAGCGTCAATGCCGACAATCTGACATTTGGACTGCATCGGCGTATGAACGAATCAAAGGCAGAGTTCCGATTCCAAAAGGTTTCTGTCGGAGAAAAGAACGCTCTGGATTTTCAACTGTGCTCCTATCTGGGATATCTTATCCGTGACACCATGACCTGTGAAGACGCGGAAGAAAAGTGCAAGTATTACATTGTGTCAAATGATCGGGGATATTCTGTTTTATCCGAATATTGGAAACAACATAGAACCGATGTGGTAATCGTCAGAAATTTGGCAAAAGCTCCTCCCAAAATAGCGGAGAAAGTCAATTGTGCGTCAAATTCACCGGGAACAAATAACGGTATAGGAGAGCTGGAGAAGAAATTGCAAGCTGTTTTGCCAGATAAAGCCGATGCCTCGGATGTAGCTGAGATCATAACCCATTACAAAACAAAGCAAGGGGTAAATAACGGGCTTACCAAGAAATTTCCCACTCACAAAGTAGGGCCTATCTACAAGGCGATAAAATCATTGATTGCCGACAAAAAAGGAAGCTGAAATTTTGCATCCAAACATCTTGCAACCTTTCAGGAACCATGCTATACTGTCTAGGTATGTGGGCGGTCCTCTGGATGAGCTGGATGCCGGTGCGGTTGCCGGTGTGATGGATGCTTGCCACGAACGTCTGTAGAAGGAGGATATATATGAACATCATCGAAGCATTGGAGAAGGAACAGCTCCGTTCGGACATTCCGGCATTCGGGCCCGGTGACACGCTCCGCGTTCATGCGAAGATTGTCGAGGGAACCCGTGAGCGTATCCAGGTATTTGAGGGCGTGGTTATCGGGCGCCAGGGCACAGGTGTGCGGGAGACCTTCACGGTTCGCCGCATTTCCTATGGTATCGGCGTAGAGCGTACTTTCCCGGTACATTCTCCCCGAATCGACAAGATCGAGGTCATGCGCCGTGGCGTTGTTCGCCGTGCGAAGCTCTATTACCTGCGCAAGCTTACAGGCAAGGCAGCCCGTATCCGGGAAAAGCGTTGATGCGATGTACAGTAGGGACTGCAGCAGCAGTCCCTATTTTTACTATGAAAAATTAGCGAATCAAGCCAGCAAGAGCGCAGATAAGCTTAGTTTTCGTAAGGGCGTAGTGCGAAACACCGTTTCGCACGGAGTTTAGTGGGAGGTTTTTATGAGTTCGTTAGGTGAGGAAGCCAAGGATTGGGTCATATCCATCGTTGTTGCCGTTGTGCTGGCGTTCTTTATCCGCCAGTTCATCGTGGAACTGTACATTGTCGATGGGCCTTCCATGCGTCCCACGTTGCAATCCGGGGAAAGGCTGGTTGTCAATAAGTTCATTTACCGGTTCCGCCCACCGGAAAAGGGAGAGGTTCTTGTATTCCGCTACCCGCGGGATCCGAGCCGCGATTTCATCAAGCGAGTCATTGCTGTTCCGGGGGATTCCATCGAGATCAGGGAGAACAGGGTATATGTCAATGACCAGCTTCTGAACGAGCCATATATCCTGGAAAAGACACGCAGTGAATATCCGAAAGCCACTGTGCCGGAAGGTACGATTTTCGTCATGGGAGATAATCGCAACAATTCCGAGGACAGCCGTTTTGTCGATGTCGGTTTTGTGCCATATAATCTCATCAAGGGCAAGGCGGTTCTTGTGTTCTGGCCGATGGATGATTTCAAGACATTGGAATGACTGGATGGAAACGATGCATGTTAGGAGTGGTTTTAT
This sequence comes from uncultured Veillonellaceae bacterium, assembly GCA_902773295.1. Lineage (GTDB taxonomy): Bacteria > Bacillota > Negativicutes > Selenomonadales > Selenomonadaceae > UBA3796. The sequence continues at coordinate 9,354 of CACYDT010000085.1, read as the reverse complement.
GACAGTGGAGCAGTTCAGGCAGGAAGCCAGGCAGCTGGGGATGTCGGACCATACGATTGACTGCCAGGTGAAATTGCAGGAGAAATTGAGGGCAGAGGGTCTGCCTCCCATTTCCTATGAAGAGATTCTTGATGCGAAACGGCAGGCATCCTGCATTACCGTTTTTGAGCAGTATCAGTCTGCACATGCTATGGCGTAAAGTTTCATGCAGAAAAGGTTACCTTTCCATAGGGAGGTGGCCTTTTTTGTTAGTCTTTATCATCGGTCCACGTTTTACTATGGGAAAAATTGAAATACGCCTATATGGGCGTGCCTCAGTGGCGCGGCTTGAGGTGGGATTGCATGAAATATCATGGGAGGTGGCATCCATATTGGCAACAGAATACATTACCCTTATCGCGGTATTGATTTTGAGCCTGGTCGGGCATAATATGACAGTTGTATATGCGGTATCCATTGTTCTTTTCCTCAAGGCATTCGGGCTTACCGAGGCATTGAATATACTGGGATCGCAGGGGTTGAACTGGGGAATCGTCATTCTTACCGCCGCCATATTGGTACCGGTTGCGACAGGCACGATCACCATCCATAACATGATGGAGTCTTTCAAGACACAGCCGGGGATTGTTGCTGTCATTGCAGGTGTTTTGGCAGCGATTGCAGGGGGCAGTGGCGTCACATTGTTGTCAGATATGCCTGACATTATTCCAGCGCTGATCATTGGCACTATGGCAGGTGTGCTACTGTTCCATGGCGTTGCTGTGGGTCCCTTGATTGCTGGAGGTTTTACCTATTTCGTCCTGTGCATTCTGAAAGTATTTTCGTCATGAGAAGCGGCAGGAAGCAGATTGGCATCAGCCGTCTTAGGCGTTTGTAGTGACAATATTTTGAATAAGGGAAGGAATTCATGGAACGGGGGTGAATCTTGGTATCAGGGAAAGAAATGATAGGAAAGTGGAAAAGATGGTGCATGAGGGGCGATGGGCATCGTGCGAGGACTTTTGTTTTTGGGATTCCCCTCTCATCGAGCTTTCGGGGAAGACGATGGGGATTGTCGGCTATGGACGCATCGGCATGGCTACCGGAAACATTGCCCGCGCGCTTGGGATGCGCGTCCTGGCCTTTTCCCCATCCCGTGTGCCGGGGAAGGGGGAGAACGGGGTGTCCTTTGCCGGACTGGATGACATCTTCCGGGAGGCGGATGTCATTTCCCTCCATTGTCCCCTGACGCCTTCCAACCGCGGTATGATCAACAAGGACACCATTGCGAAGATGAAGGACGGAGTCATCTTGATCAACAGCAGCCGGGGCGCTCTCGTTGTCGAGCAGGATTTGAGGGAGGCACTGGACAGCGGAAAGGTGTACGCCGCCGGGCTGGACGTGGTCTCTACGGAGCCTATCCGGGAGGACAATCCTCTGCTGGGGGCAAAGAACTGCATCATCACTCCCCATATCGCCTGGGCACCCAAGGAGGCACGGGAACGCCTGATGGAAGTTGCCGTGGAAAATATCAGGTCCTTCCTCGCGGGGAAGCCGGTCCATGTGGTGAATCCATAAGCTGCATCTTGCTTCACGTCAGGCCATGGGTCCATGCTCGGCGGCACGTCTGAGAAGGCATGGGCATTACGCATCAAAAAAGACGGGGCAATTTGCTCCTTCTTTTTTTGATGCGCCTGGCATGGGAATTCACGTTGAAAAAATATAAATTAATAAAAAAACACTTGCAATCCGGATTTGTATGTAGTATACTACATACAAAGAGAGGTGATCCAATGATCAGGAAAGTTTCCTACAAGGACCAGGTATATGAATACATGAAGCATTCCATTGTAGATGGGACAATCAAGGTGGGAGAAATCTATTCTGAGCAGATGATTGCAGATCGTCTGAATGTATCGCGAACACCTGTGCGTGAAGCGGTCCTTCAGCTGAAGAATGAGAAACTCGTTGAGGTATACAATAACCGTGGGTTCGGGGTAAGGCCTGTTTCCGCCGAGGATATCCGGCAGATTATTCAGGCGCGTATAGCAATCGAAACCTATTCCCTTTGCCGTCTGGCGGAAAGCATCCATACGCATGAGGGGAAGGATGCCCTGCGGAAAATGGAAGCATGCCTGAAGGAGAAAATGGAAAGCCTCCGCGATGTACAGGAGCACTATCGTTTTATGCAGGTGGATATGGAATTCCATGGGATCAGCATATTGTTTACGAACAATGAGTATTTCATGGGCATGCATCGGATGATGCGGGCACAGCTGGAACGTGTGACCATCAGTTCGCTGGTTTACCAGGGACGCCATGCGGCAGCGCTTCAGGAGCATGAGGCAATCTTTCGGGAAGTCAGCCGGGGCAATGGGCAGGAAGCTGCTGCAGCCTTGGAGAAGCACATGTGGATGACAGAGGAGATTTTGACGGGACATCTGTTGACATAAGCCCAAAGGAATATGGGGAAGGCTCGATATTCTTTTGGGTTTGGGTTAACTGGTATGCTACATACAAAAGAGTGGCTTATACTGCGAACGGCATGGACAGACAGGAGCAGTTTTTCCTTCGCGAGTATAAAACCGAGTAGTATGCTACATGCAGCATACCGTTGTTTGATGAAAAACTGGAGGAATGGAAAATGTCAAAAGTAGGTTTCATCGGTCTGGGAATCATGGGCAAGCCAATGGTGCGCAATCTCTTGAAGGCAGGGATTGATACGACGGTTTACGATATCAACAAGGCTGCCATGGAGGAATTGGCAAAGGAGGGAGCAAAGACAGCGGAAACTCCCAGAGGGACGGCGAAAGGCAAGGATGTTGTCATCACGATGGTGCCGAACGGCAAGATTGTGGAATCCCTCCTGACGGGGGAAGACGGTATTTTGGCGGGCGTGGATGCCGGAACCATCATTGCGGACATGAGTTCCGTTACTCCTGTGGAGTCCAAGAGGTTTGCGGAGATGGCAGAAAAGGCCGGATGTTCCTTCCTGGATTCTCCGGTGAGCGGCGGTGAGCCGGGCGCGGTGAACGCGACACTGGCCTTTATGATTGGCGGCGATGAGAAGGCCGTGGAGAAAATGAAAGATGTGTACAATGCGATGGGAACCTCCATTACTGTGGTAGGACCGAACGGGAGTGGTTCTGTCACAAAGCTGGCAAACCAGATCATGGTGAACCTCAATATTGCTGCAGTTTCCGAGGCACTGGTGCTCGCGCAGAAGGCCGGGGCTGATCCCAAGAAGGTCTACGAGGCTGTGCGCGGCGGCTTGGCAGGCAGCGCAGTTCTTGATGCGAAGGCGCCGATGATGTACAGCCGCAATTTCAAGCCGGGTGGGACGATTGCCATCAACCTCAAGGACATTACGAATGTCATGGAAACGGCGAAGAGCCTCGATGTACCTCTCATCCTCACCAGCGAATTGCAGCAGATGATGATGAGCCTGAAGGCCACCGGCCATATCATGGATGATCACAGCGGCATTGTCCAGTTCTATGAAGGAATTGCCGGTGTGGAAGTCAAGTCGGCGGAGTAAGCGTAGCAGGAGGGACAGGCAATGGCAAAGGTTTTGAAGGACGTGCTTTTCAAGGACATCCCGGCAATTGATGAAGGCATGGTGGATGCCGCTTTGGCAGAAGCCCTGAAGGATTTTCCGAAGAAGATTGTGGTTCTCGACGATGATCCGACTGGCGTGCAGACGGTCCATGATATCTCTGTCTATACAGAATGGACAGAAGACAGCATTGCCGCAGGATTTGCCGAGAAGAATCCCATGTTCTTTATTCTGACGAATTCCCGTGCTTTTTCGGCGGAGCATACGACGGAAGAACATCGGAAGATGGCGGAACGCATTGCGGCAGAGTCGAAGAGGAGCGGGAAGGAGTTCATGGTCATCAGCCGCAGCGACTCGACGCTCCGTGGCCATTATCCACTGGAAACCAAGGTTCTCAGGGAAACTCTGGAAAAGAATGGCAGCCCTGCCATTGACGGCGAGGTGTTGATGCCTTTCTTCAAGGAAGGCGGGCGTTTCACCATCGGCAATGTGCATTATGTGCAGGAAGGTGAGTATCTGGTTCCTGCCGGGGAGACGGAATTTGCCAGGGACAAGACCTTTGGCTATACGAAGTCCAACATGGCGGAGTACATTGAGGAAAAGACGAAGGGCGCATTTTCCAAGGAGTCCGTTACCTGCATTTCCCTGGAGGATTTGAGGGCATTTGCCGTGGATAAGATCACGGCGCAGCTGGAAAAGGTCGAGGGCTTCAACAAGGTCATCGTGAATGCCGTGGATTACGTGGATGTAAAGGTCTTCTCGCTGGCACTTTTGAAAGCCATGGCCAAGGGCAAGAACTTCCTGTTCCGCACGGCGGCGGCTTTCACGAAGATCATTGGGAACGTAACGGATAAGCCGCTTCTCCGGCGCGAGGAGCTTGTTGCGTCCGACAATTCGAATGGCGGCCTCATCATCATCGGTTCCCATGTGAAGAAAACGACGCAGCAGTTTGAGGAACTCCAAAAGAGCAGGAACGTCAAGTTCATCGAGTTCAACCACATGCTGGTATTGGAGCCTGAGAAACTGGAGGGAGAGCTTCGGCGCATCGTATCCGAGGTGGAGAAGGAAATCAAAAGCGGACAGACCATTGCTGTCTATACCGGGCGCAAGCGTTTTGATGCGGGTTCGGAGGAGGAGTCCCTCCGGGTTTCTGTCAAGATTTCCGAGGCCATCACGAGCATCGTGAACCGCATTTCCATCCAGCCCAGCTTCCTGGTGGCCAAGGGGGGCATCACTTCCAGCGATGTGGGGACGAAGGGGCTTTCCGTCAAGCGTGCTCTTGTCATGGGGCAGGTAGCTCCCGGCATTCCTGTCTGGAAGACGGGAGAGGAGAGCAAGTTCCCCCATATGGCCTATGTCATTTTCCCAGGCAATGTGGGAGCTGTTGATACCCTTCGCAACGTGGTGGATATGCTTTGCGGCAAGTGAAAACAGGAGGATGATGTTTCGTGTTAATGGCTATTTTCTTGGGTGGCATCGTCCTGTTGATGCTCATGATCATCAAGTTCAAGATCAACCCCTTTTTGGCGCTGCTCTTCACATCGCTGGTCATCGGTATCAGCGCGGGACTTCCCGTGGCGAAGATCCTTTCCGGCATTTCCTCGGGGTTCGGTGGGACACTGGGAGGCATCGGTATCGTCATTGCCCTGGGCATCATCCTGGGAGAGCTTCTCTATGAGACGGGCGGAACGGAAGAGATTGCCAGCCTTGCCCTTCGGAAGATTGGTGTGGAGAATTCCCCCTTGGCCATGGCGCTCACCGGCGTTATCGTGGCAATACCCGTTTATTTTGATGCGGCCTTCGTCATTTTGGTGAATCTTGCAAGCCAGTTGTCGCAGAAAACTGGGATTCCCTTGGTTCGCTTCGTGACGGCTCTGGGTGTCGGCCTCATCATCGGCCACTGTGTCATCATCCCGACTCCCGGCCCCATGGCCGTGGCAGGCGCGGTCAGTGCGCCCCTCGGCTCCTTCGTTCTCTATTCCGTGATTGCCGCAGTCCCGGCAGCTCTTGTGGGCGGCGTGCTCTATTCCAAGCTCACGGCGAAGCGATTTTTCCCGGAACAGTGCAACCGGGAGATTGGCCTGACGGATGTCTCCGTGGATGACGGGAAATCCGGGGAGCGTTGCCCGGGCACTCTGGCGGTGGGATTGATTCTGTTCCCCATCACCTTGATTCTCATCGGCACCCTTGCGGGGGCACTTCTGGAAAAGGGTTCTACCTTGGCCTCCATCTGCGCTTTCCTGGGTGACAAGAACGTGGCTCTTTTCCTCGGTGTCATAGCGGCCCTGGTTCTTCTCAGGAAGTATTTCAAGGCTCCGGCAGAGGAAATGATTACGGCGGCTGCCGCCCAGGCAGGCATGGTGCTCCTGATTACGGGCGCGGGCGGGAGCTTCGGTGCCATCATCAATGCCACGGGCATTGGTGACTATATCGTGGCCACCATGCAGGACTTCAACGTGCCCTTGATTCTCCTGGGATTCATCCTCAGCCAGATCCTCCGCGCCGCTCAGGGCTCTGCTACCGTTGCCCTCGTGACGACAGCCGCAATTCTCGCGCCATCCATTACAACGATGGGGGCATCCCCGGTTCTCGTGGGCCTTGCCATCTGCTTTGGCGGTGTTGGCCTTTCCTTGCCGAACGATTCCGGTTTCTGGGTGGTGAACCGCTTCTCCGGCTTTACCTTCCCCCAGACCATGAAGGCATGGACTGTGGGCGGATTTGTTGCCGGTCTGACCGGTCTTGCGGTTCTTCTGGTGCTCAGCATGTTCCAGAGCGTTCTGCCAGGATTGATGTAACTGAACATGTTGCATAACAGCAGGACTTCACTTCCGGAGCGAGATACGAACATATATTTGTTGTTTGATTCTTGACATCAGGAATCCATAATGATATGATATAAAAAATATGAAAAAGAACTCTTTGAGGCAGGGTGGGATTCCCTACCGGCGGTACAGCCCGCAAGCCTGCAGCGAAATGCTTTGGGCACGATCCGGCGAGATTCCGGAGCCGACAGTGTAGGAACCGTTCCAAGGTTCCGCAGTCTGGATGAGAAAAGAGTGTTTTGCATGGTTTCTTTTTGCGTGCATTCACGGCCGATTGGGGTTTCTCGATCGGCCTTTTTGTCGTGTTGTCGGAGGTGTTGCTGTTGCAGGATGAGATGTTCATGCGAAAAGCGCTGGAGCTGGCCAGGAATGCCTTCGGGCGTACTTCGCCGAATCCCTTGGTGGGGGCAGTCATCGTGCGGGATGGATGCATTGTGGCGGCAGGATGGCACAGGGCGGCAGGCACCCCCCATGCGGAGATCCATGCCTTGAACATGGCGGGAGAACTGGCACGGGGAGCAACTCTCTATGTCACTTTGGAGCCTTGCGCCCATTATGGCCGCACAGGTCCATGCGCAAAGGCCGTGATTGAGGCGGGGATTCACCGCGTGGTCATAGCCATGCGAGATCCCAATCCATTGGTGGCCGGAAAGGGCATTTTGATGCTGCAGGAAGCCGGGATCGATGTGACCTGCGGTGTCCTTGAGGAAGAGGCGAGAAAGCTCAATGAAGTATTCCTGAAGTGGATTGCGACGGGACTTCCTTTTGTCACCTTGAAGACGGCAATGACACTGGATGGGAAGATTGCAACGGTTACGGGGGAATCCCAATGGATCACGAACGAGGTGTCCCGCCGGCGGGTGCATGAATGGCGGGATCGAGCGGATGGGATTCTCGTTGGGATCAACACGGTCTTTAAGGACGATCCGAGCCTGACGACACGATTGCCGGAACGGCATGGGAAGAATCCCGTTCGCATCATTGTGGACAGCAAGGGAAGGACACCGCTGGATGCCAGGGTGGTGAAGGACGGCCAGGCGAAAACCATCATAGCGGTGGTAGCCGATGCATCGAAAGAGCGTATGGAGGCATTGCAAAAGGCCGGTGCCGAGGTACTGGTTGCAGGCGATGGCCCGCAGGTGGATTTGCATGAGCTCCTGCGGCAGCTTGGGAAAAAGGAAATTACCTCCCTCTTTGTCGAAGGCGGGGCTACTGTCAATTTTTCTTTTTTTCAGGCGGGGCTTGTGGACAAGGTGCATGCCTTTGTCGCCCCGAAAATCCTTGGCGGCAGGGAAGCGCTTACCCCTGTTGGCGGTGCAGGGTTTGCCAGGCTGTCTGAGGCTGTGGAGCTTGAGGATCTCAAGGCGGAATCCCTCGCAGGGGATTTGCTCATCAGTGGGTATGTGAAGCACGGATTGTGAGGTGGTCAGTTGTTTACCGGAATTGTGGAGGAAGTCGGCAAGGTGCTCCGGATCGGCAACGGGCAGCTTGTCCTTGAGGCTTCGAAGGTTTTGGAGGATGTGCATCTGGGAGACAGCATTGCCGTCAATGGCATCTGCCTGACGGTCACGGAATTTGACAGCGGGCATTTTACGGCAGATGTCATGCCGGAAACGTTGCGGAGGACTTCCCTGCAGGATTTGGGGAAGGGAAGCCCTGTGAACCTGGAGCGCGCACTTACCCTTGCAAGCCGTCTGGGCGGCCATATGGTAAGCGGGCATATTGACGGGGTGGGAAAGATTGTGTCCTTTCAGGAGGAGCGGAACGCGATACTCATGAAGATTTCGGCGGACAGCCGGATCCTTCGCTATATTGTAGAAAAAGGTTCCGTTGCCCTGGATGGCATCAGCCTTACCGTGGCGGAGGTGACGAGCAGGGATTTCACGGTGTCTCTCATCCCCCATACGCGGGAGGTTACGAACCTTGGAAGCAAGCGCCTTGGGAGTCCCATCAACATCGAGACGGATGTCATCGGAAAGTATGTGGAGAAATTGATGCAGGGGGAAAAACCATCCCCATGTGCGGGGAATGGAATCACGGAAGAGTTTTTGTCAGCGCACGGTTTTTGAGATATGCAAAGAAATGAAGAGCTAGAGGGGTGCATGATATGTCGGATTTTGCAACAGTGGAGCAGGCAATCGAAGATATCAAACATGGAAAGATGATTGTTGTCGTGGATGATGAGGACCGCGAGAATGAAGGCGATATCATCGTTGCGGCGGAAACGGTGACGCCGGAGGATATCAATTTCATGGCGACCTATGCCAAGGGACTCATTTGCACGCCCATTGACGGCAAGCGGCTGGACGAGCTGGATATTCTTCCCATGGTGGCGAACAATACGGATAATCATGAAACGGCATTTACCGTGTCTATTGATGCTTTTGATACGGAAACCGGCATTTCAGCTTTCGAGCGCTGCCAGACCATCAAGAAGCTTCTGGATCCCAAGGCGAAGTCATCCAGCTTCCGCAGGCCGGGGCATGTGTTTCCGTTGCGTTCCGTGGAGGGAGGCGTGCTCAGGAGAGCCGGCCATACGGAGACCACGACAGATCTGGCGCGGCTGGCAGGTTTTTATCCTGCGGGTCTTTGTTGTGAAATCTTGGATGATGATGGGCATATGATGCGGACGCCGAAGCTCATCGAATTTGCGAGGAAGCATGGTCTTCATATCATCACGGTACAGGCGTTGATTGAGTACCGCAAACGCACGGAAACTTTCGTGAAGCAGGTGGCGGATGTGGATTTCCCCAGTAAGTACGGGCATTTTCGCATCAAGGCATTTGAAAGCTATCTGGACGGAAAATGCCACTTGGCCATCGTGAAGGGGGATGTGGACGGCAAGAAAAATGTGCTTGTCCGAGTGCATTCCGAATGCCTCACGGGAGATGCCCTGGGTTCCCTTCGCTGCGACTGCGGCGATCAGCTCGTGGCGGCCATGAAGAAGATCGAGGCAGAAGGCGAGGGTGTTGTCCTCTACATGCGCCAGGAGGGACG
>CACYDT010000084.1 GCA_902773295.1 uncultured Veillonellaceae bacterium | reverse complement strand
TGTTGTAGCTGATATCAACAACTGATCGGAAAGAAATCCTATTATCTTAGCTTCATTATAGTCCGGCAAATTGAGAAATCTTTAATTTAGTGGAATGCAATGTGGGCGTTGCAGGTTGGCCTTATCAAGTTTTTGATAAATGGACAATTGAAGATGTAGAAAAACACGTAAAAGAAAATGCCCGCTGGTCTGAATTGAATTTTACTGAAGATGAAATGCGCCGAGCATTATATTTGATGGAGAAAGATCACGGAACAAAAGGATTCAACTGGGAAAAATTAGACAGAGAATTAGAAATTTTAGCCAAAAACAAGTGTTAATCACCTATCGTACCTATTCACTATTCCCCCATATCAGCAACCACATCCATTGTTTGGATATTGCAAATATTTTTCAGCCAACATGTCCAGCGATACCACATTCAACAAGCAGTTACATTATAGCACCAAATATTCTGAAACGCAATGAAATTTCGACAAAGAAAAGAGTCCCCTCACAGGGACTCTTTTCTTGTCGAAGCGTTACGGTTCAGGTTCACTCTGTCCTATGCTCTTCCTTCCGCGCTTTCTGGAATCTCCCATCCTGAGATTCCCCCGTGCCTGCGGCGGCAACCCAATCCAGATCATCATCCTCTATCCGTGCTGCGGCCCATTTGCCGTTCTGGCTCTTCAGGGAAGCGTGGGCGTTTGCCATGCGCTGCATGGTGAGCAGCTTGTCCAGGAGCCGCTCCCGGACGGAGTGGCAAAGGGAAAAATCGAATCCGGTAAGTTCCTGCTCTAATTTCTTGTCATCCATGTCAATCACTCCTTAAAATGTTTATCTTCTTTGTTCTTTATATCCCCGAGGGAAGCAAAGTGTTATGGTTTTTTTATAAAATGTGTAAAATATAGTCGTACAAATCACTAAAATGTGTGGACCAGCCCCGGAACGCTGTTCGCTATTCTGAGCGGAACTTCAGACGTGACGGATCTTTCGTGAATATTCCCCTGTACTTGGCCGGAAGAATGGATTTGCTGTAATCTTCAAAAAAAGGAAAAGCCCCTGCCACACTCGATGGCAGAGGCTTTTCCTTTTGCGGTGTTCATGGGTTAGCCTGGGCAATCCCGTCTTGCTCTGTTTTCACCGGATGACCTTGGTGCCGTTCTCGGCATCGAATTTCTTCCAGAACTCAGCCCTGGAAAGGGTGTTGCCGTTCTTGTCCGTGTAGACATTGTCATTGATGATGCCACCCTTATCCTCATAGCCGGTATAGCCCATGGAGTGGAGTTTTTTCCGGACGGCAGAGCATCCTTCATACTCGCTGTTCAAAAGACCCCTCTTATAGAGTTCCACGCTGTCCGACATGGTTTCGATGATAGTCCCGCCTGCTACCTGATCCAGTTCCGAATCATCCATCTTTGCGTTCTCATACTTTTTCATTTCCAACCCATCCTTTCAAATTTCTCACATATGGAATTTGTTTTCTTATATCCTTTATATCCTCGAAAAGAGCAAAGTGTTACCCTTTTTTTTAGATTTTCTTCTCTTTTTTTACACTTTTTCTTCCAGCAGTTCCCTCAGTCTGTCCCTGGCCTGCTTCAGAAGCACCCGGACGGAACTCGGGGCTATGCCAAGCTGCTCGGCCACCTCGCCGGACTTCATCTCCAGCCAGTAGGTCATCTCCAGTATCTTCCGCTGGCGTTCCGGCAGCTTCATCATCGCCTTGCGGAGTTCCTCGCTGCGTTCCTTGGAGAGCGCCTCTCTCTCCGGCGTCTCATGCTCCGGGGCAGCGGGATCGAAATTCTCCTCCCAGGGCAGATTCATGGTAACCGCCTTGCTGGTGAAGTGCTTGTTGAGCACATTCTGCGCGATACGGAAAAGCCATGTAGAAAATGCCCCTTTGGCGGGATCGAACTGGGAAAGATGCCGGTACATGCGGATGAATGCCTCCTGCACCATCTCATCTGCCAGGTTGCTGTCCCCCGTTTTCTTCAGAAGGTACTGGTACACCCGGGGAAAAAAATGCTCATAGAGCTCCGTGAAGGCATCCGGATCCGCAATGGCAGACTGAGCCAGCTTGCCCCAGTATTCGCTCCCCTTGTTTCCTCCTATGTTCATCAAATCGCTTCCTTCCTGCAGCCTTCGCCTGCCACTTGCCGTTTCACCAGATCGGCAAAAATCCCGCCCTTTGCCATCAGCTCGTCAAATGCTCCCGTCTCGGCAATACGCCCCTCATCCATGACGATAATGCGGTCGCATTTCCGGATGGTGGACAGGCGGTGCGCCACCACGATGCGGGTGGCTTTCAGACGGTCAAGGCTCCGCGTGACAATGGCCTGGGAACGGTTGTCCAGTGCGCTGGTTGCTTCGTCAAAGACGAGAATGGCCGGTTTTCCCACCAGTGCCCGCGCAATGAGGATACGCTGGCGCTGGCCTCCGGAGATGTTGGAACTGCCCTCGCTGATGATGGTCTGCATCCCCATGGGCATCTCGGCAATGTCCTCGGCAACGCCTGCGGCCTCCGCCGCCGCCCAGGCATCCTCCTGTGTGAGCATCCTGGTGCCGACAATATTGGTATAGATATCTCCTGTCATGAGCTGGCCGTTCTGCAGCACCACTCCCATCTGGGAGCGCACCGAGGGCAGAGCAAGTCTGGAGAGATCCTGCCCGTCGAAGGAGATGCTGCCGCGTTTCGGCGTTTCAAAGCCCAGGAGCAGGCGCACCAAAGTGCTCTTGCCGCTGCCGGACTTGCCCACAATAGCCACATTCTCTCCTGCCGCCACAGAAAAGCTGACATCGGAAAGCACCTCATCTCCCTCCTGCTCCACAACCTCCCCCTTGGCGTCGTGAACCATGCGGCTGTAGGCAAAGGACAGGTGGCTCACTTCAATGGAGCCGCTCAGCCGCCCCGCATCCTGCTTTTCCTCCGTGGTTTCCGGCACTGCCTCCAGAATGGGACGCAGGTTCTCAATCTGGGGCTGGATGGCAAAATACTGGCTGACCAGCCCAAGCGCACCGCCCATGACCCCATTGAAGCTGGTATAGGCCGCATTGAAGGCAATGAACTGGGCATAGCCGATGCCCGTCTGGACGGTCTTCCCGTCAGGCCCGACCTCGTTCATGCCGTAGACGGCAATCCAGTAGAGAATCATGGTGAGAATGAAGGGCTGTATGCTGGAGATGATAGAAGTGTAATTGTTCTGCCAGCGCAGTTTCAATGTCCAGTTCCAATGCTCCCCGAAGGTGCGCGTCCAGAGACTATAGGCCTGTTCCTCTGCCCCTTGCACCCGGAACTTGGAAAGCCCCGCAAAAATCTGCTGCACGGTGCCTGCCGACTTGTTTCCCGCATCGATGATCTTCCTCTGGAAGAACAGCACCCGCCGAAGAACCACGGCCACGAAGAGCGCATAGGCAATCCAGACGGCAATGGCTGCCGCCGTGAGCTTCAGGCTGTAGTAGCACATGAGGAAGATGCTCCAGAAGGAGAACAGGAAACTCAGGATGGAACCGACAAACTCGCCGGAAGCCAGATTCTTGGCGATGCCTATGCCGCCCATGCGGCTTGCAAGCTCCCCCACCGTGAACTTCCGGAAGAATTTCGTGGGCAAGCTCATGAGCCTGCCCCACATAGCGGCTTCGGCAGCAATCTCTATGCGGGTGGAAATACGCAAGACCGCAATGGATCGGACAATGGAAAGCGCCGCCGTCGTGAAGCTGGTCACCATCAAAGCCTGGGTGACGGTGGCAAGCCCCTGCCGGTCGAAAATGGGGATGATATCCTGGAAAATCGTCTCCGTGATGATAGGTGTCGCCAGCGGCACCAATCCTGCAAACATGCTGCAGATGAGAATCGTGCGGTAATCCGCCTTCCAGCACTGCTGGAACATGAACTTGATGAGATCAAAAAGTTTCAGCGCCCGTGCCGGAAAGCCTGCGTAGCATTGGAAAGCATCCGGGGCGACATGTTCCGCTTCTTCCTTCGTAAGGCGGATGCCTTCCGGGGAATCCGCAGAAACAACACGATAGTTCCCCGGCCCCTCCGGCAGCAATGCGACGATTTTCTTCTCCTTGGTGCCCGGACGTGTATAGAAGCCCAGAAGGACTCCCGTATCCTTCTTGCACCAGTCATCCGGCAATGTCACCAGGCGCATCTGCATATTGCCTTTCTGCATGAGACGGCGCAAAAGAGAAATCTCATCCAGATTCCTTGCACTCTCTTCCGCCAGGGAAACGGCTCCCTTGGGCATGGAGAGAGCCGATGCCACCTGCTTCACGGCAAAGATGGCATCCTGCATGATCCCGCTGCCACGCCCCGACTCTTCTCTGCCGGAAAACAGCTGTTCCTCGCCCAACAGGCTGCGGATGCCGTTTTCCACCATGATTTTCTTGGATTTCTCCCGCATGCGCATATGGCGTGCGAGAAGCTTGTCCCTGGCGCCAAACCTCACGCCCAGCAGCATGGAGAGTATCGCTTCATTCTTCCGGAGGATCTCGTAGAGTTCCTCGTGGCTCTCGGTGCCTGCGAACATCTGCTTCCGTTTCCACAGCTCCAGCGTATCATCGCCCCTGTCTGCCAGCATGCGCAGCCAGCGAACCTGCACAAGGCTGTGGAACCAGTCGGCCATCAGGCTGCGCAAAAGATCTGCTTCGGCCTCCTGCCAGGGGACGAATTCGATGGCTGCATCTTCCAGGGCATATACCTGCATACGGATTTCCCCGAACTCATCCAGAGCCGGGAATACCGCTTCTCCTGCACGCCGGTCCACCAGATAGCATTGGCGGAAGGAAATCTCCTGGCTCTGCGCCATGGCGTAGACTTCCACCTTGCCGGAGGCAACGCGCCAGAAGCCCGCCTCATCCTCCAGAAGGGACCGCTCCCCTGCAAAGAGTTTCCCGGAGCCCCGGGCGCTTTTCTTCGTATCGCCTTGGGCAGTATGTTTAGTCGTTTCCATAGGGCTCCTTTCCTATCGTGATTACTCCATTTGTTCCATTTCTTCCTGTTCCCGTTCCTCGATCAGGCGGCGGTATGGTCCATCATGCCCTATCATCTCGCGATGGGTGCCGCGCTCCACGATTTTCCCCCGGGACAGGACGATGATCTCGTCGCAGTCCCGGATGGTGGAAAGACGATGTGCAACCACCAGGCAGGTGCATCCCCTATGGCGGATGTTGTCCAGCACCTGCTTCTCCGTGATGGGATCCAGAGCGCTGGTAGCTTCGTCCAGCACGAGGATCGAGGGGTTCACTGCCAATGCCCTGGCAATCTCCAGCCTCTGCCGCTGCCCGCCGGAAAAGTTCATGCCGCCCTCCTGTATCTCCGCCTCATAGCCGCCTTCCAGCTTCAGGATATCATCGTGTATGCAGGCATCCCTGGCGGCCTCGATGATATCGCTGTGACTGACGGTATTGTCAAAGAGGGCGATATTCTCGGCCACCGTCCCCGTGATAAGGAAAATATCCTGATCCACGGCAGAAAGAGAACTCACGATGACCTTGCGGGGCAAATCCCTTCGCGGCACGCCGTCAAAGAGCATCTCTCCGCTCCATTCCTCATAAAGCCCGGTAACGATCTTGGCCAGGGTGCTCTTGCCGCTTCCGGAAGCTCCCACCACCGCCACCCATTGGCCGGGTCCGGCATGGAGATGGAAATGCTCCAGGAGGGGCCTTTCCAGAGGACTGTAGCCAAAGCTCACATCCCGAAGCTCCACATCCCCGGACAATCTGTCCATGGGATACGACTTGTTCCCTTCCTCATCCTCTGCCGGAAAGTTCAAGCTGTCCACCTCATAGCAGCGCACATCATTGAGACGCTGCATCTGCATTTCCGTGGTCTGCAGGGTAGAGCCAAGCCCCACCAATGCATTCACAGGTGCCTGGAAGCTCCCCATGAGATGCTGGAAGGCCATAAACATACCTGCCGTCATGGCGCCCTCCATGATAGAGAAGCCCCCGATGGTCATGATGAGCGCCCCGTTGATGCCGGCCAGGAGGGTCGGCAAAAGCTTCACGGACATAGCCCAGAGAGCCGTTTCCTGGGAAGCCATCAGAACCTTCGTCTGGTAACCGGACCATTTCGTGAAGAAGTCCGCTTCATCGCCTCCGGCCTTGATGGTCTCAATCATCCTGAGCCCGTTCATTGCCACACCATAAGCCTTGCCGGCATCCTGCTGGATCCGCATGTTGAGGTCGGTCAGATGGCGCCGCATGGCAAAGAAGACCACAATCTCCACAGAACTGAATGCCACGCCGATCAGAGTGAGCTCGACATTGTACTGCAAGAGCAGCAGCAGGTAGAAGATGGCCACAAAGATATCCAGAACCGCCGTGGCGGCAGGTCCGGAAAGCGTACCTGCAATGGATTCGTTGAAAGAGACGCGTCCCGCTACCTCCGCCGCATATCTCTGATGGAAGAACTGCATGGGAAGCTTCAACAGATGCCAGAAATATCCCGAAGAATCCGCCAGTGTGAGCTTCCTCTGCCATTGTGTGAGGACCACAGCCCTGAGCCAGGTCATGACACCGGAAACAACAAAGGAAAAAACCATGGCCAGGCAGAAGTTGGTCATCCAGTCGGGATGCTTGCGGGTCAGGATATCGTCCAGAAAAATCTGGTTCATGACCGGAGATGCCAACCCGGGAATGATCGCGCAAAGTTCCAGAATGAGTATGAAAACCATCGCCCAACGGTCATGCATCAGCTTCTTCGCCATGTCCTTGAAGACATTGTAACGTTTCCCGCCCTTCCGGAAATCCGAGCCCGGCAAGACCTGCAGGGCAACTCCCGTATAGGACGTGCGGAATTCCTCCCAAGGAACGCTGCGGCGTCCCATGGCAGGATCATTGAGATATGCCTTGCCGTTTTTTATGCCCTCCAGAACCACGAAATGATTGAACTCCCAATGGATGATCAGGGGAAACGGATTTTCCGGTATCAATTCCATGAGATCGCTGGCCGTCCAACGGTAGCCATCCGCCTCGCAGCCGCGGTTCCTGGCGGCGCGCAACACGCAGCTGGCCTTGGAGCCATCGCGGTTCACGCCGCATTCCGCGCGCAATTTCTCCAGCGGTATCCAGAGGCCATGATAGGCCAGCACCATGCCAAGAGCTGCCGCGCCGCATTCCGTCGCTTCCATCTGGAGCACGGTGGGCACTTTTTTCAGGGAGCCCCCCCGGCCAAAAGCATGTTCCAGCTTTTCCCAAAAATTCACGCGCCTCACCTTCCCCGGAGCCACTGGCTCAGCTTATAGAAAACCTTCTCGATAGGGGGCCGCCGCTCGATGATGATGGAGCCGGTACAGAAACTGCCGGCCGTAACGGGCTTGTGCTCCCCCACGGCAGAAGTCCAGAGGTAGCCGGATTCCGATCCGGGATCCTTTACCAGGTCAAAATTCACTTCCATCACGGAGCTTTGCTGTTTGGAAAGGATCCACTGGACAAGCTGCTCATTGCCCAATGTCTTCTGCATCGACTGCGTGGTCACCGGATACTGGGACACAGAGCGCACGGTTCCCAGGAGGCTTCCCGTCTGGGAGACATCCACACCGTTCGGCACGAGCTGGATGGTCTGCCCCTTCTCCACGCGCTTGCCCTTTTCCACCGGGATATAAAGGATTCCCTTGAGATGGCTCCTTCCGCCGTCAACCCTCATGTTCACGATAGACATGCCGCTGTTCACGACAGTTCCTTCCTCCACGAGGATTTCGTCCACAATGCCCTTATAGGGGGAATAGATGTATTCCGTCGCCTCTTTCTCATAGCGCCGGGAATCAAACTCATGGACACGGGTCGCAGCCTCCCGCGAGTTTGCGGAAAGCTCCGGGGCATACTGCGCCATGCGGGCGGCAGCATCCTCCCTCACCATGTTCACATGGGCGATGAGCTCCCCCTTTTCCACACGGTCGCCGCTATGGACATAAAGCTTGTCCAGGGTTCCTCCTGCCAGCGTGGAGACCTTCGCCACGCCGGAGGGATCCATGATCAGTCCCATGCCATCCGCCTTGACCGTAAAAGAGCCGAAAATAGACCATATCACCACGGACAGAAGCATCACCGCCACGGAAATAAGCCCCATCCATCCGATGGGCGTGGTGATGCTCATGGTCATATCCAGTTTTTCCGGGGAGCGCATCTTGTCGAGCGCTTCCTTGCTGAATATCTCATTGCCCTTCCTGCTCCAGCGCTCTGCTGCCGAAGTCTTGTTGTCGTCACTCATGCGTCTTCCCCTTCCAGTTCCGCCTCGACCTTCATGCCATCCTCCAAGCCCTCGAAACTTCCCACGACCACGATTTCTCCTTCGTCCAGCCCTTCATAGATCTCGATGTACTTGTCATCATCCGCGCCGGCAACCACGGAGCGCGAGTGGATGATGCCCTCCCCATCCACTACGAACACCTTGTCATGGCTCTGGTCTGCCATAGCGGAAAGAGGCACGGTCAGTACCTGGTAACGGATGCCCGCTCTCATGGTTACGCCGGTATAGATCATCGGCTCCAAAATATGGGTGCGGTTGTCAACCTCCCAGACGGTCCGCCGTATATCGGCAGGCTCGGACAGAGGCGGAACGATTTCCCTGAGGGATGCCTTCAGCTCCATTCCCAGACCCTTGTTGCCTGCGCCGTAATCCGTATCGTAGGCCTTTCCCAGAATCTTGGTGTTTGGAAAAGTCAGGAAACTTTCCTCGCCGATTTTCAAATTCCTGGCATACTTGTCCGATATGTTCAGCGAAAAATGCAGCCACTGGAAATCTCCCACCAGCGCGATGGGCGTTCCTGCCTGGACATAGGAGCCTTCCCGCTGGTAGATGATAAGGACTTCCCCGTCCACGGGCGACTCCACCGAAAGCCAGCCCTGCTGCACCAGACATTGATCTCTCTGAGCCTGGGCTTCCCGAAGCGCTCCCTGAGCCGCCATGCACTGCGCTTCTGCGGCCTCATACTTTTCCTGCGAAGTGGCGCGCCTCTGGAGCAGCCGTTCCTGCCGCTGGTAGGCATTGTACGCCTGGGCAAGCGCTGCCTCTGCCTTGCTGATGGCGCTTTCGGCTTGCTGGATTTTGAGAGGGATGTTCTCGTTTGCCATGTTCACAAGGATATCTCCCTTCCGAACATTAGTGTTCTTTCCCACATGCCATTGAAGAATGCGCCCGTCGGTGAGCGCCACGGCATCCGCCATGGTGTCGCTGGAGAAGCGTATCGCATCCAGTGTCGCAGCAGGCGAAAACTCCCGCACCTTCGCCCTGGCCGCTGTCAGTTCCACAACCCGGCTGTCCATGCGATCCGCAATGTGATGTTCGTCGCTGTAATTGAGCCACGCTCCCCAACCCACGATGGCAACAGCCATCAAGAGTATGATGACGATGGCAATCCCAAAGATTTTCTTCATCTATTATTTGCCTCCCGTTCATGCTCGCGAAGGAAAAACTGTTCCTCTTTGTCTATGCTATATTTCGCTCAAATTTCCCCGTTTCCTGCCACCACCGTTTGTTTTATCGGCACATTCCTTGGCATGCGAACAGCCCGCCTTCAAGGCGGGCTGCTCCTTTTTCACACACGGATGCTCCGGAATCCGCTGGCCTTGTGCAGACGGTTCATGATGGCAAGTCCCAGTTCCTCCTTGCCGGTTCCTTCCGCCAGAAGGCAGTCTACATCCCGCTCGTCGAAGCTCCTGAGAGCCTCATAGATATTTGCCGCAATGGCCGGGAGATTCCCCTGCTGCCCATAGGGAACCAGAAGTTCCTCCGGTACGAGGCCTTCCAGGAAGGAAATGACTTCCTCGCTGGCGATGACCCCCACCTGCTTGTACTCCCCGTGAAGCCTTCCCACCTCATCCCGGAAGGCCTTTGCCATATTGCATGGCTCTCCCTCCAGAACGGTCAGCGGCGCCTTCGGCGCATAGTGCCGGTACTTCATCCCCGGAGCCTTGGGAACGGTGTCCTCCCCCACAAGCGCGGGATCCAGCTCCACTTCCCCCAGCACTTCCTCCAGCATCTCCATGGTCACCGCCCCCGGACGCAGGATGACAGCCTTTTCCCCCGTGCAGTCCACAATGGTGGATTCCACACCAAACTGGCAAGGGCCGCCATCGAGAATCAAGGGCACACGTCCATCAATGTCATTGTCCACGGCCTCCGCCGTGGTTGGGCTGGGCCGTCCCGAGGTATTGGCGCTGGGAGCCGCGATGGGCACGCCTGCGGCACGGATCATGGCGCGGGCAATGTCGTTGTCCGGCATGCGGATGCCCACGGTGTGGAGCCCTCCCGTGATACTGTCCGGCACATGCTCCTTCTTCTTCAGAACGAGGGTGATGGGACCCGGAGTGAACACCGCCATAAGCTTTTCCGCGATGGGCGTGACTTCCTCCGCAATGCTGTCCACCATCCGCCGGTTCGCCACATGGAGGATGAGAGGGTTGTCCGCAGGACGCCCCTTTGCCTCGTAGATGGCGGCGCAGGCCTCACCGTCCAGACCGTTGGCGCCCAGTCCGTAGACCGTCTCCGTCGGGAACGCCACAAGGCCGCCCTCCCGAAGAATGCGCCCCGCCTCCTCGATCACATCCCCCTGACGGCGGACATCCGAAATTTTTACCATCCTCGTCCTCACTTTGCGCCATCCTCTCTCCATGCAACGACCACCCGCTCAATGCCCGACAGATCCTTCAGGATTTCCGTCTGCCCGATCAGGGCATGCTCCTTCGCCAACCCTGCCACAGCATCTGCCTGGCGGATCCCCACCTCAAAGGCCAGAAAA
The DNA here is from genome assembly GCA_902773295.1 of uncultured Veillonellaceae bacterium. Taxonomy (GTDB): domain Bacteria; phylum Bacillota; class Negativicutes; order Selenomonadales; family Selenomonadaceae; genus UBA3796. The sequence goes on along the minus strand of CACYDT010000084.1, from coordinate 21,796 downwards.
CCTCCCGGTTCCAACATCGGAGGAGCTTCCCGGCAAAGCCTGCGGTAAAAATCCAGCCCGTCCCTGCCCCCTGCAAGGGCTGTCATTGGTTCGTTCTCCCTGACCTCCGGAGCCAGCCTGTCAATGTCCCCGTCGGGGATATAGGGGGGATTGGAGAGGATGGCATGGAAACGCTGTCCCTTGACGGGTTCCAGCAAATCCCCCTCGAAAAACGCGATGCGCTCCGAAAGCCCCAGTGCCTCCGCATTCTCCTTCGCCACGGCAAGAGCCTCTGCGGAGATGTCCACCGTCACGGCTTCTGCCCCCGGCAGGAAACGGAGCACGGAGAGGCAGATGGCCCCGGTTCCCGTGCCGATATCCGCAAAGCGGACAGCTCCTCCCTCCGTGCCGGGAATCTTCTTCAACCGCTCCAATGCCGCCTGCACGAGGATTTCCGTATCGGGGCGCGGCACGAGAGTCGCAGTGCTCACGCGGAAATCCAGCCCCATGAACTCCCTGCTGCCTACCAGATAGGCCACAGGCACCCGCTGCACCCGTTTCCGCACCAGTTCCCGGTAAGCCGCCAGCTCCTTCTTCTCCAAAGGCTCGTCGAAATGAACATAGAGATAAATGCGCGCTTTCCCCAGCACATGGGAAAGCAGCACCTCTGCATCCAGGCGCGGGGATTCCACGCCCTTCCTGCCGAAGTACTGCTCCGTCCATTTCAATATACGTCCGATTGTCCAGATTTCCTCCGACATCATTTCACCTGACTCAACTTTTCTGCTCGGTCTGCCGTAATGAGCGCCCCAAGAATCTCCTCCAATTCCCCGTCCAGAACGCTGTCCAGCTTGTGCAGGGTAAGGCCGATACGATGATCCGTCACCCTTCCCTGAGGGAAATTGTAGGTGCGGATCCGCTCGCTGCGGTCGCCGGAACCCACCTGGCTGCGGCGGTCTGCCGCCACCTCCGCCTCTTGCTCCTGCCGTGCCTTGTCCTGGATTCTCGCCCGGAGAACCTTCATAGCCTTTTCCTTGTTCTTGAGCTGGGACTTCTCGTCCTGGCACTGCACCACAATGCCCGTGGGAAGATGGGTGATGCGGATGGCCGTCTCTGTGCGGTTGACGTACTGCCCGCCCGCGCCGCTGGCGCAGTAGGTATCAATGCGGAGATCGTTCGGATCCACGGCCACCTCCACTTCCTCCATCTCCGGCAGCACCGCCACGGTCACTGCCGAGGTATGGATGCGCCCACCGGACTCTGTCACCGGCACCCGCTGCACCCGATGGGTGCCGCTCTCGTATTTCAGCTTGCTGTAGGCGCCATAGCCATCCACGGAAAAGGAGACTTCCTTGAAGCCCCCGATCTCCGTGGCATTGGCATCCATGATATCCACCTTCCAGCCCTGCTTCTCCGCATAGCGGGAATACATGCGGAAGAGATCCCCCGCGAAGAGAGCCGCCTCCTCGCCGCCGACCCCGCCCCGGATCTCCACGATCACGCTCTTGTCGTCATTGGGATCCTTAGGCAGGAGCAGAAGGGGCATCTCCCCGTCCAGCTCTTCCTTCCTGGCACGAAGCTCTGCAATCTCATCCTCCACGAGCTTCCGCATATCATCGTCCATCGGCTCCTCGAGCATGGCCCTGGCATCCTCCAGCCCCCCGCAGACCTTCTTGTACTCCCGCACCTTCTCCACGATGGGAACGAGGGAAGCATGCTCCTTGCTGTAGCGTTTCCAGCGCTCCACGTCCTGCATCACGTCCGGGTCGCTGATGAGTGATTCCAGTTCCAAATACTTGTCCTCGATGGACTGCAGCTTATCCAGCAACGCTCACACCTCGATTTTATGAATTCATTTCCGCCGCCACCTTGGAATCCATGGGATCCAAGGAAGGCATCTGCCCGCTTTCCAGATAGTTTCCCGTCCCTTCCACGATTTCCTCCGGGGGAAGGACAGCTTTGAGGGACTCGATGGCCACCTCCACCATGCCGTCCTCCGGCGGGCGCGTGGTGAGATACTGGAGCCAAAGCCCCGGCAGGATGGCCGCATGGATGATAGCGTTCTTCGACCTGCCCGCCAGGCGGATGATCTCATAGGAAATCCCCGCAACCACGGGAAGCAGGACAATGCGGCTCGCGATACGGAGCCAGAGGTCTGGCCATCCCAAGAAGGCAAAGACGAAGATGCTCACCAGCATGACGATAAGCAGGAACGCCGTGCCGCAACGGGGATGAAGCCGGGGGAACTTCTGGACGTTCTCCACCGTCAGGGGCTTTCCAGCCTCATAGCAGAAGATGGTCTGATGCTCCGCCCCATGATACTGGAAGACCCTGCGGATATCCTTCATGCGGGAGATCCCCCAAATGTAGAGCAGGAAAATCCCCAGCCGCAGGAACCCTTCCATGAGGTTCAGGAACACAGGATCCTCCGTGATGCCGTGGAAGAGCTTCGCCGCCCCCGTAGGGATGGCAATGAAGAGGATACCGGCCAGCACCAGAGCGAAGACGATAGTTCCCGCCAGTTCCTTGTCGGAAAGCTGCTCGTCCTCCTCCCCCGCCATCTTCGCCGAATAGGAAAGGGATCGGATGCCCAGGACCAGGGACTCCACGAGGGAAACCACGCCCCGCAGAAAGGGCTTTTTCAGGATGGGGAACCTGTCCGAAATCGAATTCACGGGCTTCACCTCCACGGCAATCCTGCCGCCCGGTTCCCGCACCGCCGTCGCCGAGAGTTTCGGTCCCCGCATCATCACACCCTCGATGACGGCCTGACCGCCCACCATCAATTTATCGCTCAATGAAATCTCCTTCCTTCAAACACAAAACCGCGCAAGATACAGCGCTCGCACACCGTACCATACGATACCGCGATATACTGAATTTTAGATGATAGGCCTTCGGCTGTCAAGGGAATCAACGAAGAACTGATCCGTTTCATGACAAAAATATTCACTGTTCCTTACGCCCGAAACAGAATCAGCAATATCATTCTTGACACACTCCACGACAACTATGGAATAAATTCCAAATTCATGCTATAATATGATTGCAAAATGACTCTGCCCCAAACTCCGTGCGAAACGGTGTTTCGCTCTGCGCTCTTGCAGGCTTGATTCGCTAATTTTTTCATAGTAAAGGATGTATGCCTATATGCAATGGATTCCTCGAACATCCTATCTGGATTTTTTGAAACGCCATCAGAACAGGAACATCATAAAAGTGGTTTCCGGCATCCGGCGCTGCGGCAAGTCCACGCTGTTCGGACTCTTTCGCCAATACCTCCTGAGCCGGGGCATCCCGCCGGAGCATATCATCAGCATCAACTTCGAGGATCTGGCCTTTGAGGAGCTGCAGGAATACCACGCGCTTTACAAGTACATTACAGCCCGCATGCAACCGGAAGGGATGAACTATATTTTCCTGGATGAAATCCAGCATGTGCCGGAATTCGAGAAAGCGGTGGACAGCCTCTTCATCAAGGAAAACGCCGATGTGTATATCACCGGCTCCAACGCCTACCTCATGTCCGGGGAGCTGGCCACCCTGCTCTCGGGCCGCTATGTAGAACTGAAGATGCTGCCCCTGTCCTTCAAGGAATACCATGATGCCTGCGGCCTGGCCTCCAACCATACCCTGCAAGAAATCTATGAGCGCTACATTTCAGACAGCTCGTTCCCCTATACCCTGCAACTGGCAGGAAAGCAGCAGGACATTCACGAATACCTGTCCGGCATCTATCATACGGTAATCCTGAAAGATGTGGTGGGGCGGTTGCGCATAGCGGATGTAAAAATGCTGGAGAGTATCGTCAAATACCTTTTTGCCAATGTGGGCAGCCTTCTATCCATCCGCAAGATTGCGGATTCCATGACCAGTGCCGGGCGAAAAATAGACAGCAAGACCGTCGAACGCTACCTGAAAGGCTTGCAGGACAGCCTTCTCATCCATCAGGCGGAGCGTTTTGACATTCGCGGCAAAGAACTCTTGAAAATCAACCCGAAGTATTACGTGGCCGATGCGGCTCTTCGACGTTTGAAGGTCAGCGGACGCATGCAAGACACGGGGCATATCCTGGAAAATACCGTTTATCTGGAGCTTTTGCGCCGGGGCTATGAGGTATATGTGGGCTCCATGCCGGGCGGCGAAGTGGACTTCGTAGCGAAAGATGCCCGGGGGCTTTCCTATTACCAGGTATCGGAATCCACCCTCCAGCCGGATGTAATGGAACGGGAATTACGTCCCTTGCAGCGGATCAAGGACAACTACCCCAAAATCCTGCTGACGCTGGATGAGGTCGGCGCAACGGAAGACTACAACGGCATCCGCAAATACCATGTGCTGAAATGGCTGCTGAGTGAATAGCAGGGAAAACCGCATGCCCTATCGAATAGAGTATCAGGAAGCGCTTTCCATTCCATCTGTTCCCGTCCAACGAAAGGAGAATTTGACCATGCATATCCATCATACCATCAAAACTGCCCTGAAAAAATCTGCCCTGGTTCTTGCCGCCGCAGCATTGCTTGCATCCCCATCCGCAAGCGCCATGGAAACCATCGTGAACCAGGAAGGCAACCTGCATGTGGTGGGTTGCGACGAATGGATCAGCTTGCGTTCCATGCCGACCGTGATGGACGGGGAAGTCCTGGCACGCATCCCACTGGGGCAGCTGGTCCATTACATCGATGACTGCGACCATCCGGAATTCGCCCATGTGAGCTATCACGGGATCGACGGCTATGCCTTGCGGACGTATCTTTCTTCCCGTGCCACCATCTACAAGGTCACGCAATGCGATGAATGGATCAGCCTCCGCTCCGCCCCGTCCGCAGACAGCGACACCCTGGCCCGGGTTCCTCTGGGCGCATACGTCATCTTTGTCAAGCCCGCGACCGATGATTTTTGGTATGTCAACTACAGGGGCACTCTCGGGTATGTCCTCAGCAGCTATCTGGACTGACACTCACGGCCAATGCCTATAACGCCAATGGGAAGATTTCGTTATCCCATTGGCGTTTGCACCCTTCCTCCATCTTTGCAGAAGGATTTCTGCTGCCCCATGTCGAATCATTCCATGTCGAATGATTTAGACTGTTGGAAATTTGAACGGAAAGGATGTGATCCCATGCCAGTACGCCCCCTGCAATGGATAGCATTCCTGCTTGCCCTCGTCCTCCTCGGCTACGGCTGTGCCGGTCCCTCCCATACTGCGAAGCAGGCAGAGAACGGCTACGAGAAGATCCGCCTGGTCATGACCTGCAACGGCGGCAAAACCATGGATGGCCTGGTTTCCATGAAATTCATCCAAATGGTGGAAGAGGAAAGCGGCGGCAATATCCAGATTGTCCTGTTCCCCAACGAGCAGCTGACCGGCGGCGATACCCGCAAGGGCATCGAGATGCTGGCGGACGGCAGCGTGGACTTGGGAGGCTATGGGGCAGGTACCCTTTCCCTCCTGGACGAGCGGCTGGCCGTGGCATCCATTCCCTGGTCCTACAGCAGCTACCAGGAAGCCAGGCGCGTCATCGACAGCACCGGAGGGGCATATTACGCGAAACTCCTTGCAAACCAGGGGCTCGTCTATCTTGGCTCCACCCATAACGGCCTGCGCCAGCTGACCAACAACAAACGCCCCATCCGTACGCTGGAGGACATGGCGGAACTGAGAGTCCGCGTCCCGGGCGGCGGCGTTCATGAGGAATTCATCCGGGCCGTAGGCGGCATTCCCGTGTACCTGAGCTGGAGCGAGCTGCCCATCGCCATCTCCCAAGGAGTCGTAGACGGCCAGGACAACGGCTTTCTCACCACCAATTCTGCCCGCCTGCAGGACATCCAGAAATACATGACCGTATGGAACTACTGCTACGAGAACTTTATCTTCCTGGCCAACGACGAACTGTTCAATCATCTGGAGCCAAAGACCCAGGAGCTCCTGCGCAACAAGATGCGAGAGGCATGTGAGTGGGGCAGGGACCGCATGGAACAGGACGAGACGCACATCAGGGAGGAGTTCCGCAACACGGGCATGGAAATCACAGAACTGACGGAGGAGCAGCTGGCACCCTTCCGGGAGAAAACCCGCCCGCTTGTCCAGCGCCTGAAGGAAACCTACGGGGAAGAAGCCTGTACCGCATTCCAGATTCCATAACAGATTCTGAAAATCATTTACAAGGAGGCGATCCGATTGCGGCAGAATATTCTTCACATAAGCGCAGCCCTGTTGCTTTACTGGCTTGTCACCCTGCTTGCCAACAGTCTCCTGGTACTGCCCACCAACAGGATTCCTCTCTGCGCCTTCCTCCCGCCGATTCTGGGTCTCATGTACGGCCCGATTGCCGCCCTTGGCGTTGGCATGGGCGAACTCCTGCTCCATGGCGAGGAGCTTATCGATGCCGTTTCGACGCTTTTTTTCGGCACGTCGCCGGAACGTGCCCTCAAGACGCTCCCTCTCCTGGGCAGGGATTTTCTTTGCGCCATGCTCTCCGCCTATCTTCCCTTCTTCCTCTGGCACAGGATTCCCTCGGCATCCTTCGCCCTGCGCCCAAGAACCCTGATGAACTTCATCGGCATCATCTTCCTTGTGACTATGGCCAAAACGGCCATCATTGCGCTGACCACATCAAAGACCACCGCCGTCCAGATACTTCTGGCAGGGAAATCCTCCTCCACGGAATTTTTTGACTATCTTTTCTTCCGCACCACCACGGATCTCAACCTGACCCTGTTCTTCGGCCTTCCTCTCTTCTTTTTCCTTGTCAGCAAGGGGTTTCCCTTCTTCATGCCCGGCTCGGGATGCACAAGGAAAGAAAGTGCAAACTCCGAAGAACATCCGCTCTTGCTGCTCATCTTCTACCCCTTCCTGCTGGGTCTTTTCCTGCTGCTGGATCTCTCCGGCGCCATCTACGGGCTGAACCGGCTGGATGTCTGGCAGATGTTCAACATGGAAATCCTCACGGCCATGAACTTCTCCATGACGATCCTTGCCTGCATCCTGATCAAGTTCCGTCACTCCATCACCAATAATATCATCCAGCTGGAACTTCTCACGGTCTTGCTGGCGGCCTTTGCATTGGGGGGCATCTGCTATGTCTCCATGAACCGCCTCACGGAAGACCGCATCGCCGAAACCATGGACACCGTGAGCGCCATGAGCCGGGGGCGCCTGTCCGGGGCGCTTGACGGCATCCGCACTTCTGCCCAGAGCATGCGGGACCTGGCCATCCGGAAGCTGAAGAGCTACGACCTCTTCGCCTCCTCTCCGGAATACCAGGAAGAATACCTCCGGGAAATGGAGGAGCTTCTCTATCCCATCGCCTACCACACAGATGGCTGCATCAGCTACTACCTGCGCTGCGTCGTGGAGCTGGCAGGTCCGAAAGCCGGATTCTACTGTGTGCGCCCTGCAGGGCACTGGGAGGGGACCCAAACGCCCTTCCACAGCCGGTATGCCACAGACATCAGCCAATATGCCGAGAAAGACCTTGGATGGTACTACCTCCCCCTGCGCCGCCACAACCCCACTTGGACGGCGCCATACGTGGATGTCAACACCAACGCCCGTGTCATGTCCTATTCCATGCCGCTCTATGCAGAGGGAAAGCCCCTTGGCATCATCGGCATGGATGTGGATTTCGAGTACCTGATCCATGAAATCCGCCGCATGTCCGTCTATGAGCATGGCTTCGCCTATCTCACCGACCGCAACGGGCATGTGCTCTACCACAAGGACTACCGTATCGGATCCCTGATTCCGGAGGATCCGGACATCTACACCCGCGAAACCTATCTCAGCAGCGGCATCTGGCTGGGCATCGCCGTCCCGGCCTACGAGATTTACAAAGATCGCAATGCCATGCTCATCCATCTGGTCTTTTGCATGCTGATCCTGGTCATGGTTCTTTCCTCTCTCAGCATCTACCTGGCTCTCCGCGGCATTCGCCCCCTGATGGCGCTGATGGAGGTCGTGAAGAAAATGGCCGCCGGCAACCTGAACGTGACCGTCTCCTACAAATCCCGCAACGAGCTCGGTGCCTTGGCCAGCGGCATCAACGAGATGGCGGCAAAGCTGGATGCCTACATCCATCATGACGGACTGACCGGCCTGAGGAACACGGCAGCTTACAGAAGAAGCGTGGAAAGACTCAAGCAGCGCAGCCAGAAAGAATACACCCCATACGCCCTGGTCATCTTCGACGCCAATTTCCTGAAGCAGACCAACGACCGCTATGGGCATGAGGCCGGCAACGAGCTCATCTGCCGCATAGCCTCGCGCATCAGCGCTGTCTTCGCCCACAGCCCTGCTTTCCGTGTCGGCGGCGACGAGTTCATCGTCATCCTGGAAGGCAGCGACTATGAAAACCGCGAGAAACTTCTGGTAAAGTTCGACGAAGCCATCGCCCATACCCCCCTCCAATTCGAAGGCCATGAAATCACCGTATCCGTCGCCAGGGGAATGGCCGTCCACCGGGAAGGACAATCCTACGCGGATCTGTTCCAGCAGGCTGACACCGCCATGTACCAGAACAAAGCCGACATCAAGGCGAAAACGAAATGGAAGGAAACCTGGGCAAAACAACAGGAAACATAATTGAAGTCCGGACACGCATATGGTATAATATTTCTCGTACAAGAAACTGTGCGATTGCTTCACGGACAACTGCATACCCAAGGGAGCTCGCAGACGGGCTGAGAGGAAACTTTGCGTTTCGACCTTTGACCTGATTTGGATAATGCCAACGTAGGAAGATGCAAGCTGCAACCAAGTTCCTGCACGGAACTCCGTTGCAGCTTTTCTAACGTCAGAACCGGGAATGGGAGCCATGCACCAACGGAAGCAATGCATCAAGGAGATCAGGAGACAGAGCCATGGAAAAAGAAAAAACTTACACCACACAGATGGACGCTGCCCGCAAGGGCATCATCACCCCGGAAATGAAAATCGTAGCGAAAAAAGAGCGCATGCCCGAAGATGCTCTCAGGCAGCTGGTGGCGGAAGGAAGAGCCGTCATATGCGCCAACAAGTCGCATACCTGCCTTGAGCCGGAAGGCGTCGGCAGCATGCTGCGCACGAAGATCAACGTCAACCTCGGCGTATCCCGTGACTGCAGGGACTATGACATGGAAATGGAAAAGGTCATGAGCGCCGTCCGGCTTGGGGCAGAGGCCATCATGGACCTTTCCAGCCACGGGGACACGCAGCCCTTCCGCCGGAAACTGACCCACGAATGCCCTGCCATGATCGGGACGGTTCCCGTATATGACAGCGTCATCCATTACCAAAGGGATCTGGCCACGCTGACCGCCAAGGACTTTGTGGACGTGGTGCGCCTCCACGCCGAGGACGGCGTGGATTTCGTCACCCTCCACTGCGGCATCACCCGCAAAACCATCCGGCAGATCAAGGAGCACAAGCGGAAGATGAACATTGTCAGCCGCGGCGGCAGCCTTGTATTTGCCTGGATGAGCATGACGGGAGAGGAAAATCCCTTCTATGAACATTTCGATGAAATCCTGGATATTTGCGAAGAACATGATGTGACCGTGTCATTGGGCGACGCCTGCCGCCCCGGCTGCCTTGCCGATGCCACGGATGTCTGCCAGATGGAGGAGCTCGTCCGCCTGGGAGAGCTTACCAAGCGCGCCTGGGCGCACAATGTGCAGGTCATGGTGGAAGGCCCGGGGCATGTCCCCCTCGACCAGGTGGCCGCCAACATGAAAGTACAGCAAAGCATCTGCATGGGCGCCCCCTTTTATGTTCTTGGCCCTCTCGTGACGGACATTGCGCCGGGCTATGACCACATCACGGCCGCCATCGGCGGAGCGGTTGCCGCCATGAACGGAGCGGCTTTCCTCTGCTATGTGACACCGGCAGAGCATCTGGCATTGCCCAATGTGGACGATGTGCGGCAGGGAATCATCGCTTCCAAGATCGCCGCGCATGCCGCCGATATCGCCAAGGGCCTCCCGGGAGCCAGGGAGCAGGATGACCGCATGGCAGAGGCCAGGAGAAAGCTGGACTGGGATGCCCAGTACGCCGCCGCCCTCGACCCGGAAACGGCAAAGGCCATCCGCAAAAGCCGCATGCCGGAAGACGACCATAGCGACACCTGCAGCATGTGCGGCAAATTCTGCGCCGTGCGCAGCATGAACAAAGCCCTGAGCGGGGAGTATATCGATATCTTGTAAAGGAAAAAATCTTCTCTCCTGCTTGACAAGTTTACAGCTTCATGGTAAATTAGTTTCAGTTTCATAGAACAAACCGTTGACGCGGAGATAACGGCAATGATGCCCCCACAGAGAGCCTGCGATGCTGAGAGTCGGGCGGGAAACAAATTGTCATAAGCATTTCCGGATACGCCGGTATCCGAAAGCCGCTTATACAGCATAGCTGTAAATGGACCGCTGAGGGCGCAGTCAAATGTGGATATCCACAGAGTATTCTGCGACGTGTGGGCATACGTCAGTTGCCGGGGATATGATGGTATCCCGCCAAGCGCACGGCCAGGCCGTGAATCCAAGGTGGCACCGCGGATAGATGCATACTTGCACGATATTCGTCCTTGATGGAATGTTTCATTCTGTCGAGGACGTTTTTGTTTGCAAAAATCCCCTTGGCAGATCCGCTCAAGAGGAGGTAATATGCCATGACCCTGCTCGTCGATAACTACGACAGCTTTTCCTACAACCTCTACCAGCTGGTAGGCGTGCTCAACCCCGACATCCGTGTCATCCGGAACGATGAAATGACAGCGGGAGAAATCCGCGAGCTGAACCCCGACCACATCATCCTGTCGCCGGGACCCGGAAGGCCGGAAAACGCAGGCAACATCATGGACATCGTGACGGCCTTGGGGCAGGACATCCCCATCCTCGGCGTCTGTCTCGGCCATCAGGCAATCTGTGCGGCATTCGGCGCGACCATCACCTACGCCAAGGAACTCATGCATGGCAAGCAGTCCGAAACACGCTTCGATACGGACAGCCCGCTGTTCAAGAACTGCCCGGAAATTGCTCCCGTTGCCCGCTACCATTCCCTGGCGGCCGAGGCCGCAACCGTTCCCGCCTGCCTCGCCGTTACGGCGCGGACGGAGGACGGTGAAATCATGGCCGTGCAACACAAGGAGCACCCCATCTACGGCGTGCAGTTCCATCCGGAATCCATCATGACACCGGATGGAAAGACCATGCTGCAAAATTTCCTGAAATACTGATTCCGGCGCACCATGTACACATCCATATCCCAAAGGAGAGATTCCCATGATTGAACAAGCCATCGTAAAAATCGTCAGCAAGGAAGACCTGAGCTATGACGAAGCCTATACCGTAATGAACGAGATCATGAGCGGCAAGACGTCGCCCACCCAGAACGCCGCCTTCCTCGCCGCGCTCTCCACCAAGAGCGCACGGGCGGAGACCATCGACGAGATTGCAGGCTGCGCGGCAGCCATGCGCGCCCATGCCACGAAAGTGGAGACGGGGATGGAGCTCTTCGAGATTGTCGGCACGGGCGGGGACAACGCCCACAGCTTCAACATCTCCACCACAGCCGCCCTGGTGGCGGCTGCGGGAGGCGTGAAGGTCGCCAAGCACGGCAACCGCGCCGCCTCCTCGAAATGCGGGACGGCGGACTGCCTTGAGGCGCTGGGCGTCAATATCCAGCAAAGCCCGGACCGCTGCCGCGAGCTTCTGCAGGAAGTCGGCATGTGCTTCTTCTTCGCCCAGAAATACCATGCTTCCATGAAATATGTGGGAGCCATCCGCAAGGAACTGGGGTTCCGCACCGTGTTCAACATCCTTGGTCCCCTCACCAACCCCGGCACTCCCTCCATGCAGCTCCTCGGCGTCTATGACGACTACCTCGTGACCCCTCTCGCCCAAGTTCTCGTGAGCCTTGGCATCCGGCGCGGCATGGTGGTCTACGGACAGGACAAGCTGGACGAGATTTCCCTCTCCTCCCCCACCACGGTCTGCGAAATCCGCGACGGATGGTTCAAGTCCTACGACATCGCACCGGAGGATTTCGGAATGGAACGCTGCCAAAAAGAGGACCTCAAAGGCGGCACCCCGCAGGAAAATGCGGCCATCACCCGCGCCATCCTGCGGGGAGAGCAGGGACACAAGAGAAATGCCACCCTCCTGAACGCAGGCGCCTCCCTCTACATCGCAGGCAAGGCCGGAAACATGAAGGACGGCATTGCCCTTGCGGCAGAACTCATCGATTCCGGCAAGGCAGCGAAAACCCTCGACAAGTTCATCGAGGTCAGCAACCGCCCGGAGGAACAGTCATGAACATCCTGGAAGAACTGGCAGAGCATGCCCGGCATCGCACCGAGGAGGCAAAGAAAGCCTGCTCCCTCGCAAGGATCCGGCAGGAAGCCCTCGCCTTGCCCAAAGGCAGCTTCCCCTTTGAGAAGGCGCTCGGGAAACCGGGGATTTCCTTCATCTGCGAATGCAAGAAAGCCTCCCCTTCCAAGGGGCTCATCGCCGCCGACTTCCCCTACCTCGATATCGCGAGGGAATACGAGGCGGCAGGAGCGGATGCCATCTCCGTGCTGACGGAGCCGAAATGGTTCCTCGGAAGCAGCCGCTATCTGGAAGAAATCGCTTCCGCCGTCGCCCTTCCCTGCCTTCGCAAAGATTTCACCGTGGACGAGTACATGATCTATGAAGCGAAGAAGCTGGGCGCCGCCGCCGTTCTCCTGATCTGCGCCATCCTCGACGACGGGCAGCTGAAGGAATACCTCGCCATTGCAGACTCTCTCGGCCTCTCCGCCCTCGTGGAAGCCCATGACGAGGAGGAAATCGGGCGTGCGCTTGCGGCAGGAGCACGCATCATCGGCGTGAACAACCGCAACCTCAAGGATTTCTCCGTGGATACGGGAAACAGCCGCCGCCTTCGCGAATCCGTGCCCAAGGACATCCTGTTCGTCGCCGAAAGCGGCATCTCCTCGCCGGAGGACGTGGAAGAAGCCCGCAGGATGGGAGCTGATGCCGTGCTCGTGGGGGAAGCCCTCATGCGGGCGGAGGACAAGAAGGCCAGGCTGGCGGAACTGCGAGGGACACCATGACGAAAATCAAGCTCTGCGGGCTTTCCCGCCCGGAGGACATCGAAGCCGCCAACGAGCTGAAGCCCGACTACATCGGCTTCGTCTTCGCCCCCGGGAGCAAGCGATGCGTGACCGCTGCAAAGGCACGGGAACTGAAGCACCTTCTCCATCCGTCCATCCGGGCCGTCGGCGTCTTCGTCAACGAGGACATGGAACGCATCGCATCCATAGCGGAGTCAGGCATCATCGACATCATCCAGCTCCACGGCACAGAGGACGGCGCCTATATCGAAAGGCTGTGCAGTCGCACAGACCTCCCCATCCTCCATGCCTTCCGCGTCGCTTCATCGGAAGATATCGACCGGGCAAAGGAAAGCCCCGCCGATTCCGTGCTGCTGGATGCCGGTGCCGGAACAGGCATGACCTTCGACTGGTCTTTCCTCAAGGCCATGACAAGGCCCTACTTCCTCGCAGGAGGACTGACAACGGAGAACGCCGGCACAGCCGTCCGGGCACTAACTCCCTATGCCGTGGATGTCAGCTCCGGCATCGAAACCAACGGATACAAGGACAAAGAAAAAATGGCGGCTTTCATCGCCGCCGTCAGGAACACCGGAAAGGAACAGAAACCATGACAAAGGAACCACAGAACCGCGGACGCTTCGGCATCCACGGCGGACAGTACATCCCCGAAACCCTGATGAACGCCGTCATCGAACTGGAAGAAGCCTATCATCGCTGCAAGGAGGATCCCCTTTTCCAGCGGGAACTGGAAACGCTCCTGAATGATTACGCCGGAAGGCCCTCCCGCCTCTACTTCGCCGAAAAGATGACAAAGGAGCTCGGCGGCGCGAAAATCTATCTCAAGCGGGAGGATCTGAACCACACAGGCGCCCACAAAATCAACAATGTCCTCGGCCAGGCGCTCCTGGCGAAGAAAATGGGAAAGACCCGCCTGATTGCCGAAACAGGCGCAGGACAGCACGGCGTTGCCACCGCAACTGCCGCTGCCCTCATGGGAATGGAATGCGTGGTCTTCATGGGAGAGGAAGACACGAAGCGCCAGGCGCTCAATGTCTATCGCATGAAGCTCCTGGGCGCAGAGGTCATCCCTGTGAAAACCGGCACGGCCACCCTCAAGGATGCCGTCTCTGAAGCCATGCGGGAATGGACCTCCCGCATCAGCGATACCCATTACTGCCTTGGCTCCGTGATGGGGCCCCATCCCTTCCCCACCATCGTCCGCGACTTCCAAGCAGTGATTTCCCGGGAAATCAAGGAACAGCTCCGCGAGAAAGAAGGATGCCTTCCCGATGCGGTAATTGCCTGCGTAGGAGGAGGATCCAATGCCATCGGCAGCTTCTATCATTTCATTGAAGACAAGGAAGTAGCGCTCATCGGCTGCGAGGCGGCAGGGCGCGGCATAGATTCCAAGGAGACCGCCGCCACCATCAACACGGGCAGCCTTGGCATTTTCCATGGCATGAAATCCTATTTCTGCCAGGACGAGTACGGACAGATTGCCCCCGTCTACTCCATTTCCGCAGGGCTTGACTATCCCGGCGTCGGCCCGGAGCATGCCTACCTCCACGACATCGGCCGTGCGAAATACGTGCCTGTCACGGACGATGAGGCCGTCGATGCCTTTGAGTACCTCGCGAGGACCGAGGGCATCATCCCCGCCATCGAGTCGGCTCATGCCGTTGCCTACGCCATGAAATTCGCCCCGACCCTTGCCAAAGAAAACATCATCGTCGTCACCCTGTCCGGACGGGGCGACAAGGACTGCGCAGCCATTGCGCGCTACAGAGGAGAGATCATCCATGAGTAAGATCAAGAACGCATTTGCCAATGGGAAAGCCTTCATTCCCTTCATCACCTGCGGCGACCCCGACCTTGAGACCACCGCCGCCGCCGTCCGCGCCGCCGCCGAGAACGGCGCGGACCTCATCGAGCTGGGCATCCCCTTCTCCGACCCCACCGCCGAGGGGCCTGTGATCCAGGGCGCAAACATCCGCGCCCTCAAAAGCGGCACGACAACGGACAAGATTTTCGACATGGTACGGGAGCTCCGCAAGGACGTGACCGTCCCCATGGTTTTCATGACCTATGCCAATGTGGTCTTCTCCTACGGCGCGGAGCGCTTCCTCGCAACCTGCCAGAAAATCGGGATGGATGGCCTGATCCTCCCCGACCTCCCCTTCGAAGAAAAGAATGAGTTCGCCCCCCTCTGCGAAGCCCACGATGTGGATCTCGTTTCCCTCATCGCCCCGACCTCAAAGCAGCGCATTGCCATGATCGCCAGGGAAGCGAAGGGATTCCTCTACATCGTATCCAGCCTCGGAGTCACCGGCGTCCGCAACGAAATACAGACAGACCTCTCCTCGATGGTCCAGTCCGTCCGCCAGAATACCGAACTTCCCTGCGCCATCGGCTTCGGCATCTCCACGCCGGAGCAGGCAAGAAAAATGTCCGGCATCTCCGACGGCGCCATCGTAGGCTCTGCCATCATCAAACTGCTGGAAAAATATGGGAAACAGGCGCCGAAATACATCGGGGAATATGTAAAGAGCATGAAAACTGCCATCGTCGCCTGATTTCCAGATAGAAATCCATCCCCGCTTGTGCTATACTGGAGACCATTGGAATTTGCCGTGTCATGAACAGCGCACAAAGGATGGGAAGGAGACTTTTGGATGTATGAATGGATAGGAAGCATTTGTGCCGTATTCCAGGATTTGGCAGACTTGGTATGGGGATTTCCAACCAATTTGGATTGGTATGCCAATCTCCCCATCATCGGGGAACTGCCGCTGGTCATCCTTTTGCTTGTGGGAACCGGCATCTATTTCACCCTGAACCTGCGCTTTGTGCAGGTCAAGTATTTCAAATATGGGCTCCATGTCCTGGCAACGAACCGGAACGAAGGGCGGGGAATCAGCCTTCTGGCCTCTTTTCTTCTGTCCACGGCCATGAGGGTGGGCCCCGGAAACATCCTGGGGGTGACGGGCGCGGTTTCCACCGGAGGTCCCGGTGCCTTGTTCTGGATGTGGGTATCCGCATTCTTCGGTATGGCAACGGCCTTTGTGGAGTCCACGCTCTCCCAGATCTACAAGGAAAAGCAAGGCAATGAGTATGTGGGCGGCCTGCCCTGCTATGGCAGGAAACTCCTGGGCGGCGCTGCTGCCGTGGGCGGTGCCCTGAGCCTGCTGTACATCATCTACGCTCTGCTCTGCATCCCTGCCCAGGGATTCAATACAATCTCCGCCATGGTGGCCATCACCCAGAACGTGACCGGGATGGAGCTTGCCGCCGACAGCCCCTTGGTCTGGCTTTTTTTCCTGCTACTGATGGGACTGACGACGTTTTCCATCTTCGGCGGCCTGCGGCGCATTACCCGCATCACCGATGTATTGGTGCCCATCATGGCGGTGGTCTATGTATCGGCAGTGCTGGTGATGGTTGCCATGAACCTTGAGCTGCTTCCCTGGTTTTTCTATACAGTGGTGACGGAAGCCTTCCGGCCGGAGCCGGTCTTCGGCGGTGCCTTGGGCATCGCGCTTTCCCAGGGAATCAAACGCGGCCTCATGAGCAACGAGGCCGGGCAGGGCACCCTCTCCATGCCCGCCGCCGTATCCCATGCCAAGCATCCCTGCGAGCAGGGTGTCATACAGGCCATCGGCGTCTTCCTTGACACTATGGTCATCTGCACCCTGACGGGCTTCATCCTCATCATGGGGCAGGCCTGGCTGAGAGACGGCGCTGCGGCCTGGTTCGAGCTTGGCCGCCTTGAGAAGTTCTTGGCTTCCTGCGCGCAGATGCTTGGCGATGGAACCGGCTACGGTCTGGCTACTCTGGTAATCAGCATTTGTTTCGCCATCTTCGCCTTTACCTGCCTGCTGGGGTTCCTGTCCTTTTCGGAGATATGCGCCAGACAGATCTCCGGCAACAAAGCCTTCATTGCCTCCGTCCGCCTGGTGAATCTCGCAGTGCTGGCCTTCGGCATGGTTACGAATATTGCCGGCTTCGATCTCAGCGCCCTATGGAATCTCAGCGATTTCGCCAACATCGTAATGGTATACTGCAACCTTCCGCTCCTGTACATGGGCTTCGGCAAAGTGCAGAAGGCCTTCGATCATTTCGAAGGCCGAGAAGGCAAATTCGACTCCGAAATCATCGGCGACCCTTTGCCGGTCTGGGATGAGCTCAACTAAGCAAAGACGTTCCGTCCTCTGCCGATGTCTCAGCATTTTATGCCTCTATGGCGGTTTCCAGTGCTATCTTCACCATATCGTTAAAGCTCGTCTGCCGTTCTGCGGCACTCGTCGATTCATGCGTGAAAAGATGATCGCTGACGGTTAAGATGGCCAATGCCTGTACCTGGAATTGAGCGGCCAGGAGATACAGCGCAGCGGCCTCCATTTCCACAGCCAAAATCCCATAGGAACGAAGTTTCTCGTTGTCGATTTCCTTATCGTAAAAGCGATCCACGGAAATGACATTCCCTACTTTGGCGTTCAATCCCAACTTTTTTGTATTTGCCACGGCCTTGGATAAAAGATCGTAATCGGCAAGTGGAGCAAAATTGATGCTGCTGCCGAAGATGTTACGCACCATACCGGAATCAGTGGAGGCTCCTTGGGCAATGATGACATCCCTGAGTTTCACACTTTTGTGCATACCGCCGCAGGTCCCTACCCGAAAAAGTTTTTTTACGCCGTATTCGCTGATCAATTCATGGGCATAGATGGACATGGACGGCATTCCCATGCCCGTTCCCTGCACCGAAACCGGCACTCCCTTATAGGTGCCGGTATATCCGAAGATATTGCGGACAGAATTGTACTGTTTTGGATGTTCCAGAAAATTCTCGGCGATGAATTTTGCCCGCAGGGGATCTCCCGGCAACAAAATCCTTTCGGCAATCTCGCCCTTGGCGGCAGATATATGAGGTGTACCTTTTGAAACAGCCTTACTGTCCACGGGAACTCCATCACCGCTTTTCGCCGCCTCGGCGATGGCACTGCCGTTCAAGGCAAAAAACGTACCGGCGGCCAACGATGCGCCCAATGCCGATACTCCCTTGAGAAACGAACGACGCGAAATTTCTGTTGTCATACTTGACCAATCCTTTCACACATATCTGCAGTTCACAGTAACCACAAAAACAAAATTCATCTGCTTCGACTTATTTCGCGAAACATCCATGATTTACCTTCTTTTGTGGGGAAATTTTTTCATCTCGTGTGTTGAAGGCAATGGCGTTTAGTTAATGGGAAAATGACGAAGGTGATGTCGGAGGTAAATCATGCCGCAATTAGTTAATAGACAATTGAAGGAATCAAGCCCCTATACTGCCGTCATGACGCGGGAACAATTTTTGTTTCACGAAACACGTACCACGGCAAAACTGATGGAGACTGGTTTAGAAAAGGAAGAAATCGTAAATAAAATCATATTGGATAATCTTTTCCAATATCCCACAGAAAAATCCGTCAGGCAGATGGCTTTGGCCTGTATTCGTCGTTTGGAGGCTTTAGAAGATAGGGATTTGATATCCTCCATAGCCAACGAACCAAGCGATGTGGCAAAGCAAATCTGCCTATATGCTATGATGCGTCAATATCGCTTGGTATGGGATTTCATGCTCACGGTCATCGGCGAGAAATATCGGAATCTTGACAGTTCCTTCAGCAAAGAGGATTTGAACATTTCTACCGTTACAAAGTTGCAACGTCGGACGCCAGAGTGTATGTCATCATTTCCGATGCCCTGCGCTATGAGGTGGCCGCCGAGCTTGCCAAGGTTTTGCGCCGAGAAACCCAGAGCAAAGTGGAAATAAATGCCATGCAGGGCATCTTCCCCACTGTCACAAAATTTGGCATGGCGGCACTCTTGCCCCATAAAGAATTATCGGTCGAACTAAAATCCGACAAACTTTCGGTGTTAGCCGACGGAGAATCCACCGAGGCGGGGAATCGGGACAAAATCTTAAAATCTGCCAAGCCCAAAAGCGTCGCCCTAAAATACAAAGACATCATCTCCATGAAACGAGCGGAGCGCGGGGAACTGGTGCATGGCATGGATGTGGTGTATATTTACCACGACACCATTGACGAGGCGGGGCATGGAGAAAATTCCGTCTTTGGAGCTTGTGCGGAGGCCATAGATGAGATAAAGAATATGGCGCGGATTATCACCGGCGAATTAAGCGGGACGCATATCCTCATTACCTCCGATCACGGTTTCCTCTATACCTTTAATCCTCTGCGGGAAGATGATAAGGTGGACAAAGACACCCCCGGCGACCAAGAGGTGGAAGTTGCCCGCCGTTACGCCATCATGCGAAAAGGCGCTGCCCCGGAGTATCTGCTCCCCGTGAAGTTTTTGGGAGGAGAAACGGAGTATGATGCCTTTGCTCCCCGTGGAAGTATCCGCATCAAAATGAAGGGCGGCGGCTTGAACTTTGTGCATGGCGGCATCAGCTTGCAGGAAATGGTCGTGCCGCTCATTGATTACCGTTTCCTCCGCAACGATTCCAAGGAATACAAAAAGAACAAGGCAAAATACGATATAACGCCCGTAACCATTCGTCTGCTGTCGGCCAGCCGCAAAATCAGCAACATGATTTTTTCGCTGACCTTTTACCGAAAAGAGGCTGTACAGGCAAATTTCCGCGCGGCAACTTATCAGTTGTATTTTACGGACAGCGCAGGCAAGCAAGTCAGCGATGTGCCTCGCATTATTGCGGATAAAACGGATGAAAACGCAGATGAACGTAAATTTCGAGTAGGTTTTAATTTAAAATCCCTCAAATACGACAGCACAGAAACCTATTATCTCGTAATTGCCGATGAGGACGGTCTGCCTATATCCCGTGAAGAATTCCAAATCGATATCGCCTTTGCGGTGGATGAGTTTGATTTCTTCAGCTAAAATGCGGAGGAACAGAAAATGGATTTTATATGTACGGCAGAAATCTTCAGATAGTGTGGCGTATCACTCTCTATATATAGAGGATGAAGATGTAAAATGTGAGACTAAGGGACATTTTAATGAATTAGAACATAATACTATCATGGAAGCCTATAACAAGCTATTGGATGAAGTATATGGATTGCAGGTGGGTGATTGAAATTGAGTAATAAAATTTTGAGAAATTAAGGCTTAATGATTGCTGATTTGTGTATGGCAAGGAGGAGTTTTGCATGGGAGAACGTTTTTTTGTGGCAAGCTGTGTTTTTACAGAAGGTGAGCCAAAGCTCAGCCGCAAGGTACAGGAGTATGTGAAGGACAGGTTTTCTTTGCCAATCATTCGCTGCTGTGTAGTGAAGTACAAGGTGCAGGACTTTGAAGAGCGGATGCCGGAATGGTATCGAGACGAATGGAAATCCATCAAGCATTATGAGGATTTCCCGGCAGGCAGTACGATGGTTTCCATTTGCCATAACTGTTCGGCGATTTTTGAGGAGCGTCATCCAGAAATCCTGCGTCAGTCCATTTGGGAATTGATTTTGGAGGATGACAGCTTTCCCTATCCCAACTATCACGGCGAGAGCATGACCGTGCAGGACTGCTGGCGTTCCAAAGAGAACCGTGCCGAGCAGGATGCCGTGCGCGAACTTATGCGGCGTATGAACATCAACATCGTCGAACTTGCCGAAAACCATGAGCACACCAAGTTTTGCGGCTATTCTCTCTACCAACCGCAACCGCCGCGCAACGCCAAACTTGCACCCAAACGTTTCGTAGAGGGAGCAGAGGGATTGTTCGAGGAACATACCGAAGAAGAAAAAAAGCGGTTGATGGAAGAACATTGCTCGCAAATTCCCACGGATAAAGTTGCCGCTTATTGCCATTACTGTATTCGCGGCTTAAATTTGG
This sequence comes from uncultured Veillonellaceae bacterium, assembly GCA_902773295.1. Taxonomy (GTDB): domain Bacteria; phylum Bacillota; class Negativicutes; order Selenomonadales; family Selenomonadaceae; genus UBA3796. The sequence goes on along the minus strand of CACYDT010000084.1, from coordinate 890 downwards.
GCGGCAAGCAAGGGATTCATCTCGCAAGGCTTCTGTTTGAGCCGGAAAAGGTATTGGATTGAAAAAGTAGTTGTCCCGTGCGGCTTCCGCGGTTCGAGAAAGAGAATATTTGGACATTTCAAGCAAGAGGCGGCGATGTCCAATGCGTGAAAATGATAACTGAGACAACCGTCTGGTAGACATTTATATTTTTTTAAGGCTGCCTGTCTTGAGAAACCTCGTACTTGCTCCGTACAAACTCCAAGAAATGTTGCGTTACCTGGGAGAAGGCGTGGTTTTTCTTCCAAGCCAGCACATGCCCCGTGATGCGTTCCGGCAGAAACGGACGAAAGCAAAGACCGGGCATTGGGCGTATGGTAAAAGATCCCTCGACGCAAATGAGGTATCCAATACCCTGCTTTGCAAGAAGCAACCCGTTGGTTGGCAAATTGTGGGAGGCAACAATGTTAAGCCGATGTTCCTCAACCTCCAACCATCTGGAAATCTCTTCGATGACAATGGTGCGCCGTGGAATGATGATAGGCACCCCCTGTATATCTTTCGTGACAATCGCTTCTTTTCGGGCAAGGGGCGAATCCTCACGCATGACGACACCCCATTTTTCATAGCAGGGCAGGCGAAGAAAGTTGTACTTTGCTACCTCCACCGGCTCTAGCAAGATGCCAAGGTCGATATTGCCACGGTCGATTTTCTCGCGGATGTCGTTGCCATCCGCACTATACAGCTCATATTTGACGGAAGGAAAATTCTGGCTGAACGCAGCTATGATTTCCGGCAAAAGGCGCGATGCAATGCTTTCCACGCAAGCGATGGTCACTGTTCCCTGCATTTGTGCTTTTTGCTCGGCGATTTCCCTGCAGGCTTTGTCGGCAAGCTGGGCGATTTCTTTT
>CACYDT010000083.1 GCA_902773295.1 uncultured Veillonellaceae bacterium | reverse complement strand
TGCTGCGTCCAGTTGTAGTAGTTGCTGCGTAGACCGCTTGCTTGGTTGAGGGTTCGCCCAATACTCGGCTTGTCGTGAGTAGTTAATAAACAACAAAATTTATAAAAATATTTAACATTGTTTGTTAAGTTTGATTATAAATACAGCATGATGTATGGGAGAGATTGTTGGAATGAAAGAATGTACGGAGGATTTTGTACATGAAAAAAGGAATCATTTTGGCGGGAGGATCCGGCACGAGGTTGTACCCGCTGACAAGGGTCGTGAGCAAGCAGCTCATGCCGATCTATGACAAGCCCATGGTGTATTATCCCCTGAGCACGCTGATGCTGGCGGGGCTCAAGGATATCCTTGTCATTACGACGCCGGAGGACAATGAGAACTTTCGCCGTCTGATGGGAGACGGGAGCCAGTGGGGCATCCGGATTTCCTATGCGGTGCAGCCCCATCCGGGCGGGCTCGCCCAGGCATTTCTCGTGGGGGAGGAGTTCATCGCAGGGGATTCCTGCGCACTGGTGCTGGGGGACAATATCTTCTACGGTTCGGATCTGGCGGTTTCGGCTCAGAGGGCGGCGGCCAAAGAGGACGGCGCGACGGTGTTCGCCTATTATGTGCGGGATCCGAAGCGGTACGGCGTGGTGGAGTTCGACAAGGAGGGCAATGCCATCAGCCTGGAGGAAAAGCCGGAGCATCCGAAGTCGAATTATGCCGTGACGGGTCTGTATTTCTATGACAAGGATATCGTGGATGTGGCGAAGTCCATCCGGCCTTCTGCCCGGGGAGAGCTTGAAATCACGGACGTGAACCGGGTGTACCTGGAGCGTGGGAAGCTGCATGTCCAGAAGATGCGCCGCGGCTATGCCTGGCTGGATACGGGAACCCATGAGTCGCTCCTGCAGGCGGCATCCTTCGTGCAGACCATCCAGGCGCGGCAGGGACTCAAGATTGCCTGCATCGAGGAGATTGCCTATCGCATGGGCTACATTGACGCGGAACAGGTGCTGCGCTTGGCCGAGCCTCTCCGCAAGAACGATTACGGGCTGTATCTGGAACAGATGGTGAAGGGATAAGAAGAGAAGAACGGAGTGAATTTCTTGAAGATTACAGAGACGGAACTCAAAGGTGTCTATGTCATTGAGCCGAAGGTGTTCGGCGATGCGCGGGGCTGGTTCATGGAGAGCTGGTCGAAGAAGAAGCTGGAAGAGGGCGGCATCCATGTGGATTTCGTGCAGGACAACCAGTCCTTTTCGGCGACGAAGGGGACGCTCCGGGGGCTTCATTACCAGCTCAACCCCATGTGCCAGGCGAAGCTCCTGCGCTGCACGCGGGGGGAGATCCTCGATGTGGCGGTGGATATCCGGAAGGGTTCGCCGCAGTATGCGAAATGGGTGGGCGTGAAGCTTTCGGCGGAGAACAAGAAGCAGCTCTTCATCCCGCGGGGATTCGCCCATGGTTTCATCACCCTGACGGATGATGTGGAGGTCCAGTACAAGGCGGATAATTATTATGCGCCGGAGTGCGACGGCAATATCCGCTGGAATGATCCGGAGATTGGCGTGGACTGGGGCATGGAGCCGGTCATCCTGTCGGACAAGGACAGGAATGCCCCGCTTCTCAGGGAGCGCACGGAGCTGAATTTCGTGTACGGGTGAAGCTCGGAAGGAAAAAAGCCGCCGACAGGATTGCCGGCGGCTTGTGAAGCCGCGCCAAAGGGGAACGCGGCTCACAGGTTTTATTATAACAATTTTATTATAGCATGTATACCACTATCTGTAAAGTATGCGAGGATGATTTTCTGCGAGGTGGGCGCAATGAAAAAAGCTGTGATATTCGATTTGGACAATACGCTCTATGATTATGATGCAGCAGATCGGTTGGCGATGAAAGCCCTTGTGAAGAAGGGGAGCGAGCTTTTGGGCGTCCCGGAGATGGATTTTTCCATGTGCTATGAAGGGGCAAAGACGGCGGTGAAGGCCCGCCATGCGCGGAGGGCGCAGGCGCATAACCGCATGCTGTTCTGCCAGCATGCCATCGAGCTTCTGGGCAAGAACCCGCTTCTCTACGCGCTGGAGCTTTACGAGATCTATTGGAGCGTGTTCCTGGAATCCATGCATCCCTATGAGGGGGCGGTGGATTTCCTGCGGGAACTCAAGGGAAAGGGCGTAAGGACTGCCGTATGCACGGACATGATGACCCATATCCAGTACCGGAAGCTCAGGAAGCTGGGCATGGCAGAGTATATCGACTGCATTGTGACCAGCGAGGAAGCCCGCTGCGAAAAGCCGAATGCCGTGCTGTTCCAGATGACCCTCGACAAGCTCGGCGCACTGACCGGGGAGACGGTTCTCATCGGCGACAATCGCAGGAGGGACGTGCAGGGCGCGATATGGAATGCCATCACTCCCGTGTGGTTCGTGGCGGACAGGGAGCATGAGGAGGAGGAGGGGCTTCTCATCGTGAAATCCTATGGGGATCCCAGGCTCCGGGAGTTGTTTGCTTGATGTTCTTGGACGGTTCGTCAGGAAAGGTTGTGGTGCGTGTGCATAGGGACAAAGTGGCATATTTTTTCATTGCCTTTGCGCTCTATTTACTGATCCGTGTGTGCTCCCTGCACCACACGGTTCCCATGGCGAACATCCTGCTTCATTCCTCCGTTGCCGTCTCGCTTCTTGCAAGCAATGTGCCAAAGGTTCTGGATATCCCGCTGCACTATGCCTATCCTGTGCGCTGCGTGGAGTATTTCTCCTTCGGCATCGCCGTGGTCTGCTTTATTTCCCTGTGTGTCCGCCATGTGATGGCATGAGAAAGAGGAGCTGCAGATGGCCTGCAGCTCCTCTTTTCTGATTGGAAATTTTGAGTTGGAAGTTTTGATATATTTGGGTTGTTGTTTCATTTGATTTCAATGCGCTTTGCATGCTGGACTTCGGTGGCTTTCGGCAGGTCGATGCGGAGGACGCCGTCTTTGAACTCGGCGGATACCTTCGACTCGTCGATGTTGTCGATGTAGAAGGAACGGCTCATGGTGCCGACGCTGCGCTCGCGGCGGATGTAGTTGCCCTTCTCGTCCTTCTCCTCATGGGTTTCGTCCTTTCCTGCGGAGATGGTGAGATAGTTGTTCTCGTAATGGAGGGTAATGTCTTCTTTCTTCATTCCCGGCAGATCGGCGGTGAGCTCATAGGCCGTGCCCATGTCCTTCACATCCACCTTGAAGGAAGATGCGCCCCAGTTGGTGAGGGTTGGGAAGCCGTCGTTGAAGAACGGCTCGTTGAACAGGTCGAAGAGGCTGCGGAAACCGTCCTCATTCTTCGCCAAATTTTTCCTGGAACCAAACGGTACTAATCCAAACATGATGAACGTCTCCTTTCAGACTCGCGCATCGCTTGGGCGATACGTTGTAACTAACATTTTTGGTGGCTTGGGGGATTTCTTTTCTTTTCCCCCTTGCAATTCTTATTATACTCAATAAAGTCAAAAAGTCAATAGGTCAAAACAACAAAATGTAAATTTTTTTTACAGCAGAAGGGACGCTTTCCCAACGCGGGAAAGCGTCCCTTCTGAGATGATACGGATTCTATGGCCTCATGAGCCTGTTCGGGGCGGAACGGGGATGGGAAAATCAGGCAATGCCGTATTTCTTGTAGAGTTCCTCCCGGAGCTGTTCGCTTTCGGAAGCGGCAGTGGCTTCTTCGGTCTTGCCATTTTTCAGCAACAGCGACATGAGGCGGGCAAGGCGGCTTTCGCCTTCCTTGCGGCCTTCGCGTTTGCCCTTTTTTATCATTTTCTCAGAATGTAGTTCCAGTAATTTGCCACCCATGATTTTTCGAACCTCCCTCTTTGTTTTTGGCTGCTTTTCCAGTATGTGGTCAGCGATTTGCCGGGATAGTTGCATCAGATCGGTATAGGCGCTGGAGAGGTACGTGTGGAAATAGCAGGGATTCTGAAGAAACTGTGCGAAATGGAAGGTATCGAACTACCAGTAGAACAGCCAGACCCCGCCTTTAGGCGGAATTACAAAATCCCCTGGAGGGGGTGAGTCAAACCACCGGCAGAGCCGGTGGTTGCGCGC
>CACYDT010000082.1 GCA_902773295.1 uncultured Veillonellaceae bacterium | reverse complement strand
TGCTGCGTCCAGTTGTAGTAGTTGCTGCGTAGACCGCTTGCTTGGTTGAGGGTTCGCCCAATACTCGGCTTGTCGTGAGTAGTTAATGAACAACAAAATTTATAAAAATATTTAACATTGTTTGTTAAGTTTGATTATAAATACAGCATAGTTCATATAGATTTCGTAAATAGAACTTCATTTTTGAAGGAAAAGGAAGTGTCTTCTTGAAGGCTTTATGCAAATGCCTGGGGTTCCTTTTCGCAGGTCTTCTGCTGGTGCTGCTCGCAATTTTCTGCTCTCTCTGGCAACAGCCATCCGGCACTGTCCCTGTCATCAACTACCATCAGATCAACGATACGGCACAGAACCCCTTGACAATCCACACGGATCAATTCGAGCATCAGATGCAGTATCTGGCAGAGAATGGCTATCATACGATTACCCCTGCGGAAATGGTCGACAGCTGGGAAAATGGCACAGAACTCCCGCCCAATCCTATCATCATCACGTTCGACGACGGTTATTTGGACAACTATCGCAACGCTTTCCCCATCCTGGAGAAATACCATCTAAAAGCGACCATCTTTCTCATTTCCGATTACGTGAGCACCTATCCCAACTATCTCACATGGGAAGAAGCGCAGGAAATGCAGGATAGCGGCCTCATCAATTTCGAGAGCCATACCCTCAGCCATGTAGAGCTCACAGAGGCCGGCTCAAGGGAGGATGTCATCCATCAGCTCCGGGATTCCCGTGAAGCGCTGGAATACCATCTGAAAAAGCCTGTCCGCTTCATCGCTTATCCTTGCGGTTCCTACGATGAGGAAGTGGAACAGCTCACGAAGGATACAGGCTATCGCGGGGCGTTTACCGTGAACTACGGACTGGCATCACCGGAGGATCAGAGGTTCATCCTGGATCGCATCCCCATTTTCGGCTGCAACAACCACACCTTCCTCCGCTTCAAGACCCGATTGGTCCTGGCTCCCATCCTTGCCCCTCTCAACACATGGAAGAATGGGCTGCAAAAAGACGGGCATACACGGCTCGCAAGCCTCATCCTGATTCCTTGAGCATGTGGGCGCGATGTTCCTGTTCGTCATTTTCCCGGGATATGTACTCCTGAATGAACCATGAAGAAAAGGCTCCCATCCTTCCGATGGGAGCCTTTGGCATAGCCTGCCTTCCTTCTTTTCCGTTCTTCAATCCTTCATGGCAGCGACAGCTGCTTCTGCAACGCTGGTATCCTCTGCGACGCTGCCGCCCGACACGCCGATGGCACCGATTTGCTTCCCGTGCTTGTTATAGACGGGGATGCCACCGCCGAACTCCACGAGACGACCCGCATGCTGTACTGCGATTCCCTGGAGTTCCTGCCCCTGCTGCGCAAGCTCCTTCACCTTCGCGCTGGGCATCTTCAATGCCACGGAGGTGAATGCCTTGTTGGGAGCGATTTCAAGGCTCGCAAGAAGGGAGTTCTCCATCCTATGCAAAAGCACCAGATTGCCGCCCATATCCACAAAGGAGATCACCATCGGCACATGGATCTCGATGGCCTTCCTCTCAGCAGCTACTACTGCCAGCATTGCCTTGTCCAGCAATATCCCACCGGATGCAGCACCTATCTGCTGGCCTTCCTTGTAGGCATCCAATCCTGCTTGGGCGACCGAGGTATCCTCAGCCACGCTGCCGCCCGACACGCCAATGCCGCCGATCTGTTTCCCGTTCGCGTCGTAGATGGGAAGGCCACCGCCGAATTCAACCAAGCGTCCCGCATGCTGAATGGCAACTCCCTGCAGTTCCTGGCCTTCCTGTGCCAGCTTCTTCACATCGGAGCTTGGCATCTTCAATGCAACAGCCGTATATGCCTTATTGGGGGAAATCTCCAAGCTCGCCAGCAACGAGCCTTCCATCCGGTGAAGCAGAACGAGATTGCCGTCCATGTCCACTACAGAGATTACCATTGGCACATTGATTTCCTTTGCCTTGTTCTGAGCGCCTGCCACCATGATTTTCGCTGCATCCAGCAGTTCCCCCGTCCTGACCATCGCCTTGGCCGAAACCTGTGACATGCTGCCAAGCAACATTGCGCCTGCCAGCAGCACCGCCGCCAGGCAAGGCAGAAAACCACATTTCTTCATACTACCTCTCCCCTTTCTTATCTCCCAAAAGAAATATCTTCTTCATGATGATATTATATCGTTTACCTAATAATCTGTCAACTTATCATGCAAGAAGAAAAATTCACTGCGGCAATGCCATGCGCCTCCAATTTCCCAAGAATCTCCGAGGATGTCAGGGCATGAAGCTCCGCTTCGAAATCATGTTGCCATAAGCAATCCCTTTGCAATGCAGCATTGTCTGTCCCGGGATGCATCATGATCTCCGTCGTTCCCTCTTCGAGATGGTCAAGGAAGCGCTCAATGGCTTTCTCGCTGACGGCTTCCCCTGCAACAATCCCCGCAAAATGGTCCGGCATGAAAAATCCCCTCTTCCGCGCTGCCCTTGCCGCATACCTGGAAAGAGAGCCGAGCCCCAATCGCCCCACCAGCTGCCCAACGCTCCCCAAATCCCCATCAAACACATGGGTATGGGAGATGCGAAGGGCATGGATCCCTGCGGATTCCGCCAAATCCAGAACAATCCCGAGAATCCCGGGAACATGGTGAAGATGCTGATGGCTGTCCACATGGGTCAATTTGAGTCCCGCCCGTTCCATCTTTCCAAGCTGCGCCGACAATTCGGAGCGCACTTCGGAAAGACGGATGAGCCCTCGCATGAAGCGCTTCAAAAAGGCCATATAGTCATCGTAGAACACGCCTTCTTCCGTGACAAGGCTTGGGATTTCTTTTGCAGGGAGAACAGGGAAACCGTTTGCCAACGTAAAATGGATGCCAACGCCCAGGGAAGGACACCGTCTTGCAACCTGCACCGCCCCGTCAAAGGCTTTCCCTCCCGGCATCAAGGTAGCAGAACGCAGGCAGCCATACATGACTGCCTGCTCCACTGCTTCATTGATCCGAGCATGGCGTCCAAAATCATCTGCATTCATGATGATCTGTTTCATCCGGATATCCCTCAATTCAGTTCGTGAGACTGCGAATCGGTGCAGGGATGCGCCCGCCGCGGGCAATGAATGCCTCCGAGCTGTACTGGTTGCGAAGGGGAACGATGGGGCAATACCCCAGGAGCCCCCCGTATTCCACCATTTCCCCGACTTTCTTGCCCGGCACGGGAATCACGCGCACTGCGGTCGTCTTGTTGTTGACCATGCCGATAGCTGCTTCGTCCGCAATAATGCCGGAAATCGTCGCCGCAGAGGTATCTCCCTCAATGGCAATCATATCCAGCCCCACGGAACATACACAGGTCATGGCTTCCAGTTTCTCTATGGAAAGACTGCCCTGCTGCACCGCATGGATCATGCCTTCGTCCTCGCTCACGGGGATAAAGGCGCCGGACAGACCCCCGACATGGGAAGATGCCATAAGCCCTCCCTTTTTCACTGCATCGTTCAGAAGCGCCAATGCCGCCGTTGTCCCCGGCGCACCGCAGCTCTCAATGCCCAGTTCCTCAATGATGCGCGCTACGCTGTCCCCCACGGCCGGAGTAGGCGCAAGAGAGAGATCTATGATGCCGAAGGGCACACCCAGCCGCTTCGATGCCTCCCTTGCCACCAGCTGCCCGACACGAGTGATCTTGAAGGCCGTCTTCTTGATGGTTTCCGCGATGGCCGTGAAATCCGCACCCTTGAGCTCTTCCAAGGCATGCTTCACAACCCCCGGCCCGCTGACACCGACACTGACAACTTTGTCCGCTTCGCTGACACCATGGAAAGCCCCGGCCATGAAAGGATTGTCTCCCGGAGCATTGCAGAAGACCACAAGCTTGGCACAGCCAATGGCCTGCCGGTCACGGGTAAGCTCTGCCGTGCGCTTGATCACCTCTCCCATTTCACGCACGCAGTCCATATTGATGCCAGTCTTCGTAGAGCCCAGATTCACCGAAGAGCATACCAGCTCCGTGGTCGCAAGAGCCTGGGGAATGGAATCGATCAGGATGCAGTCCCCATTCGTGAATCCTTTTTCCACCAGAGCCGAAAAGCCGCCGATGAAATTCACCCCTACTTCCTTGGCCGCCTTGTCCAAGGCCTCCGCTACAGGAACATAGGTATCCGTCTTGCAGGCATCTGCCGCGATGGCAATGGGCGTCACGGAAATGCGTTTGTGGATGATGGGAATGCCGTATTCCGCCTCGATGTCCTCCCCCGTCTTCACGAGGAACTCCGCCGAGGTCGTAATCTTGTCATAGATATTGCGGCAGAACTGGCTGATATTCGGATGGGCGCAATCCCGAAGGGAAATCCCCATGGTGATGGTACGCACATCCAGCTTGTTCTCCGTAATCATCCGGTTTGTTTCCAAAATATCATCTATCGTGATCACTGAAACACCCCTCCATCACACCTGATGCATGACATTGAAGATATCCTCATGCTGCGCCTTGATCTGTACATTGATTTCCTCTCCGCGCTCCTTGAGAATCTTCTGGAGCTCCGTGAGCTTTATTTTGCTTTCGCTGATCTCCGCAAGGAGAATCATATTGAAAAAGCCGTCCATGATATTCTGGTTGATGCTCAGGATGTTCACATTGTTTTCCGCCAGAATCTGGCTGACCATCGCGATAATGCCAACGCGATCCTTTCCGACAACAGTAACTACGAGTTTCATTGCCAACCGTCCTTCCTCAGGATACATTATTTCTCTTCCAAAAGTGCCAACAACTCATCATAATCCTTCTTGAGCTTGCAGTACTCATCTGCCAGCTCCAAGGCTGCCAATACGCCTATGCGCGGGCCGGAAAAACTTCGTGTCCTCTGGGATACAGATTTCATGTGGTCATCCACCATCTTTGCAAGTTTTCGCAAATAGTCGGGATCCCCGTCTGTGCGGAGAGGATAGGTTGTACCGAAAATCTCCACAGGGACTTTTTTCGATTCTTTCTTCTCCATAAGACCACCTGCTTGCTCAGGCGCGAAGCTCCGCCCGGAAGTTCTTTTCCACTGCCTTGAGAATGTTCCGGAAGGCCTCGTCCGCTTCCTCGTCCGTCAATGTCTTGTCATTCGACTGGAACTGCATGGTGAAAGCCAGGCTCTTCTTCCCGTCTGCAATCTGCTTGCCCGTATAGACATCGAACAAAGTGACCTCCTTGAAATACTTCCCGCCGTTCTTCTCAATGACCTTCTCCACATCCCCGGCATTCACATCGGCATCCACCAGCATAGCAAGATCCCGGCTGATAGCAGGGTACTTTGGAAGAGCCTCGAAGTGGAAATTCCTGGCCGTGTACTTCATGAGTGTCTCGATGTCCATCTCAAAGACGTACATTTTCTGTTTGATGCCGAAGGCATCGGCAACAGCGGGATGCACTTCCCCGATCGTCGCGATGACTTCTTTTCCTTTCCGGAACACCGCCGTCTTGCCCGGGTGCATCATGTAGTGCTCCCCTGCCTCCACCGTATACTTGGAAATGGAAAGGCACTCGAACAGTGTTTCCACCACGCCCTTGGCATCGTAGAAATCCACCATCTCATTGCCTTGGTTCCAGGCAATGCTGTGGCGCCGCCCCGTCATGATGCCCGCCAGCTTCATGACCTCCACCGGCTGCTCCGTCACGGGAAGAGCCTTGGGATAGAAAACCGGGGCAATCTCGAAGAGCTGGATATCCTCGTTCTTGCGGGAAAAATTCCGCACCGTGTTCTCCATGATACTGGAAAGAAGGGTCGTACGCACCAGAGGATATTCATCCGTCAGAGGATTCATAATCTCGATGGCCCTGCGGAGGCTGCTGTCCTTCGGCACCCTGAGCTTGTCGAACATAGAAGGATGCGTGAAGCTGAAGGAAAGCTCCTCACTCAATCCCAGGCTCACAAAAATCTTCCGGATCTCGTCCATAAACGTCTGCCTGGGACTCTGATAGCCCTGCACAACATTGCCCCGGGGCATGGTGGCGGCAATGTTCTCAAAACCGTGGATGCGGGCAACCTCCTCGGAAATGTCATCCATGAGAGAGACATCGTTGCGCCAGGAAGGCACAACCACCCGGTAGTTCTCTCCGTCCCCGGAAACCTCGAAACCAAGATGCTCCAAGATCTCTTCCATGCGCTTGCCGGAAATATCCGTCCCCAGACGGTTATTGACCTGCTCTGCAGTGAATTCCACAACAGCCTGCTCCTTCGGATGGGGATAGACATCCACAATGCCCTGCGTCACCGTACAGGCTCCCATCTCCTGGAGAAGCTGGGCGGCGCGATCCAATGCCCGCTTTGTATTGCACACGTCCACGCCGCGCTCAAAGCGACCGGAAGCCTCGGTGTGGAGCCCGCAGGCACGGGAAGTTCTCCGGATGCTCGCTCCCTGGAAGGAAGCAGCCTCCAAGATAATGGATGTCGTCGTATCCACGACCTCGCTCTCCAATCCTCCCATGACCCCGGCCAGCCCGGCAGCCTTCTCTGCATCGGCAATCACCAGCTCGTCCCCTTTGGCCAGGCGCGAGGAATCATCCAGCGTATGCAGCCTCTCACCCGCCATGGCACGACGGGCCGTGAGGCTGTGCCCCGCCACATGGTCGTAATCATAGGCATGCATGGGCTGCCCAAGCTCCACCATGACGAAATTCGTCACGTCCACCACATTGTTGATGGCGCGAATCCCGGCACCTTCCAAACGCTGCTGCATCCATTCCGGCGACGGACCGATCTTCACGTTGCGGATCACGCGGGCAGAAAAACGGTCGCAGAGATCCTCTGCCTCGATGCCGATCTTCACCAGCTCTTCCGCCTTGGCCGGGTCATCCTCCTTCACGGAGATATCGGGCCACTTCGGCGCATTGCCGGAAAGCACGGAAATCTCCCGCACCAGCCCGAAAACGCTGAAGCAATCCCCACGGTTTGCCGTAAGCTCGAATTCCAGGATGACATCATCCATCCCCAGAACATCCTTTACGGGAACTCCCACGGGCGTATCTGCAGGAAGAAGGTAAATACCATCCTTCTGCTCCTCGGTCAGCTTGGAAAGATCCATCTTGAGCTCACCGGCAGAACAAAGCATGCCGTTGGATGCCACTCCGCGCAGCTTTCCCTTGGAAATCTTCTGCCCATTGGGAAGATGTGCCCCCACAAGCGCCACGGGAACCACCTGCCCTTCCGCCACGTTCTGTGCGCCCGTGACAATCTGAATGGGCTCCTCCTGCCCCACGTTCATGGTGCAGACCTGCAGATGGTCGGAATCCGGATGGGCAACAAGCTTCTCGATGCGTCCCGTCACAACCTTTTCCATCCCCTCATCGGCGCGAATCACATGCTCTACCGGCACCCCTGCCATGGTAAGCCTGTCGGCCAGTTCCTCTGCCGACCAGTCAAAATCGATATAATCCTTCAGCCATTTCACAGAAACTTGCATAACTATCCCCTTCCGCTCCCTTAAAACTGGCGCAAGAAACGCACATCATTGTCATAGAACAAACGCAGATCATCGATGCCATAGGAAAGCATGGCGATGCGTTCCACGCCAAGCCCAAAAGCAAAGCCGCTGACTTTTGCAGGATCGTAGCCGCTCATTTCCAGGACATGGGGATGCACCATTCCTGCGCCAAGAATCTCCAGCCAGCCCGTGCCCTTGCAGACACGGCAGCCCGCTCCATGGCACATGACACAGGAAATGTCCACCTCCGTGCTCGGCTCCGTGAAGGGGAAGAAGCTCGGACGGAACCGCACGCCAACCTTTTCATCGAAGATCTGGCGCAGAGCAACCTCCAATGTGCCCTTGAGGTCGGCAAAACTGATTCCCTTATCGATGACAAGCCCCTCCACCTGCGTGAACATGGGGGAATGCGTGGCATCGTAGTCATCCCGGCGATAGACCCGGCCCGGCGCAATCATGCGGATGGGACTGTTCGGCTCGCGGGACTGCATGGTGCGTGCCTGAACCGGAGAAGTCTGGGTACGCATGAGGATTTCCTCCGTAATATAGAAGGAATCCTGCATATCACGAGCCGGATGGTCCTTGGGAAGGTTCAATGCCTCAAAATTGAAATAATCCGTCTCGATTTCCGGTCCTTCCTCGATGCTGAATCCCATATTCAAAAAGATGTTCTTGATGCGTCCCATCGTAAGAGTCAGGGGATGCAAATGCCCTACGCGGAACTGCCTCCCCGGAAGGGTCACGTCAATCCTCTCGCTGGACAGCTTGTCAGCCAGTTCCCGCGCTTTGAGCTGCTCGTTTTTCTCCGTGATGAGGGCCTCGAGCTGCGCCCGCGCCTCATTGACGATTTTCCCGATCTTCGGACGGTCCTCGGCGCCCAATTGGCTCATGCCCCGCAGGATTGCCGTGAGCTCCCCCTTCTTTCCAAGGTACTTGACACGGATATCGTTGAGATCTGTCAGGTTCGCAACCTTTTCCTTGATAGCCTCGGCAGCATCCTGCCTCAGTTTTTCAATCTTTTCTTTCATCAAAAGCTTTGCCTCCCCCAAAAAATAAAGCCTCCGCCCTGCAAGGGGCGAAGGTCATTTCGCGGTACCACCCTAATTGATGCTCCATGGCATTAACGCTGCCGCACGTTCCGGCTACACTCCTTGCATCCTCTTCACCGGAAAGCTCCAAAGGGAATCTTCGCTCATCTGCACGCTCCTGCTCCCAGCCCAGGCAGGATTCTCTGGACATGCATCCGATAAGCTACTGCGCTTCTTCATCGCCATAATACACACATGCTAACACAATCCGGAAGGTTTTGCAAGTTTCTTTTTTTATCCGTATTTCCATGCAAGAAACCACAGACCTGCCGGACAGAATTTTCCAAATTATTTTGGCATTCCGCTGATTTTCTCGCATGCCCGGCAATATTCTCCCGCGATTTCCCTGAAATCCTTCGTGGATATCCTGCACTCCTTTCCAAGGATATCATCCACGACCTTTGTGAAGCTTGGAGTAATTTCCAAGCTGAATGCATTGCCTGAAAAAAAACTGCATGACCTTCCGCCCACACAAACCTCATCCATTGCAGACAATATTTCAGCGCCAAAACTCCTGGCCTCTGCCAAGAGAAAAGTACCTGCCAATCCATAAGCTTCTTCCTCGAACACCACAACCGGAACCGGGTGGGCTTCCCCACTCCTCTTGATTTCATATTTTATCATCGGCTCTCCTCCTGAAAATTTTATAACGATGTATTCTCGGTTTTGTAGGCGCTGTATCCTTCATATTGGTAAGAGGCATCTATCCCCTTCATATAAACCTGACGGTCATTTATCTGGCTGGTCAAGGCTTCTTTCAGCAAAGACATGAGTTCCTTATTGCGTACGGGACTGCGCTCCATAGCAAAAAGATAATCTTCTTTATCTACTTTGCTCCAGTCAATAACCATGCCCAGCTCTTTTTTTAGGATGCAATCAAGCCAAATTCGTGTGCTCCGGCCATTTCCCTCACGAAAAGGATGGGCAACGTTCATTTCGATATATTTCTCGATGATATGTTCGTAGGTATCCTGAGGCATTTTATCTATGTTGTGTAACGCAGCCTCCAGATACAACACCGGAGCAAAACGGAAATGACCTTTAGCTATGTTGACCGTACGGAGCTGACCGGCAAACTCGTAGATATCTTGAAATAAATAGCCATGTATAGATTGCAGGCCTGCCAAAGTTCCCACAGGGTATTGATCGAGAATTCCAGCATCATACAATTCCAGCGCACGTTTCTTAGTCAGGCGTTCTTCTATATGCGCCAATTCTATGGGATCAGTAATGCCTAATTTATTTTGGATAGTCATAAGCAAGGCTCCTTACCAAAAAAGGCCGGTCTCCCGGCCTCTTTATTTCGCTTTGTTTTCCTGAAAAATCGGATATGCCGTAACAATCTTCTTTTTCTCATTCAGATACATATCTATCTCAAGCTTCCCGGAATGACCGATCCACAAATCTCCGCGAGGATTCTCCGGATTGTTCACGGCATCCTTGTATGCCTCGTTGATGGCATCCACGACCTCCTGCGGTGACCATGTTTCCGGGTAGAAAGAACTGAACCCGTTCTTCCTTACATCCCCGACACGAACCTTAGCGGTGAATACGCCATGGGCATCCGGATGGCTCCGTGTTCCCTCCAGAATCTGTCCCTTGCTGTCCTCTATCATGGAATAATGATAGCCCGTAGCTTTTCCCTTCTTGTTGATGGTGCCGTCAAAGATATGCTCCAATGCACCCTTGGCAAAATTCTGCGTATTTTTAAGATGAGTGATGTCCTTGATCTTGTACTTGGAAGAAACACCTGCAACATTCTTCGACGAGGATGTTTCCGAAACCACCTGCGGCTTGCCGGCACTGCTGCCAGAGGACGCTTCGTCTGCCCTGGCACAGCCGGAAATCACCAGAAGCAACAGCATTGCTGCAACAGCTACAATTCTCATGAAACTTTTCAACGTTCTTCCCTCTTTCCCTTGGCTCATTCCTGTTTTTGCCGCATGGACGAATGGCTCTTCGTCCATGGAACTATCAGGTCTGCCTTCATGGAAATAGCTCCCTTTGGGCAGGCCGTCACGCATTCCCCGCAGCGAATGCATTCCGCCGCATCCGGATGCCGCAAAGGATCGACCCCCATACGGCAACTTCTTCCGCATCTACCGCAATTCACGCAACGCTCCTGATCCACATGCAGACGATACACGCTGATGCGGTTCAAGAGGCCGTAGATAGCTCCCAGAGGGCAAAGGATTTTGCAAAAAAATCGGTAATGCACCATGCTTCCGAAAAGCACCAGCAGGAGAACCGTCAATTTCCAAGCGAAGAGCAGTCCCAATGCCTGCCGGAATTCCGGATGTGTCGCCAGAAGCGGCAGTCCGCCCTCCAGAGTGCCTGCCGGACAGATATACTCGCAATAGGCAGGAGCGCCGGCATCGGCATAATTCCTCCATGTCATGGGCAGAAAGAGCACAAACACCAAAAGGAGGACGTATTTCAGATAGACCAGGCGTTTCCAAATCCCCATCTTGGGCACGGGGACTTTGTACAGAAGTTCCTGGAACAAGCCGAAAGGACAGAAAAAGGCGCAGACAGCCCTTCCCATCATCGTCCCAACGGCCAGGAGAAAGCCCGCCGCATAAAAGCTGAACCGATGGCCCGGTGCGCCGGCAACTGCCTGCAACGCCCCCAGCGGACAGGAAAATACCGCCCCGGGACAGGAATAGCAGTTCAAGCCCGGCACGCAAGCCGACTTCCAATCTCCCTTGTAAATCTTCCCCGTCATAAAATTTGCAAGATGAAAATTCGTGAAGACAAAAACTGCCACCTGCACCAGTTTTCTTCGAAGGGATTGGCTCAACTCGCTATCTCACCCCAATCCAATGCATTCCATGCAGACGCGGATGGCCTTGCCAAGCACAAGGGAGGCTTCCCCCCGGCTCGTGCCATAGAAGATGCCGCCCAAGGCCAGCAGGAGGGCAATGGCCTGTGCCATCCTTCTTTCCAGCTCCACGCTATTCCCCCAAATATTCCTTCACGACGTTCTTGTATCTCTGGACATCCGCACCTACCACCGGCTGCGCCACAATCTTTCCTTCCGCATCCACGAAAATCGTCGTGGGCACTGCCTGCACACCTTCCAGATATTGCAGGAGCCCACTGTTCGGCACGAGATTCAGGAAGTCCGCATCCGCTTCCTTCAGAATCCTTCTGGCCTCCGCGATTGTGTCCTTGTCCTGCTCACCATTGGCATCACATACAATCCCTATCAGCTGCGCGTCCTTGGGCATGTTCTTCGCCCATTCCCCCAGTTCCGGCATTTCTCCGATACATGGCGGGCAGAAGGTTCCCCAGATATTGATGACCGTGATTTTCTTCCGGGCGAACACCTCATTTGTCACATCTTCGCCAGACAAGGACTTCGTGCGGAAGGCAGGGAATGCGCCCTGCGATTCCTTGGCAGCCACGCTGGCTTTCGCTTCTTCGCCCCCCTCGGAAACACAGCCGGACAAAAGAATGGCCGCTGCCATCATAACCGCTCCGCAGATCTTCCTATTTGCTTTCATTACCTGGACCGCCTTTCTACTGATGAACAATTCCTGATTTCCAGCTTTGCCTCTGGCAAAACTTTCCAAGCAGCGTTATAATATATCGTAATTCGGTTCTTTTTGGGGGGATCCTTATGCGCATACGAAATTATCGCACATCCATACTTTTGGGCATCACATTCCTGTTCGTACTCTCAGCCTTCTGGTTCATGCAATCCCTTGCATTTATCGTCTTCATTTCCCTTTTGCTGCATCTATTGCTGAAGCCGCCGGTGAGCGTCCTGGAAAAACGCATGCCAAGATCGGTTGCTTCCGGCATTGTCCTGACACTCTTCCTCGCATTTGCCACGGGACTCCTGTTCCTTGTGTCCAATTCCTTCCTTCCTACTTTTACAGCCTTTGTAAAGGATTTTCCCAATCTCACGGAGCGGATCTACCAGTTCTCCATTGTGGAGAATTCCTCGTTCCTCATGGGAGAAATGGACACTCTGTGGAACGAACTCGTCAATGCCAGCGTGACGGCCCTGAAATCGTCCCTGGGCTTGCTCTTATCCCTCTTCAACAAGTTCATTGATTTCGTCGTCATCCTGTTTGTCACGTTCTACCTGCTCAAAGATGGGGACACCATCAAGGACTATCTGGCCACCCGGTTCCCGAACAGCAGCCATGAGCGGGTAGTGAAGCTCTTCAATCGGATCCTCAATTCCCTCCGCATCTATATCGCCAGCCAGCTGGCCATCTGCTGCATCACCGGCATCATTGTCTTCTCCTATTACACCGTGCGGGATCTTCCCTATGCCTCCGTCTTTGCTGTGGTATCCAGCATTGCGGAATTCATTCCCGTGCTTGGCCCTACCATTGCCTCTGCCTTTGGTGTCATCCTCATGACCACCTATTCCCCCATCGTTGCGCTGCAGACTGCCGGGTTCTATCTCATCCTGACTCAGGTCAATCACAACATCGTCTATCCCACGCTCATCGGCAAGTCCCTGGACCTGCATCCGATCGCCATCATCCTCGGAATCATTCTCGGCGGGGAGCTCCTCGATGCCGCAGGCATGTTCCTGGCTGTCCCCATCATCACCATCTGCAAGATTGTCATTGAGGACATCCATGAAGATCGGGAGCAGATGAAAGCAAACCTAGCCAGCTCCCGCTGGCTCCACAGGAAAAGCGATTGATTGTGCCCAGGAACGATTGCAGCGATTATTTTCGCACAGTTTCCTTATTCTTCCAGCAGCGAAGCCGGGTCAAATTGCATTTGATGGATGAAATGGAGGAGTTCCGTATCATTGAGCACCTTGTGGATGGTCTCTCTGGCTTCCTCACTGAAATCCACGTCAAACGGCTTTTCCAGACATCTTAAATCTTTGTCCGCGAACACGCAGACCACCGGACGATCCGTTTTTCCGAATTCCACTTTGCGCACGATACCATACCCCATGGTTGTGTCAAGCACGGTCCCCACCGGATAAATCGCCACATTGGAGAAGAACAGCCGCGAGAGTTCCTCATCGAAATGCCCTGCAGAGCAATTCGTCATAATATGATAGGCAACCGACGGTGCATAGGCTTTCTTGTAGGGGCGGACGCTCGTGAGCGCATCGTACACATCGGCAAGGGCAACAATCTTCCCATAGATATGGATCTGCTTTCCTTGACGATGATCGGGATAGCCCTTGCCGTCCACACGCTCATGGTGCTGGCGCGCCACGATGGAAAGCTGCTCCGCATTGGAAACCTTCATGGAACGGATGATTTCGCTGCCGATGATGGGATGGCGCTGGATGGTACGGAATTCGCCGTCATCCAGCCGTCCCGGCTTATTGAGGATCTCCTTCGGGATGTCCAGTTTTCCAATGTCATGCATCAGGGTTCCCATGGCCAGCTCGGACAGTTCCCTTTCCGACAGGCCGCAAAGCATTCCCAACAGCGAGGAAAGCATTGCCACGTTCACGCTGTGGGCAAAGGTATACATATCATGAACCCGAAGATCCGTAAGCTGGACCAAATTGTTGCGCCTCTCCGTGATGTCATTGATGATAGCCGCAGAAGCCTTTCCCAAGGGAACGGGATCGAAAGTCCCCTCTCCTCTGACCTGCTCGAACATATCATAGACGCGCTTTACTGCAATGGCTCTTGTCCGTTCCTCCAGAACGTCCTCCGGAAGCGGGATATCCGGCCCGTCCGGAACGGTAGAGCTCACATGGATATCCCGGATTCCCATGTGACGGAGTTTCTCGATATAGCTGATGGTCAATCTCTGGCCGCGTGAAAGGTAACTTGCCCCGCTGGAATTGAACACGCTCTGCGCCATGACCATGCCCGGTTTCAAACGATTCAACGGCAAGTTGATCATTCTGATACCGCCTCCCTTCTGTGCTCGTGAGTATGAACACTACTGCACCACATCCCTCCGCAGAATGGCGAAAGGCTCCACCGGCTGCTTCATGCGGATTTTCACAATTTGCTGTGGATGCGGCGCTACGTCAATCGAATGACCCTCCTCATCGTACATCTCTTCCAATTCCTGACGGAACAGATTTCCTTTGGGCCGGAACACCTCGATTTCCTGCCCCTTCTTCATATTGTTGCGCTGTTCCACTGTGGCAAGCCCGGAACTTTCCTCATAATCGAGCACGAGCCCGACAAAATCAGAGGTTTGCACATAAGAAGAAGTCCCATAAATCTGGTCTTTTGCCGCAGGCCTATGGAAAAAGAATCCTGACGTATAGGGGCGGTGGGAGACTTTTT
This sequence comes from uncultured Veillonellaceae bacterium, assembly GCA_902773295.1. Taxonomy (GTDB): domain Bacteria; phylum Bacillota; class Negativicutes; order Selenomonadales; family Selenomonadaceae; genus UBA3796. The sequence continues at coordinate 50,265 of CACYDT010000082.1, read as the reverse complement.
CCAGTTCTTCCAGCCATTCTTTCCGAATACTGAACCCTTCCGGATTATCGGCACAGGCATCGATCGCCTCACGATACGCCTTTACCACACTGGCCACATAATGCACGCTTTTCATGCGCCCCTCTATCTTCAGGCTGTCCACACCGCTTAGAAGAACTTCCTTGAGATGGGGCAAAAGACACAGGTCTTTCGAGTTGAAAATATAGGTTCCTCTCTCGTCTTCTGCCACCGGAATGTATTGCCCGGGACGCTTCTCCTCCACAAGACGGTAACTCCATCGGCAGGCTTGGGCACAATTCCCCCGGTTGGCATCCCGGCCCGTGAAGTAATTGCTCATAAGGCAGCGCCCGGAATAGGAGATACACATTGCCCCATGCACAAACAACTCCAATTCCACAGGACATTTCTCCCGGATTTCCCGGATCTCCTGCAGGGACAATTCCCTTGCCAGAACCACGCGGCTTGCCCCCAGCTTCCTCCATCCATCCACGGCAGCCCAATTCGTGGCATTCGCCTGGGTGCTCACATGGATTGGCAGTTCCGGAACCATCTCCCTTGCCATCAGGAACGCCCCCAGATCGGCTATGAGCAAAGCATCTGCCCCGGCCTCCGAAAGAAAATGCAGATAGTCCGGCAGGCCGTCCAAATCGCTGTTATGAGGAAAAATATTGACCGTCACATAAGCTTTCTTTCCCATTCCGTGGGCAAAAGAGATTCCTTCCTCCAGCTCCTCCCGCGAAAAATTCCCCCCCAGTGCACGGAGTCCGAAGGACTTGCCTCCCAGATAAACCGCGTCTGCGCCATAGAGCAATGCCATCTTCAGTTTTTCCATGTTTCCGGCCGGAGCCAGCAATTCTGGTTTCTTCATCCTATCCCAATCTCCCGGACACCGCCATCCCGTCCCCATCTTCCAGCAATTCCGTGGCAAATCCGGGCGTATGGCGAACCAAATCAAGATATTCCCTGAGCCGCTTCACAATCGTCTTGTACCTTCTCGGCGGCTTCACGTCCGAACATACATATCCCCGAAAGAGCACATTGTCAGCCAGAACCACAGCCCGTGCAGAAAGCATGGGAAGTATCCGACGAAAATAGCGAACATATTGTCCTTTTGCCGCATCAATAAAGACAACATCAAAGGGACCCTGCAGCATCCTCAAAAGCTCTGCCGCATCCCCTGTCATGACTGTGATATGATCCCGATAGGGGGAACGGCAAATGAATTCCTTCGCTTTTGCCGCACGGTCTTCCTTGCGTTCCAGCGATACCACTTCAACGTCCTCTGCACCGAACATCGCCATGAGAAGGGCGGAATAGCCGATGGCCGTCCCGATCTCCAGTATGCGGTGCGGCTTCGCCTCCTCCACAATCCGGCAAAAGGCATGCCGTTCCTTTTCCCGAAGAATCGGTATATAATGCTCTAGGGCATAGGACTCCATCTCTCCCAGCAATGCCTCCATTACCGTACCTTCTCCACAATCTCAAGGTGCTCATCATACGTATAGCTGTAGTAGTTGTGCCCGTCCCGATCCGCCACAAAATACAGGTAATCCGTGTCCGCAGGATAAAGCACTGCTTTGATGGAATCCATGCCCGGATTCGCAATCGGTCCCGGCGGCAACCCCTTGTTCTGGTAGGTATTGTAAGGAGATTCTATTTTCGTATCGGCAATGGAAACATCCTCTTTCGGAGCATCCATCAGATATTGCAGAGATGCATCGCACTGAAGCGGCATCCCAATCTCCAGTCGCTTGAAAAGCACCTGGGCAATAATAGGACGATCCTCCTCATACAAGGCTTCCTTTTCCACCAGAGATGCCAATATCACCAGATCATAGATGGAAAGCCCCATCTTCCTGGCTCTGTTCCGCATGGAAGACGTAAGGCGCTGATCGAACGTACGGGACATCGTCTCCAGGATTTCCCGGGAACTTATATCCGGGCTCAATTCATAGGTAGCCGGGAAGAGAAAGCCTTCAGCGCGATAACGGATTCCCTTGGCATCCTCCATGTAATCATACGGGGCAAAATCCTCCGCTTCTTCCAAGAACTCCTCCCGGTTGACAATCCCCTCCGACTCAAGGCGTTTGGCGATATCCATAACCGTGAAGCCTTCCGGAATGACAAACTTGAACTCCGATACATCCCCTTGCATGAGCTTCTCCAGGACTTCCTTGGTATCCATTCCTGCGCGAAACGCATAATTTCCTGCAAGAAACTTGCTCTCATAGCCGTAAAATTTCGCCATGAGCCAAAATTCATACTTGTTTCTCACGATGCCGCGCCGTTGGAATTCCTCTCCGATTTCCCGTGCGCTCATCCCGGGGCGCACCTTCGCATAGATGGGAATCCCGCCTTCCAGTTCTTCTCTTGAGGATCCTCCCCGGCCAAAAAGAAGAGCCGCCAAAATCAGGACGGCTGCGAAAATCCCCCCCGCACCTGCAGCCAGCTGCTTCCATGTGAGATTCCCAAAGAAATCCTTTACCTTCTCCACGGACAATTCAGAAAACCTCTCAGCCAAAAACTCCTTCCGTTCCTTAAAAAACTCCTTCAGTTCCTCAAAAAACTCCTTCAGTTCCTCAAAGTTCCTTGGCATATTAGGGAACAAACGCACCTCTTCCTTTCCCGCAAAATGATGATTCCTGATATAATATTATACCGCAAATAACCAAATTTCGCCACAGGCGAATTCGGACAATCCACGATCAACGTGGCGGACTTTCCACAGAAAAAACAAAAGCTGCCCCCGAACCTGCAAGGGACAGCCAACCGGAACCAATCATGACTCTGCTTCTTCCGCCGCTTCTTCATAAAGTGCATCATATGCCTTCTGCACGGCTTCGAATTCCTCATCCGATGGCTCGACATATTCTTCTTCCCCATCTTCATTGACTACGATCTTTGCGATGATCACATCACCATCGTCATCCTCGCAGCCACATCCACATCCGCAGCCATGCTCATGCTCATGGTCCTCTTCCTGGATGCCGACAAGCAGGGCAAATTTCTCACCATTGACAGGAATGATCAGTTCCTGCTCATACAGGCAAGAATTCCCCTTCTCGTCCGTAAATTCAACAACAATTGCATCTTCTTCCTCTTCCAAAGCTTTTGTTTCCTTTTCTGACATAAAAAACATCCTTTCTGTCACGATTACCTGCGAGCAGACAAAACCATCCGCTCGCTGCCTGCATTTCGATATATACAGAATCCATGAACGGCTCCCTGTGATGGATTACTGCTCACAGGTCACGCTCTCCCGTTTCATGGATATCCTGTCCAAAAAACCTTGCAATATGAATACCGCTGCCATTTTGTCGATCACCTTCCGTCGCTTGCGCCGGCTCAAATCGGCTTCCAGCAGGGAGCGCGAAGCAGCCACCGTGGACAATCGCTCATCCCAGAACTCGATTTCGACATCAGGAACGGCCTTCCCAATCTCTTCCGCAAATCCACGGACAACCTCACAGCGTTCTCCCTGAGTGCCGTTCATATTCCTTGGCAGCCCTATGACCAAAGATTTTGTCTCGTACTGCTCCATAAGCTCTTCCAGGCGCTTTATGTCCGATGACAGATCCTTGCGGCGGATTGTCTCCACACCTTGCGCTGTAAGCCCCAAGGGGTCGCTCACTGCAACTCCTACCGTAGCATCGCCTACATCAAGGGACAGGTATCTCTTCATTCATCATTCTCCAAATACGAGCGCACGAGTTCTTCCAAGATCTCATCGCGTTCCAGCGATCGGATCTGATTGCGGGCATCCTTGTGGCTCGTCACATAAGCCGGGTCTCCCGACAAAAGGTAGCCTACCAGCTGATTGATTGGATTGTAGCCTTTTTCCTCCATTGCGTTGCAGACATGATGGATGATATGCTCGGCTTTATTCTCCTCTGCCCCAAAACGGAACATCATCGTTTCATCTTTGACCATGATATACCTCCAAATGAAATCGTGTCTATGAATATCATACCACATTTCATCCATTTTTCCTATAAGAACAACGAGTAAAAATTCATGAGGCAAACGACAGTTCCCTGCTCACTGAACAGTTGAAAGGATAAAAAGAGCCTGCCGCACAAGATATGGCAGACTCTTTTTGTCATCCTGTTTCTTTTTACAAACGGAACTGCCCCACCGCTGCCTGCATGTCACCCGCAAGCGTTGCCAATGCATGGGAAGCTGCCGCAATCTCCTCATTGGAAGCGGACTGCTCTTCGGTAGCCGAGGAAATTGTCTGGGTATGATCCGCTGTCTTGCGGCTCACGGTGTCAATGGAATCCACCGCCTCCACAATGCGTTCCGCACCCGTGGTAACCTTCTGCACCGACAGATTGATGGCTTCCATCTGACGGTTGATGCTGTCCACTTTCGACAGGATATCCTCGAACTGGACACCGACATCGCGGATGGCCTTTGTCCCGTGCCCCACCTCTGCGGTGCCGTTGTTCATGGACTCCACGGCCTGAGCCGTATCCTGCTGGATGGAAGCGATGCGTGCCTTGATCTGCTCTGCGGACTGCTGGGACTCCGCAGCGAGCTTCCTGACCTCATCAGCTACCACAGCAAAGCCACGGCCCTGCTCCCCGGCTCTTGCCGCCTCAATGGCAGCATTGAGGGAAAGAAGGTTCGTCTGCTCGGCAATCGAGGAAATCGCCTCGACAATCTGCCCTATCTGCTGAGAATTCTCGCCCAAGGTCTTCACTACTTGGGCAGATGCCATGACGCTCTGCTCGATGTTCCCCATCTTCTGGATGGCATCCTCCATGAGCTCGGATCCGCGCTTCGCTGCCTCGGAAGTCTGAAGGGATGCTTCCGTGACTTCCCGCGCCTTCTGCATCATATCGGCCATATCATGATAAACCGAATCCACGCTGGACTTCGCCCCATCGATATCGCTGAGCTGCTGATCCACATTGCCCGTGACCTCGCTGACCGTCTCCGCTACATGGACGGAAGCATCCGCCGACTGCTGGGCATTCGCCGTGAGTTCCTCCGAAGAAGCCGCCACCTGCTCTGCCGTAGCTGCCATCTTCGATATGAGATTCCGGAGATTCGCGCTCATGGTGTTGAACGCCTTGGTAAGCGACCCAATCTCGTCCGAGGACATCACCACGGCATCCTGGATATGGAGATTCCCCTTGGAAAGCTCCGCAGCCCGCTGCTCCAGTTCGACAAGGGGATCCGTGATCCTTCCGGAGAACTGGAGGCAAACGAGAACGATGATGACAACGCCGACAATCGTCACCAGCAAATAGGTAAAACGCATAGCATTGACAGAGGAAAACACATAGTCATAGGGAACGGAAAGTCCGAAGATCCATCCGGTGGAAGGAAGCGTCGTATAGGCGAAAACCATCTTTCCTTCCTTGTTCTCATAGGTGAAATAGCCGTTGTCCTTCTTCAGGATTTCATCCGCATGGGTGCCGATGCCCTCAATGTCCTTGGCAGCGGACATCAATGTCTCGCTTCCGGCCGTGGCAAGAATCTGGCCTTTCTTGTCAAAGAGGATTCCGGAACCGGCCTCCCCACGATATTTTGCATGGGAAATCCATTCGTTCAAAGCATCCAGGGCAATATCCGTGCAGATGGTTCCCAAAAACTGCCCATTCGCTGTAAAGGGCGCAACTGCAGAAACCACGAGCTTGTTCGTGTTCTTGTCCACATAAGGATCCGTGAACACCATCTTGCCGGCTTTTTTCGCATCATTGTACCAAGGCCGCTGGCGCGGATCCAGACGTCCCGTGCCATCTCCCGTGAAATAGGAAGCAAAGTAGCCATCTTCCATGCCGACATTGATGTCGAGTATCTGCTTGTCCGATGTACCCAATGCCAGGGCTTCCTTCGTCTTGATGCGCGCCACATCACCGTTGAAGGCTGTCATGAGATTGGCAGTATGCGTGGCAGAAGCTCCTTTCTCCAGCAGCCACCCATTGAGGTCTGCTCCTTCTTCCCCAATCGTGGTGGTAAGCTCGTGCTCCACGCTGTCTTCCAGATTGGAATTCGCTGTGTAGTACCCAATAACGGAAACGAGAGCGAGAAATACGCCCACGATTCCAGCCAGAACAAAGAATTTTTGTCGAATGCCCATGTTACCATCTCCTATGCCTTTATTGTACAGCCATCCCTGTTCTATTTAGTTGTATTCGACACAAAAAATGCAGTTCCTTCCTGTCTATCCAAATATACTGACAGATTTTTTCCAGACTTTTTCTGCAGCCTCCCTGTCCCGATGAAGCTGCTGGACAAGATGATCCACAGAAGAAAATTTCCGTTCCTCCCTCAATTTCTTCAAGAAAAACACCTGAAGGAGCTGATCGTAAATATTCTCATGGAAATCCCGGATGTTCACCTCCAAGCGGTGATCGCATCCATCAAACGTAGGATTGTTCCCGATGTTCGCCAGGCCATGGTAGGACTTTCCCTGATAGACCACCTGGGCAGCATAAGCGCCATTGGGAAGCATGGCACGATTCTCCGGGATTTGGAGATTTGCGGTCGGGAACCCCAGGGTACGGCCCCGGCGATCTCCATGGACCACCCTGCCTGCAAAGGCGAAGGGCCGCCCAAGGAAAGAGTTCACCAGTTCCAGGTTCCCTTCCTTGAGCAATTCCCGGATGCGCGTGCTGCTGACGGGATGGCCGTCTGCCAGGACAGTCGGGCAGATTTCCGCATGGAAGCCATAATCCGCCCCTACCCGCTGCAAAAGGCGCTGGTTGCCCTTTCCCTGACGCCCGAAGGTGAAGTTCGCACCTGTCACGACATAGACAGGCGCAAGATTCCTCTGAAGGAGTTCCAGGAACTTCTCCGGCAAGATTTTAGAAAATTCCCTGGTAAAAGAGATATTGAACAGCAGATCCACACCCATGTCTTCCAGCACGGCAGCCCGAAGCTCCGGGCTGCCGATCTGAAGCGGCATCCTGTCTTTCGCTAGGATAGACAGCGGATGGTTATGGAACGTGAACACCACACTCGTCCCATCCACTTCCCTTGCGAGTTCCATTGCCCTGCGCACAATGCTCTGATGCCCGACATGCATGCCATCGAACATGCCCAGTGCTACCACTGCCCGTGGATATTCTTTTGTAATGTCAGTGAGCTTCGTATATATCTTCATGTGCATTCCCTGTATATCTTCACAGGACAGACCGACTGTTCTTTCGAATCGTATCGGGCAATCCCCAAAAATTCACCTGCGCTGCAGACCCGCAGCAATGCGGGCAGTTCCTTTTCATGTACCCCGGTCGGAAGTCCGTTGCAAAAAGGCTTGACGCGATGTTCCGGAAGCTCGTAGGCCGGAATATGCGAAAGGCAGTCTCCTACCGCGAGCAGTGCCCCTTCCTTTTGCTCGGACAACTCTTCCAATGTGCAGGCCTGTGGCAGGCAGAAGCCTCCCACTCTTGTCCGGAGCAGGAAGGACAGGACCGATGGAATCCCCAATCGATTTCCGATGTCCATGCAAAGGCTTCGGATATAGGTTCCCTTGGAACAATCCACATCCATGAGAAATTTCCTTTCCTCCGGACATGCCTCCAGAAGCGCAATGCGGTAAATTTCCACCTGGCGTGCAGGAATCTCTACAGATTCTTCCCTTCTTGCCAGATCGCAGGCCTTTCTCCCCTTCACCTTGATAGCAGAAAATACCGACGGGCGTTGCATGATCTTTCCACGGAATTCCTCCAACGCCCCACGGAGCTCCTCCATGGACGGCATGGAAAAATCTGTCCTCTGCCGCGTTATCCTTCCCATGAGATCGCCGCTGTCCGTTTCTGCCCCCAGCAAGATTTCTGCACGATAGGACTTGTCCGACATCGAAAGATACTCGATGAAGCGAGCCGCACGTCCCACGGCCACGGGAAGCACGCCCGCAGCAGCGGGATCCAGTGTGCCCGCATGCCCCACGCGTCTGGCCTGAAGGATTTTCCGCACGGCATTGACAACATCATGGGATGACATCCCCGGCGGCTTCAAGATGTTCAGGAAGCCTTCCATCACGCTCCCATCGCCTCCTCAATCGCCTGCATGACCGCCCTCTTCGCATCGGCAAAATCCATCTCCAAAGTGCATCCTGCTGCCCGCACATGGCCGCCGCCGCCAAATCCCGCAGCAATTTTCGCCACATCCAATCCCTTGGAGCGCATGCTCACGCGGCAAAGCTTCTCCTCCTTGCATTTCAGAAGAACCGCCACATCCACTCCCTCGATGACGCGCACCATGTCGATAAAGCCTTCCGTATTCTCAATGCCGGCCGTAAGTTCCCTGTCCATGAACAATCCCGCTGCCCTGCCGTTGCAGAAACGCTCGATGGTCTGCATGGCCGCTGCCATGCCCTTGACCACCGCATAGGATTTTTGCTCCATGGCCTCCGAAATGATATGGGGCCTAGCGCCATGTTCCATCAGTTCCGCTGCCGTCCGCATGGTGAAAGGCGTTGTATTGGAATAACGGAAAAATCCCGTATCCGTGGCAATTCCCGTATAGATGCAGGAAGCGATCTCACCGGTGAACTCTCTTCCCATTTCCCTGATGAGTTCATAGACAATCTCTGCTGTCGCAGCACGTCCGGAATCCACATAGGAAAATTCTGCCTCTCCCTTATTCGTGACATGGTGATCGATGTTGAGGACATGCGCCTCCACAACATCCCCGGAAATCCCTATGCGATCCGGGGAAGTATCCAGAATGACGAACAAATCCGCCCGTATCTTCTCAACGCCTTTTTCGGGTCTTCTTATAACCTCATATCCCGGCAATACAGAGAATATTGCCGGGATATCGTCATCAATGAAGACCATGACTTCTTTTCCCATGCCCTGAAGCGCATACATGAGCCCCAGGGAAGACCCGATGGCATCGCCATCGGGATTCACATGGGAGGCAATCACGATTTTTTCCGCTTCGAGCAGGTTCCTTGCCGCTTCCTTCAATGAAATATTCATGTCTCTTCTTCTTTCTGATGGTCTTCCCTGCTGACCTGCAGGAGCAATTCCTGTATATGGGCACTGTAGTCCAGGGACTTGTCAAGGGCAAAGGAAAGCTCAGGTGTGAACCGAAGGCGGATCCGCTTCCCGATTTCACGCCGGATATAGCCTAGGGAAGACTGCAATCCTTTCCAGCAGTCTTCCACCTGCTTCTCATTCCCCATAAGGCTTACATACACCTTTGCCTCGCGCAAGTCTCCCGTAACCTCCACCTGCGTGACGGTCACGAAGCCAATGCGGGGATCCTTGAGCTCCCGCAGGATAATCTGGCTGATTTCCTGCTTCATGAGCTCCTGGAGTTTTTCCACACGAAGCTGGCTCATCGAGCCCCGCCTCCTTTCTCATCGGAGCAGCAGTTCCTTCCTTACTCTGCCCCATCCTTCTCCTTTGCCTGCTGCTCTTCCTCACGGCGTTTGGCAGCAGCCTTGTTCGCTTCTGTAATGGAAGTCTCGATTTCCTCCATGGTATATGGCTCAATGATATCGCCTTCGCGGAAATCACGGAAGTCCACAATGGAAATGCCGCACTCGTAGCCGGCCGCGACTTCCTTGACTTCATCCTTGAAACGACGCAGGGAATCGATCTCCCCGTCAAAGATTTCGATGTTATCACGGATGATCCGTATCTTTGAATTGTTGTAGATCTTCCCGTCCAGTACATAGGAGCCGGCCACAAGAGCCTTGGAGAATTTCATGACCTTGCGGATCTCCACATGCCCCTGGACAACCTCCTTATACTTCGGTGCCAGCATGCCGGACATGGCGTCTTTCACATCATTGAGGGCATCGTAGATGACGCGGTAAGTGCGGATATCAATATCCTCGGCATCCGCCATGCGGCGCGCATTGGCATCAGGACGCACATTGAAGGCAATGATGAGCGCGTTGGAGGCAGATGCCAGCATGACATCGGACTCGTTGACTGCACCGACGCCGGAATGAACAATGCTCACACGCACTTCATCGTTCTTGTTGAGGGACAGGAGAGAGCTGTTGAGCGCTTCCACGGATCCCTGCACATCCGCCTTGACGACAATATTGAGATCCTTGATGCTTCCTTCCTGTATCTGCTGGAAGAGATCATCCAGGGAAACCTTCTTGGACTTCATGAGCTTCGTGCGCTGGCGCTCGATGCGGGCATCCGCAATGGAACGCGCCTGCTTCTCATCCAGGACAGCAAGGAGATCGCCTGCCGCCGGCACGTCATTGAAGCCGAGAACCTCCACAGGCACGGAAGGCCCCGCCTTTTTCACATTGTCCCCGCGGTCATTGACCATGGCGCGGACCTTTCCATAGGTCGTTCCTGCGACGATGGAATCCCCAATGCGAAGCGTACCGCTCTGCACCAATACGGTTGCCACCGGGCCGCGCCCCTTGTCCAGCTCCGCCTCGATGATGACGCCCCTGGCCTCGCGGCTCGGATTGGCCTTGAGCTCTTGCACCTCTGCGACCAAAAGGATCATTTCCAGAAGATCGTTGATGCCCATCTGCTTCTTTGCCGAAACCGGCACCATGATGGTATCTCCGCCATATTCCTCAGGCACAAGCCCTTTCTCCATGAGTTCCTGCTTCACACGATCCGGGTTCGCACCGGGCTTGTCGATCTTGTTGATTGCCACAATAATGGGCACATTAGCGGACTTCGCATGATGAATGGCTTCCACCGTCTGGGGCATGACACCGTCATCGGCCGCAACCACGAGGATGGCAATATCCGTCACCTGTGCCCCGCGGGCACGCATAGCCGTGAATGCCTCATGGCCCGGCGTATCGAGGAAGACGATCTTCTTGTCCTTGCAAATGACCTGGTAGGCGCCGATATGCTGGGTGATGCCGCCGGCCTCATGCGCAGACACGGAAGTCTTGCGAATGACATCAAGAAGGGATGTCTTGCCATGATCGACATGTCCCATGACGGTAACCACAGGAGGACGAAGCTTCAAGGACTTCGGGTCATCCTCAATCTCCGGAATCTCTGTCGGATCCACTTCGGGCGGCAGTTCTTCCGCTGTCACGCCAAACTCCGATGCCACAAGTGCCGCGGTATCGAAATCGATTTCCTGGTTGATGCTCGCCATGACGCCCATGAGCATCAGCTTCTTGATGACCTCTGCCGCCGTGCAGCTCATCTTGCTGGCCAGGTCTTTCACAGCAATAGATTCGCCTACTTTGATGTGCTTCGGGCGGGCAATTTCCACCTTCTGCGGCACTGACTGCGCTGCACGTTTGTTACGGCGATCCTTGCGATTGCCGCCGGAACGATCATTCCGTCCATCATTCCTGTTTTCATCGCGCCCACCGCGGTTGTTCCGGTCGCGCCCGCCACGATTGCCGCCACGTTCGCTGTTGTTGCCGTCACGGCTGCGGCGATCCCGATCGGTACGGCTCCCGCCGTTGGCATTGCCACCGGATCGTCCGCTACTGCCTGCCTTGGCAGCTCCGCTGTCGTTCCGTGCGGGAGCATTGCGGCGGGAAGCCCCTTCGTTGCGCCCCTGCTTTCCGGCATTGCCATCACGCTCGGATCTTCCCTGCCGCGGCTGCTCCTGCGGCTTGCGCGCCGGAACACTCTTCTGCTCCGACGGCTTTTTCTCGGCCGTTTGTTTCGGCTCTGCCGGTTTTTCCGCCCGCTTCTCTTGCACAGCCTGTTTTTTCTCGTTCTTCGGCACCGGTTTCTGCGCCGGCTTTTCCTCGGGCTTCTGGGACAGCTCAGGCTTCTTCGGCTTGTCCTCCGTGCCCTTCGCCAAGGCCTCTTTCACCGCATTGTACTCCTCATCACCAACACTTGTGAAATTGTTTGCCACCTTGAATTTCTTCTTTTTCAAGATCTCCAGCACTGTCTTGCTGTCTATATTGAATTTCTTTGCCAATTCATACACTCTGTATTTCGACATTGATCCACCCCCATCAATCTTTCCCCTCTTCCATCAGTTTCGACAGCGCCCTGCTGAATCCTTCATCCAGCAATGCCACTGCTGCCCGCTGCTCTTTGCCGAGGCATCTGCCCAAGAATTCCTTGGTCAGGCATACAAAAAGAGGGATGTGATATCTCCTTGCCAGTTCCTCATAATCTCCCCTGGTTTCCTCTGCCGCATCGGCAGCCACCAGCAGGCTTTTCGCATGTTTCCCCTTGACGGCCTGCTCCACGGCAGTGCTGCCGGAAACTATGCGGCCGGCCTTCTGCGCCATGCCCAGAAGATTCATGACGCGCTGCCCCGTTGCCGGCGCCCCCATCACGATTCCTCCATTGAGAGAAGCTGCTGTTCCAGATTGTCGTATACCGAACGATGGATACTGCTCTTGAACGACCGCTCAAATCCGCGGTTCTTTTTCGCCGCTTCAAAACACTCTTTCTTGCGGCAGATGTACGCCCCGCGTCCTGATTTCTTTCCCGTGGCATCCACAAAATATTCCCCTTCCGGACTGCGCACGATCCGGATCATTTCCTTTTTGGGATGCTTCGTCTGACAGCCAGTGCACATGCGTTCCGGTATCTTCTTTGCTGCCAACTCATTCACCTTCTGCTGTAAAAGATTCGTCCCCTGTCACTTCTACCTCGTTCATGCTTTCATCCAGCACCTCGCCTACAGCCTGGGACTCGCTCTTGATATCGATCTTCCATCCGGTGAGCTTCGCAGCCAGGCGGGCATTCTGCCCTTCCTTGCCGATGGCGAGGGAAAGCTGGTAATCCGGCACCACGACACGGGACACCTTTTCCTCCTCGTTGACCGCCACGGAAACAACCTTTGCCGGGCTGAGCGCATTGGCAATATATTTCGCGGAATCCTCGTTCCACTTCACGATGTCAATCTTCTCACTGCCAAGCTCATCCACAATGGCCTGGACGCGCATGCCTTTCTGCCCGACACAGGAGCCGACAGGATCCACGTTCTCATCCCTGGAATAGACTGCAATCTTGGAGCGCATCCCCGGCTCCCGTGCCACGGACTTGATTTCCACGACACCTTCCTGTATCTCCGGCACTTCCAGTTCAAAAAGACGCTTCAGGAGACCGGGATGCGTACGGGAAACCACAACCTGGGGACCCTTGTTCGTTTTCTTGACTTCAACGATATACGCCTTGATGCGATCCCCGTGATTGTAGCTTTCTGTGGGGATCTGCTCTGCCGGTGTCAGAACGGCTTCCGTCCTTCCAAGGTCAATGAACACATTGCGATTCTCCACGCGCTGGACAAGACCCGTGATGATATCGCTCTCCCTGCTCATGAATTCCTCATAGATAATGCCCCGCTCAGCCTCACGGACTCTCTGCACCACGACCTGCTTCGCCGTCTGCGCTGCAATGCGGCCGAAATTCGCCGGCGTGACCTCAATCTCAAGGACATCGCCCACCTCGTATTCCGTCTTGATGGCCTTGGCCTGCCCCAGGGAAATCTCGGTGACATCATTCTCCACTTCCTCCACTACCGTCTTGATTGCATAGACGTGGTAGCTCCCCGTTTCCCGGTTCAATGTCACGCGCACGTTCTGGGCAGAACCAAAGTTCCTCTTGTAGGCAGAGATAAGCGCCGCCTCGATGGCATCAAACAGGATCTCGGGGGCAATGCCTTTCTCCCGCCCAAGTTCCTTCAAAGCTTCCAGGAAGCTTTGGCCATTGTCCTGTGCCTTGGTTTTTTTTCTGATCAATTTATATCCTCCAATTCTTCTTCCACTAAAAATCTATGTGCAGGCGCACAAGAGAAACCTTGTCCAGAGGAATTTCCCGTGTCCCGTCCAGTACGATCTTTCCATCGCCGTACGCCGTCAAGGTTCCCACCAGAAGCTTTTTGCCATCCATTGGTGCATAAAGGGCAACATCCACAGGCTTCCCCATCTCCCTCCGGAAATCCCGTTCCTTCCTGAGCACACGATCCAACCCAGGAGAGGAAACCTCCAGGATATAGCTGTCCGGAATGAGATCCTGCTTGTCCAGCTCCTTCTCGAGGCGCTCACTGAGATTCTGGCAATCATCGATCTCTATGCCGCCCTCCCTGTCGATAAAGACCCGAAGATACCAATCATGTTCCTTGACATATTCCACATCTACAAGCTCAATCACATCCTGTCCGGACAAAAGTTCCGCCACAATCCTTTCCACGGCCTCTTCCACATGCCTTGCAGCCATACAGCACCTCCATTTTCCAAAATCTTGATGATGGACATAAGAGTAAAGAGTGGGTTCGCACCCACTCTTCAAATACCAACTTAAATTAACGTATCTATTATAGCACTTGCAAAAGACCTTGTAAACTGTCAAATGAAATAAAATGTCACATACTGAAAAGTTCCATCTGGTCGCTTTCGCTCATGCCTTCCAAACACCCATGTTCCCGAAGGACTTCCACATTCGTTTTGGATATGCCGGAACGCTTGCGGAGATCATCCACGGACGTGAATGCCCCATCCTTTCTCGCCTCCACAATCCCCTTTGCCGCCGAGCTGCTCATGCCTGCCAGGGATGCCAGGGGAGGAAGAAGGGAATCTTCCAGAATGACGAATTTTTCCGCCTCGGAGCGATAAATATCGGCATATTCCACCCGATAGCCGCGCAGGTACATCTCCCAGGCCAGCTGCAAAACCACCAAAGTGCCGCTGTCCTTCACATCAAGCTTTTTTTCCCTGGATTTTTCCTCCAATTCCCGGATCCTCTCATGGACAAAATCCTTGCCCTTTGCCACCACATTGGCATCAAATTCCGCCGCCCGAATGGAAAAATATGCCGCATAATAAGCCAGAGGATAATGCACCTTGCAGAAAGCGATGCGGTAAGCCATCATGACATAGGCCGTGGCATGCGCCCTTGGAAAAAGATATTTGATCTTCTGGCAGGACTGGATGTACCACTCCGGTATGCCGCCTTTTCTGAGAATCTCCACCACTTCCTCGGAAATCCCCTTCCCCTTCCGCACATTCTCCATGGTCTTGAAAGAAAGAAGCGGGTCGATGCCATTATGGATGAGATACATCATAATGTCATCGCGGGCGGAAATCGCATCATGAAGCGTGCAGGTCTTCGCGCGGATGAGTTCCTGGGCGTTCCCCAGCCATACATCCGTTCCATGGGAAAACCCGGAAATGCGTACCAGGTCGCTGAAACAATCCGGATGCGTATCATCGATCATCTGCCGGGTGAAACTCGTACGGAATTCCGGTATCCCGAAGGTTCCGGAATTGGCGCCCAATTCCTCCGGCGTAACGCCCAACGCTTCCGTAGAAGAAAAAATGGAAAGCGTTGCTTTGTCATCAAAAGGAATGGTCTTCGGGTCGCGATGGGTAAGGTCTTCCAACATCTTGATCACGGTCGGGTCATCATGGCCGAGGATATCCAGCTTGACCAGGCGGCTACTGATGGAATGATAGTCGAAATGCGTCGTGATGGTCGTCGTCGTCTTGTCATCCGCGGGCCTCTGTATCGGCGTGAAAAAATGCACGTCCATATTGCGCGGCACCACCATGATGCCTGCCGGGTGCTGCCCCGTCGTCCGCTTGACCCCCATGCAACCCTGGGCAATCCTCTCAATGAACGCCTTGTGCTTCTTGACACCTTTTTCCTCATAGAACTTCATGACATAGCCATAGGCCGTCTTATCTGCCACCGTGGCTATAGTTCCCGCCCGATAGGCAAAATCCTTGCCGAACATGACTTCCGTGAACTTGTGGGCCGTCGGCTGGTACACCCCGGAAAAATTGAGATCGATATCCGGCACTTTGTCGCCGTCAAATCCCATGAACACCGCAAAAGGAATATCATGCCCGTCCTTGATGAGAGGTGTCTTGCAAACAGGGCAGTCCTTATCCGGAAGGTCGTAGCCACAGCCCACGGAACCATCCTCAATGAATTTCGAATACTGGCAATGCGGGCAGCGCCAATGGGGCGGCAGCGGATTGACCTCCGTGATGCCCGTCATCGTTGCGACAAAGGACGAACCGACCGAACCACGGGATCCTACCAGATAGCCATCCACATTCGACTTTTTCACAAGTTTTTGGGCAATCAGATACAGCACAGAAAAGCCGTGTCCAATGATTGGAGTCAGTTCCTGCTTCAGGCGTTTTTCCACGATTTCCGGCAGATTGTCCCCATAGAGCTCCCTGGCTTTGCCATAGGACATCTCCTGTATTTCCTCATCGGCTCCGGGCATCATAGGCGAATAGAGATCATCGGGAATCGGCTGGAACGTCTCCACCATCTCGGCGACCTTGCGGGGATTTTCCACCACGGCTTCATAGGCCAGCTCCTCACCCAAGTAATCAAATTCCGCCAGCATTTCTTCCGTTGTGCGAAGAAACAGGGGTGGCTGCAGCTCTGCATCCTCATAGCCTTTTCCCTTCATGAGTATGGCGCGATAAATGGAATCCTCCGGGTTCAGGAAATGGACATCACAGGTCGCGATCAGCATTTTTCCTTGGATTTTCGCAAGTTCCGCAACTTTGAGATTGACCTTTCTCAAATCGTCATCCGTCCGGATATCGGGAAATCTGTCGCTCCGCTTGAGGAATTCATTGTTGCCGATGGGCTGGATTTCAAGGTAATCATAGAAATCCGCGATTTCCAAAAGTTCCTCATCGCTCCTGCCCTCCACGATTGCCCGCACCAGTTCCCCGGCCTCGCAGGCAGATCCAAGGATGAGTCCTTCCCTGAATTCCTTGAGGATACGCTTGGGAAGACGCGGCTGGCGGTGCAGGTATTTCAAATGAGACAGAGATACCAGCTGGTAGAGGTTCCTGAGCCCCACAGGATTCTTCGCCAGAAGAATGATATGGTTCGCATGTTTCTGCTCATAATCATCTCCCGTAAGATAGCCTTCCATGCCATAGATGACCTTGATATCCAGCTTCCCATCCTTGACGGCCTTCGCTGCATCCGGAAACGCTTGCACCACACCATGATCCGTAATGGCAATGGCAGGCCACCCCCATTGCGCGGCTGTCTTGATGAGCTTTTTCACGGATACCACGGCATCCATATTGCTCATCGTCGTATGGGCATGAAGCTCCACCCGCTTCTCCTTCGCCGTGTCCGCTCTTTGGACCGTCTCTTTCTTTGCAAGGCTGTCAAGAAACAGCACGTACTCATTCTGGTAAGTATCGAAGCGGACGGATCCATGCGCCCTGACCTCCATGCCGCCCTTGAGCTCTTGGAGGACGCGGTCGAAGTCCTCCTTCTCCTTTTCCTTGAAAAACTTCTTGCAGCTGATGCCGTTGGTGCGATCAGCAATGCAGAAGGACAGCAGTTTCGTCCCTGTCTTGAATTCATTGGTGCGGATTCCGGAAATCTGTCCTTCCCCGATCATGCCCTCCAGAACAACGCTCTTCGTTTCTCCTTCCAGAGAATCGATGTCCACGGCCTCTCCTAGCACCGGCTTTCCAAAAATCACGTTGCCAGAAGCAGCGATCCGCACAGGAGGTGCATCGTCAGCACGATCGGCTGCTTTCTTCCCGCCGCCTGCGTTCTCCTTCCCGGAAGTCCCAGAAGCCTTTGTTTTCTTAACAGCTTCTTTGCGCACTATAGGAAGAGGCTCCTGCGTACCACAAGGTTCCTCCGGCTCCCACTCCCCGCCCAGCGCATTGCATTCGACATGGCAGGAAAAGCCCAGAAGCTTCTTGATTGCCTTTTGGAGCATAAGCGGCACGGAATGGGCCCTGAGAATCTCCCCGCCGAGCTCCCCCGGCACTGCAAGGACCAATCGGCTGCCATCCATCGCGTGCTCCGCCCTGCGCAAAAGATAGGCGACGGTCGGATTCCCGTCAGCCACAAGTTCTGACAGTCTCGCCCATGCCTTGTTGACCGAAGTCTCGATATCAATGACATGCTGATAGAAGATGACATCCGACAGCCTGCACATTTTCCTGAGATGGAGCGATGCCCGGCGGATGAGATCCTCACCCACGAGTTCCTGCGTCTGCAACAGAATCTCCCAGCAATTTGTCCCCGGAGAAATCTCCACATGCTTGATGCTGCATGACTTCAAGAGATTCTTCTCATCCTCTGTCATTTCCATCCCTTGGACAAGCTGCCAAAACATATTCTCCCGATCAGGAACAATACAATACTTCTTCATCTGCACCCGGCTCCTGTCCCTTCATCAACGATAGAGCTCCCGGTATTTTTCCCGGTTCTTCAGCACCCTGCGGACATACTCCCTGGTCTCGCCGAAAGGAATTTCATTGATATCCTCGAAATCCATGTCCCAGTGATTTTTCTTCATCCACGATTTCACATTTCCCCGCCCGGCATTATAAGCAGCCAGCACAAGGACAGGATTGTGTTCGAATTCCTTCTGCAGCTCCGAAAGATACCAGATTCCGTAACGGATATTCGTTTCCGGCTCATGCAGCTTTTTCACGGAATAATCCCTGTCACCGATTTGCTTGGCAATCCACTTTGCCGTATCCGGCATAATCTGCATAAGCCCCACTGCACCGCGGTGGGACTTTGCCTTTTCCTTGAAATTGCTCTCCGTCTTGATCACTGCTATCACCAAGTCGCTGTCTACCTCATATTCCTCTGCATACTGCCTTACCTCGTCCTGGTAAGGATACGGATAGAGATAACTCCTCTGCACGGAACTGAATTGAAAAAGGACATACAGTCCCAAACTGATCAACAGGATCGCAAGACCTGCCAACAGGGAATAATTGATCCGCTTTTGTTCCGCATTCTTCCTGCGCATACGCTCAAGGAACTTCTCCTTCATCCTGCTTCTCCTGACCCAATCTTTCCCAGGCAATCTCCACTTGCCGCCTGGTGCTGTTCCATGTCCCGGAATTATCAATCACGAAATCCGCTCTCCTGCGTTTCTCATCCAGGCTCATCTGCGAGGAAATCCGTTCCCGTGCCGCCGTCTCATCACAGGCATCCCTGGCCATCAGTCGGGCAAGCTGCACATCAAAAGGCACATAGACCACCCAGACTTCCTCCGCAATGGCATCCCAACCCACTTCATAAAGGAGCGGCACATCCAGGAAAACCGCCCCCTTCCCGGAAGCACGATGCTTTTCCAATTGCTTTTCCATCTGTGAACGGATGAGAGGATGGGATACTTCATCCAACCATTTTCTCTCCAATGCATCATGGAAAATCGCCCGTCCTATGGCTCTGCGGTTCAAAGTGCCATCCGGCAGCAGAATGCCTGCGCCAAAATGATTCATATAGGCCTCCCAAAGAGGTTGGTGCGGCATGGCCAGCCTATGGGCAATCCTGTCCGCATCGACAATCGCCGCCCCCAATCTGTGCAAATGCTTGGAAACCGTGCTCTTGCCGCTGGCAATGCCGCCCGTAAGGGCAAAAATCCTCATGCCAGGCATCTACTTCGCCTCCGCCCAGTTCTTTCCAACATGAATATCGATGAGAAGGGGAACCGAGAGCTCCACCACATGCTCCATGGATTTCCTGAGAATCGCTGATACCTGCTCCACCTCAGAATCCACCACTTCCAGGACAAGCTCGTCATGAACCTGGAGGATAATCCTGCTCGCCACGCCGGCCTTCCTGAGGTTCCTGTAAGCGGCAGCCATGGCCAGCTTGATGATATCTGCAGCGGTTCCCTGAATCGGCGTATTCATCGCCATCCTCTCTGCCAGGCTCCTCTGATGGAAATTGCTGCTCTTGATTCCGGGCAGGCTGCGTCGGCGCCCGAACATCGTGGTGACGAAGCCATCTCGATGCGCCTTCTCCACCATGGCATCGAGAAAAGCCTTCACGCCGGGATATCTCTCAAAATAGCGGTGGATGTATTCCGCCGCTTCTTTCCTCGGAATCCGAAGATCCCTTGACAGCCCGTAGTCACTGATGCCATACACAATGCCGAAATTCACGGCTTTGGCCTTGCGCCGCAGATCCGGTGTCACATTCTCCAAGGGAATGCCGAATACCTCTGCCGCTGTGCGGGCATGGATATCCTCGCCATCCAGGAACGCCCGGATAAAACCGGAATCCCCCGACATGTGTGCCAGCAACCTCAGCTCAATCTGGGAATAATCCGCAGAAAGGAGCCCGTCATATCCCTCCCCCGGCTCAAACAATGCCCGGATTTCCCTGCCTTCCTCTGTGCGCACAGGAATATTCTGCAGGTTCGGATCCGAGCTGCTCAGCCGTCCCGTCGCTGTGACGGTCTGGTTGAAACTCGTATGCACCCGCTTCGTTCTCCCGTCAATGAGCTCATCAATGCTCTCCAGATATGTGGATCTGATTTTCCCCCAAAGCCGGTAAGAAAGGATCTGCCCCACAATGGGATGCCGATCACGAAGAGATTCCAGAACCTCTGCATTGGTAGAATACCCGGTCTTTGTCTTTTTGAGCGGCGGAAGCCCAAGATCGTCAAAAAGGACTTCCCCCAACTGCTTGGGAGAATTGATATTGAATTCTTTCCCCGCCAGCAGATGGATCTCCTTCTCCAAGGCAGCTACCTTCGCATCTACTTCCTCGGACTTCCTGGAAAGGTGCTCCCGGTTCACATAAACGCCGTTCTCTTCCATGACGGCCAGAACTTCTGCCAAGGGAAGCTCCATATCCGTGTACAGCTTGCAGAGCCCTTCCGCCTCCAGCTTGCGGCGAAGGGTTTCCCCCAGCCTGAGAAGAATGGAAGCATTCCAAGCCAGAAGCTCCTCCTCGCCGGAAAAAGATGCCGGAATCGCAAGCTCCGGACAAAATTCCTCCGCCAGAGACGGAATCCCGTAATCGGAAGCCTCCGGATTCAGAAGATAGGCCGCCAGGGATACGTCAAAAAAATTCTTTTGGCAGTGAAACCCTTCATGGTAGAGCCTCTTTGCATCAAATACCCAGACTTCCTTCAAAGAAGCGAGGATATCCGGCACGTTTTCCCAAAGCGCCGATTCCTTCGGGATATAAAACAGTTTTTTCCGGGGCAGCACCATGAGCATCGCTCCGGAAACATCAAAAAACGGGGCTTTCCCGGAACTCCCCACTGCAAGAGCTGCCTGCTCCGCAGCTGCAAGCTCCTCCAGTCCTTCCGGCCGATCCAATCTTTCATAGTCCAGTGGCAGGGAATCCTCCTTCCCTGCCACCGGCAATTCCGCCGATTCCGTCTCTGGAAACAAACGCTCATAGTTCTTCCAGACCGTCCGCAGATCATACCGCCGGCAAAAATCCTGCATGCCCTTTCGATCTGGGCGGACAACATACTCCTCCGAAAGGAACTTTACATCCGGCACATGGCACTCAATGGTTGCAAGCCGCTTCGAAAGAAGCGCCAGCTCCTTGTTTTCCATCAGCCGTTCCCTGAGTTTCTTACCGGAAATATCATGGACATGCTCCAGCACATTCTCCAGGGAACCATATTCTGCCAAAAGCTTGGTTGCCGTTTTCTGTCCCACGCCGGGAACTCCCGGTATATTGTCGGAAGCATCCCCCATAAGCCCCTTAAGGTCAATGAGAGACAATGGCCGTAATTGATACTCCTCCAGGAAGGCCGGTTCATCGTAAATCTTCATCTCGCTGATGCCTTTTTTCGTGAGCATTACCTTCAGGTTCTCCCTCACAAGCTGCAAGGCATCGCGATCCCCCGTGACCACAAAGGTCTCGAAGCCCTCTCCTGCCGCTTGGGTGGCAAGCGTACCGATAATATCATCAGCCTCATAGCCTGCCTGTTCTATCCATGCAATGCCATAGAACCGGATGAAATCGTGCAGCAAGGGGATCTGCGAACTGAGTTCTTCCGGCGTCTTCTGGCGGGTTCCCTTATACTCCGGGAACATCTCGTTCCGAAAGGTCTTCTTTCCCTTGTCGAAAGCAATGACCAGGGCATCCGGCTGAAGCTCCTGCAGAAGTTTCGCAAGCATATTGGAAAAACCGTAGATTGCATTCGTATATTCACCGGTAGAGGCTGTCAGCAATGGCAACGCATAGAATGCCCGGTACATCAGGCTGCTGCCATCAAGAATTACGAATCTCCGTTTCAACGGATTGCCTCCTTTGCCAAGTCCTGCTTCTCATAGATGAGAACAGGCTTATCCTCATGCACCACGGAAAGCTCCGCATCCTTCTGGGCAGGAGAAGCCGCTGCTGCCGTGCCGGGATTAGCAGGAACCGCTGCTGGAGCCGCTGCTGCCGTGCCGGGATTGGCAGGAACCGCTGCTGGAGCCGTTGCTGCCGTGCCGGGATTGGCAGGAACCGCTGCTGGAGCCACCGGTTTCTCCGACTTCAACACATACGATTTCGTGGATTCCAGCGTCCCCTTCAGACGAAACAGCGTTGCTGCATCTGCGGCATTGCAGTAGAGCACGTTCTTCTTATTGTATCCCTTGGCTTGCCCATAGGGAGTCACAAGAGTCCCGGCGTCCTGCTTCCATTGCAGGTCAAGCTTCACGGCCTGGGCCACATCGACTGCTGGAAGATACGTCACATTGTCCACAACCACAGTCTTGCCCACAAGTTTGTTCCCATTCACGAAGGTATTGTATACCTTTCCGATAAATGTCGGCTCGCCATCGGATGCGGCAATCTTCTGCTGGATCGCCTCATCGCTCACAAAAGCGCTGACACCATATCCTTCCAGCCACCGGTTCACCAGAGCGACATCCACAGGCTGGCAGTCATAGCCATCGGGATAGATGTAATAGACCACCGTATCATCTGGCGCCTTTTCCACAACGATGCGATTATAGGTGATTTCCACAGGAGTTCCCACTTCTACCAAATCAAAGAGAGCCTCCACATCGGATTCTTTCATGCGGACGCAGCCGTTGGACACATAATGCCCTATGCTGTCCGGACGGTTTGTACCATGGATGCCGTAATTGCCATAGAGGAGCATCCAGCGGTATCCCAGCGGATTGCTCTCCCCCGAAGGGATGACCACAGAGGGATCCGAGGGATCTGACCAGGTAGGATTGACATCCTTGCTGCTGATCTTGTAATACCCGGTCGGCGTCGGCGTATATGGCTTGCCAAGCCCCAAAGGATAGAGGCGTATCTTCTCCGTCCCCTGATACAATGCCAAAGACCGGCTGGCGATATTGATGACAATCTTTTTCTCCTGACTTGTCTTTGCCGCAGGTGTCTCTGCCTTGGGCTGCTGCGTTGCCGGCTGTTGCGTTGCAGGCTGCTGCGCTGCCGGAGGTTGCGTTGTTGCCGGAGGTTGCGTCACAGGCTGCTGCGTTGCCGGAGGTTGCACTGCCGGCTGCTGCACCGCAGGAGCCGACACAACATTTCCGGTATTCACGCCACCCGGAATCTTCGGTACTTCAGCCTGAACATTTTTAGGAGCATCCGCCTGTTCCGGGGCTGCAAAAGCAGCACCCAGGGAAACACTGGCAGCCATGGAACATCCCAACAAACCGGCACATACTTTTTTCCACATTTGCATACACTCTTTTCCTATGAAGTCTATAAATCCAAACAATCATTTCCTAATCATACCATCATATTGCCTGAAACGCAATAAAATAAGCACACCTTCTTGAAAATAGAAGGTGTGCTTCAAACGGATACGTCTTAGGAACTGTAGACTTATAAACTAGACATCTTGTCTGGTTTATTTCGCTGCAGTTCCTTATTTTTTCGATTCCTCGATGATCTTTTCCGCCAGTTTCTCCGGAACTACTTCGTAATGGTCGAACCTCAGGGAATACGAGCCGCGCCCCTGCGTCTGGGAGCGAAGCTCCGTCGCGTATTTATAGAGTTCCGATTCCGGGATATATGCCTTGACCTCGCTGAAGTCCTTCCCCTTGCCTTCCATGCCAAGTATCTTGGCGCGCTTGGAATTGAGCTTGCCCATGACATCGCCCATGTAGTACTCCGGCGCAAGCACGGTAATCTCATCAATAGGTTCCAGAAGAACAGGGGACGCATCCATGACCCCCTTCTTGAGAGCAATGGCCGTTGCCGTCTTGAAGGCAGCCTCCGAGGAATCCACGCTATGGTAGGAGCCATCGTAGAGGTTGACCTTCACGTCCACCACGGGATAGCCGGCCAGGATTCCTGCCGCCAAGGTTTCTGCCGTGCCCTTTTCCACCGCCGGGATAAACTGGCGCGGCACGCTGCCGCCGAAAATGGTTTCGCTGAAGGCATTGCCCTCCCCTGCCGGCTGAGGACTGAGTTCCAGCCAGACATGCCCATACTGGCCATGCCCGCCGCTCTGCTTCTTGTGCTTCCCTTCCACCTTGACGCTCTTGCGGATGGTCTCGCGGTAGGGAACCCGCGGAGCCGAAAGCTCCATCTCCACGCCGAACTTGCGCTTCAGCTTGTCTGCCAGAATCTCCAGATGCACCTCGCCGATGCCGCGAATGATGGTCTGGCGGGTTTCCTTGTTCTTCTCCAGAAGCAGGGAGGGATCCTCCTCGCACTGCCTGGCAATCGCGCTGAATACCTTGTCCTCCTCGCCTTTCTTCTTCGCCGACACCGCCATGGCAAGCATCGCTTCCGGATATTCGATCTTCTCGTAGCGGATGGGGGCTGCCTTGTCGCAGAGCGTATCTCCCGTAGAAGTTTCCTGGAGCTTCGCCGCCACGACAATATCCCCTGCATGTGCCACTGTCAGTCCCTGCTGCTGCTTCCCGACCATGGTGAAGATATTGCCGATGCGCTCTGTGGCATCGCTGTTGGGGTTGTAGTAAGAAGCATCCCCTTTCATGTCGCCGGAGAGGATACGCAAAAAGGAAAGGCGGCCAACGAAAGGATCCACAATGGTCTTGAATACCTGTGCCGAGAAGGAATCCTCCGTCTTGCGCTCCAGAAGCTCATCCGTCTGGGGATGGACGCCGATGGATACCTTGAAATATGGGGTCGGCATGTATTCCACGATGCCGTCCATAAGCTTCTTGATGCCCGCATTCTGAAGCGCCGAACCGCAGAAAACAGGGAATATCTTCCCTGCCTGGATGCCTTCGATCATGGCTGCCGCAACCTCAACCTCTGTGATATCAGCCCCTTCAATATACTTCTCCAAAAGCTCGTTATTGAATTCCGCAACCGCTTCGATAAGCTTCTGGCGGGCCTCCTCCACTTCACCCTTGACATACTCCGGAATCTCATCCTCCTCATGACGCACAATCTTCATGCGGAGCGACAAAAGATCCGCCACCCCCTGGAAGGCAGCCTCCTTACCGATGGGAACCTGCACGGGAACAACGCCGTCACCGAACTTCACGCGGAGCTCTTCCACCACATGCTGGAAATCCGCATGCTCGCGATCCATCTTGTTCACAAAGAATGCCCTGGGCAAATCCATTTCCTCGCAAAGTCCCCAGGCTTTCTCCGTTTCCACTTCTATGCCGGCAGGAGCGGAGATGACAATGAGTGCGCTGTCCGCAGCCGTCAATGCACCGCGCACTTCTCCAACGAAATCCGGATACCCCGGCGTATCGATGAAATTCAGCTTGTAGCCCTTCCATTCCGAAACCGCCAGCGTATCGTTGATGGTCATCTTCCGCTTCGTTTCCTCCTGCTCGTAATCCAACACGCCAGTGCTGTCATCCACTTTCCCCAGACGTTTGACTGCACCTGCGTTGAACAGACAGGCTTCCAGGAGGCTCGTCTTTCCGGTCTTGCCATGTCCAATGACTGCCACATTGTGGATATTCGTACTTTTATACTCTTTCATTCCAATTCCCTCCTTACGGATTTCGCCTCACGTCTTACCTATATTCTCTGAATCATGGCAATACTCCTTCCTCTCAAACAAAAAAAGCAGGGTTCTGCGCAAAAATCTGCGCAGAACCCTGCCGGACGGGCATATCATGCCGTCTTCTTCGTCACAGTTGCCTTGAGGAAAAGAACAACGCAAACCGCAGCAAAAACAAAGCCTGCCGGATAGGTAATGCTGGTTGGGAGCTGGAACCCTTCCGGAGCTTGCAGGATATACGTAAAGGTCACGGCCGCCATGAAGGTCGCCGGGATTGCAGGCAGAAGGAATGCCTTGCTCCCCTTTTTCGTACGGTAGAGATATACCGCGCCTGTCCAGAGCACAATCATGGCCAGGGTCTGGTTGGACCAGGAGAAATAACGCCAGATGATATTGAAGTCCATCTGGGACAGGATGCCACCGATTGCCAGAAGTGGAACCGCAAGCATCAGGCGCTTCGGGCCCGTCTTCTGGTCAAGGCCGATCCAGTCTGCCAGCGTCAGGCGGGCAGAACGGAATGCCGTATCGCCGGAAGTAATGGGGCAGGCAATAACGCCGAGCATCGCGAGCGTCGCTCCGATATATCCGCCAATGCCGCTGCCGCCGAGGAAGCCGACGCAGATATCATAGACCACAGTACCAGCGCCGCCGGCTGCCATGGCCTTGGCAAGACCGCCCGTGCCGTCATAGAAGGTAATGCCTGCCGTAGCCCAAATCAGCGCAATGATGCCCTCCGCTACCATCGCGCCATAGAAGACGGGGCGCCCCAGGCGCTCATCCTTCAGGCAGCGTGACATGATGGGGGACTGCGTGGAATGGAAACCGGAAATCGCGCCGCAGGCCACCGTGATGAACATCAGAGGCCAGATCGGCATGGCATCCCCTTTCGGATGCAGATTCGCCAGCTGCATCTCAGGCATGGTATGGCCGCCGACACCGAAGAGCATGCCTCCCATGATGCCCAGAGCCATGATGATCAGGCATGCGCCGAACAATGGGTAAAAGCGGGCAATCAATGCATCAATGGGTAACAGCGTTGCCAGGAAATAATAGAAAAGGACACAGGGCAGCACATAAGTCACGGCCACGCCCGTAAGTTTCGCAAGAAGCCCGGCAGGGCCTGTCATGAAAACAGTTCCCACGAGAACCAGGAGCACCACGGAGAAAATGCGCATGATGAGCAGCATGACCGGCCCGAGGTGGTTGCCCACCACTTCGGAGATGCTCTTGCCGTCCTCGCGAAGGGAAATCATGCCGGAAAGATAGTCATGGACACCACCGGCAAAGATCGTCCCAAGGACAATCCAAAGATAAACACTCGGCCCCCAGAGCGCGCCGCCCAAGGCTCCGAAAATCGGGCCGAGCCCCGCGATATTGAGAAGCTGGATCAAAAATACCCTCCATGTGGGAAGCGGGATGTAATCGACGCCATCATTGTGCACCAATGCCGGTGTCGGGCGATCCGTAGGATGGAACACCGTGTCCACAATCTTACCATAAATGAAATAACCGACAATAAGTGCACATAAGGCAATCAGGAATGTAATCATGTTTTTTCACCTCATATGATATTCGTTTCAATTCTTGCTGGAACCCCCAGCCCCTCCTTTGCGCCAGCACGCTCGCTTTTTCTTTGAAACTGTATTGTTATTAGACAAAATTCCGCAAAAACCTCCCTGCGGCAAAAAAAAAACAAAAAAGTCGATGGAACCCGCAAAGTTCCATCGACTCCGGCCATCAGTTCTCTTGTTCTTCCATGCGCATGAGCAGGAAGCAGTAGTCCGAAATGCGATTGAGGAGAATCCTGTCCTCCTCATGGGTTTCCTCCTGCTCCGACAATCTGCAGAAACAGCGTTCCGCGCGGCGGGCAACTGTACGGGCAAGATCCAGGGCTGCGCCGCCCTGCGTATCTCCCGGTATCAGGAACGACTTGAGCGGCGGCAATGCAGCCTCCATCTCATCCATCCCATGTTCCAGTTCACTTGCATGCTCCGCACGGATCATGGGCTTTTGCCCCATGCTTGCCAGATCCGCCATGAGGAGCGGAAGCACCTTCTGCAACGCAAAAATTTTCTGGCGTACCTCCTCTTTCCGGCAAAACGCCCGTCCCATGGCCAGTGCAGAATCCAGTTCGTCCACAGCGCCATAGGCTTCCACGCGAAGGGAGGATTTCCTCACCCGCTCCCCCGTGTAAAGCCCGGTCTCCCCATGGTCACCTGTTTTGGTATAGACTCCCATACAATCACCTCAGTCGTACATTTCCGCCGCATTGAAGAAAATAGGAATCTCCCTCGCCGCGCTTTCCGTGCTGTCCGAGGCATGCACGGCATTGCGTCTCACGCTCTCGGCGAAGAGCTTCCGTATGGTCCCCTCATCTGCCTCTTCCGGATTCGTCTTGCCATTGATCTTCCGCACACGGGCAATGGCATCCTCGCCTTCCAGCACCATGGCAACGATAGGAGCCGAAGTCATGAATCCTTCCAGATCATCATAATACTGCCGGCCGATATGCTCCTCATAATGCCGGGCCGCCACCTTCTTCGTCATCTGCATGAGCTTCATCGCTACGATGCGGAACCCCTCCTGCTCATATCTGCGGATGATCTCACCGATATGATGCTTTTGGACAGCATCCGGCTTGATCAGCACCAATGTCTTTTCCATGAAATCATTTCCTTTCCTCCGTCGTTATTTTTCCGGACTTGCAGCGCTCCTTGCCAGATCCTTCAGGTAATCCACTGCGAGAAGATGGTAATTCATGGCGGATTCCTTCAATGCCTCAATCTCATCATCCCGCAGTGCCCGGATGATGCGGGCAGGATTCCCATACACCAGTGAATTCGCCGGGATCTTCTTGTACTGCGTGAGAAGTGTCCCTGCGCCGATGATGCAGTTGTCCCCAATCTCAGAATACCCCAGGACAATGGAGCCCATTCCGATCAGGCAGTTGTCCCCGATGGTTCTGCAGTGGACAATGGCATTATGGCCAATGGTCACATAGCTGCCGATTTCCGTCGGAACATCCCCCATGACATGCACCGTGGCATTATCCTGGATATTCGTGTACTCGCCGATGGAGAGCGGCTGGAAATCTCCGCGGACATGAGCCCCAAACCAAACGCTGGACCCCTTCCCGATGGTCACACCGCCAACCACGGATGCTGTCGGCGCCACAAACACTCCCTGGGCAATCTGCGGAAAAGCCGACTGATACGGCATGATGCAACTCATAAATCATCCCTCCCAAAATACGTCTGCCGAAACTCCCAAAAGACAGTTATTTGACATAGATCCTCCAACTCCTGCATCAAGAGGGAAATATTTTCAAAAAAGCCCGTATCTGCGCTTCCCGAAGCCACTCGCCAACGGCCTTTCCTCGAATATGCCTGGGGCAGCTGTCCCCCCGGACAGCATGGATCGCCGACAGATACTTCCCATACTGCCGCAGGTATTCCGGGAGGCTCCCATGGTCTGCACGGATGACGGCATTGAACTCAGGAAACGGCAACGGCCCTTTCTCAACGGCCAGCAGGAGCTCCACGATTTTTCCCGGCTTCTCCATGCGGGCTGCCCGCATGTGCTGGGAAATCAGGAATTCCCCGGCCTGCAACCAGAGCTTTGGCATCCGCATCCTTTCGTTCCATTGTCCAAGAACCTCGATGCCCCGCTTCTCATGCCCGTAATGGTGCGGAAGCATATCGTCCGGCGTCATTCCCTTGCCGATATCATGCACCAATGCCGCAAAACGGGCCACGGGATTCCCGGTTTCTTCCGACACGCGATCCAGTACGAGCAGGGAATGCTCATAGGCATCCCCTTCCGGATGGAAGTCCTTCGGCTGCGTCTTCCCGATCAGCCGGTACAATTCCGGAAACACGCGGGAAAGCAGCCCCGCCGCCTGCAGATTCCGAAAGAAAAGGGAAGGCTGTCTCGCAGAAAGCGCTAGGCTCATCTCATTCACCAGCCGTTCCTGCGGCTCTGTCTCCAATTCCTCCCCGCATTGCCCCATGTATTCCAAGGTTCCCGGCTCAATGGAAAAGCCATGCTCCGCAGACTGCCGGGCTGCCCTCAAAGCGCGCACGGGATCCTCTTTGAAATGATACGAGACAGCACGGATAAGCCCCCCTCGAATGTCTGCCCTGCCGCCATAGGGATCTATCAGGGTTCCTTCCGGCAATTCCAGAGCCATGCTGTTCATCGTAGTATCCCGGCGGAAAAGATCCTCTTCTATGCTCACGCTATCATCGAATTCCACGCGAAACCCCCGATATCCATGCCCGGCCTTCCATTCACGGCGCGCAAAGGACACCTCGCACATTTCCCCGTCGATTTCCAGCAGGTACACAGGAAAGGACCGCCCGACCTTTTTTGCACAGGGAAACACGCCACGGAACGTTTCTTCCCCCATGCCGCAAAAAACATAATCCCGATCCTTGGGCTGTCTTCCGAGGAAGGCATCCCTCACACATCCGCCCACACGAAATACACGAGCGCCTGAGCTTCTTGCCTTTTCCACCAATTCATATTCCGTCATAACATGCATCTTCCTGCAATCATTTTGCTGCCCATGCACAAGGAAGGAACCGCCGCAGCAGCTTTCCCGTCACTCATTTATGATATGCGCCCCACGGGTATCCAGGCCGAGGACAAGGGCTTTTGCATTCACGCCGTTCTTCCGGAATGCTTCCACCATGGCCTCTCCCACACCTCCAGCACATCGGTCGCGCTCCAGGACATATGCCATAAGGCACGGTCCTGCGCCGCTCAAAGCCGCTCCCAGCGCCCCGGCCGCCCTTGCTGCGGAAAATACCTCCATCATCCCGGGAACGAGTTCCGCCCGATAGGGTTGATGCAGGGCATCCTCGAAAGACTGGCGCAGGAAATATTCATTTCCCTTGCAAAGCGCCGCCACCAAAAGAGACGCCCTGCCGATATTGAAAATGGCATCCTGCCTGGAAACCTTTTCCGGCAAAACTTCGCGGGCCATGCGCGTGGAAAGCTGGAAATCCGGAACCGCCGCCACCATGTTCAGCCGCAGTTTCGGCAGGAAGGAAAAACACTGCGCTCTCCCCCTGCTCACAATATTGACGGTAAAACCGCCGAAAATCGCCGGCGCAACATTGTCGGGATGCCCCTCGATCTTCGTCGCAAACTGCAGCAGTTCCCTGCGGTTGAAGACATTGTCCACGAGAACATTTGCCGCCTTGAGCCCTGCCACAATTGCCGCGGCACTGCTGCCCAGCCCCCTGGACAGAGGAACGTCGTTCTTCATGCGAATGACGCCGCCCTGGAATTTCTCTGCCATTCCGGCACGCTCCAGGAGATAGCGGACAGAACGCCAAACAATATTCCGATCATCCAGAGGGATATTATCCCCGCCTTCACCGTCCACAAAGAATTCCAGTCCCGGCCGCTCCCGAAGAGTGAGCTCAAGCTCATTGTATATCGTGCAGGCAATTCCCAAGGTATCAAACCCCGGTCCGCAATTGGCCGAAGTCCCGGGCACACGAACCCGTATGCTTCTTTCTCCCATAAGTTTCTACCCCCGGTCGTTTTCCACTCGTATCATGTTACGAATCTCATCCACCACCGGCAGTCCTTCCAGAATCCTCAGGGCATTCAAGATCTTCCTGTGTTCCACCGTATGCGTGATTGCGACAATTTCCGCATGGTTCGCAACGGACCGCTTCGTCTGGACAACAGACTTGAGACTGACGCCTTCCTTTCCGAAAGCCGTGGCAATCATGCCGAGCACGCCGGGCTTGTCATCCACAAGCAAGCGCACATAGTAGGAGGATTCCGTGTCATCCAACGGACAGAGCTTCTTCTGCCCATAGCAAGTGCAGCGGATCCGCCCGAAGGCCTCGTGAACGATATCCCTTGCCGCATCGATAACATCAGAAACCACGGCCGATGCCGTAGGAAGGGAACCGGCTCCGGGCCCGTAGAACATCGCCTCGCCAATGGCATTGCCCCTCACGAAAATCGCATTGAATACCCCGTTCACCGAAGCCAGCGGATGGGACTTGGGAAGGAATACCGGATGCACCCTGACATCCACTCCTTTTTCCGGCGAATCCTTTCCCACCGCCAGAAGTTTCACCGCATAGCCGAGAGTGCTCGCATACTCGATGTCTGTCGGCGTGATTTTCGTAATGCCCTCCACAGAAACATCATCCAGCTGCACCCTGGTATTGAAAGCCAGAGATGCAAGGATGGCCGCCTTGCGGGCAGCATCCAGCCCATCCACATCAGCCGAAGGGTTTGCCTCGGCATACCCCTTCTCCTGAGCTTCCTTCAGCACAGCATCATACTCTGCCCCGCACTCCGTCATCTTCGTGAGCATATAATTCGTCGTCCCGTTCACAATGCCCATGACCTCCGTGATCTTGTTCGCCGTCAGGCATTGTTTCAAAGGAGTGATGATGGGAATTCCGCCTCCCACGCTTGCCTCAAAAAGGAAGTCCACATTCCGTTTTTCCGACATATCGAACATTTCCTTGCCGAACTGCGCCACCACGTCCTTGTTGGCCGTAACCACGCTTTTTCCTGCTTCCATGGCTCGCAGCATGTACTCTCTTGCCGGGTGGATACCGCCCATGACCTCCACGACAACGGAAATCTCATCATCCTCAAGAATGTCCTCTATCCTGTCCGTCAGAGCCAGACCTTCGAGATGCGGGCGCTTCCTGTCCAGATCACGGACAAGAACCTTTTTCAGTTCCAGAGGTGCTCCGATCCTCTTTGCAATTTCGCGCGCATTCTCCTGCAGGACTTTGATGACACCGGTGCCTACCGTGCCAGATCCCAGCATGGCAAATTTAATCGGTTTCTCCATTTCACTGCACCTTTCTTCCTCATGCCTGCCCCAAAACTTCCAATCGCTTGACACCATCCACCAGACGCAGTTTGTCAAGAAGCGCTTCCAGATCAATGGAAAGGGTTGCCGTCTCAATGGAAATCGTGACATTCGCCATCCCCTGCAGAGGGATTCCCTGATTGATGGTAAGAACACTGCCGGAATCCGACGAAATCGTATTGAGCACGCTGGAAAGAACCCCCTTCTTATGCTCCAGCAAAAGGGTCAGTGTAACAATCTTGTTTTTGCTGGCCTCATAAAAGGGAAATACGTAATCCTTATACTTGTAATAGGCACTGCGGCTGAGATTCATGCGCTCCACCGCCTCATTGATTGTGCGGGCATCGCCGCGCTTCAGCATCTCTTTGACGCGGATTGTCTTCTTTATCGCTTCCGGAAGAATTTCCTCCCTGACAAGAAAAAAACCGCTCTTCTTTTTGCTCATGGAATATCCCCCATCTTCATAAATCGGCTGATTCATGCCCGCGAACTGAAAACTTCCCCCGCCCGCAGCAAATTCCAGCAATCTCTGGATATCAGCGTGCTTCATATTATATCACATTTGTTTGACCGTGTATACTGTAGCTTGACACTTGTTTTGACAACGGCGCAAGCCCTTCCTTCTCTTCTTTCCGCCCATAATCCACGATTCCTGCGATGCGGTCAGGAACATGAGCCCCGGCATTTTGTGGTTATGGTTCTCTTGCTCAAAACGATGATCTTCCTATTGCCCCATTCCTAAAGAAACGCTATAATATAGCAAAGGAAATTTCACTATCAAGGAGTTTGGTCAAGCATGGATTCATCGATGTCTACCGGAAAGATTGCCATCATTGCCGCAGCTGCCTTCAGCGCCCTGATCATAGTTGCCGGGGTTGTCTCTCTGTCTGCCGCGAACAAGGACAGGGTCATCATTGGAGTGCAGGCTATGGGTTCTTCCATCTCCGGCATGAAAAAAAGTGATGCCGAGCATTTTTTTGAAAAGGCCGGAGCAGATCGCATTTCGAAAATGCCCATTGTCCTGGAATATGACAATAAAACATGGACGATCGCACCTGAGGACATTCACCTCACCGCCAATACCGGAGAGGCCGTGGAAAACGCATATTCCATAGGCAGAGGAGGCTCTTTTCTGCAAAATCTCCTGAACCAGATGAAATATGCCGTCACAGGATGCAACGTAGAGCTCACTGCCGATTATGACCGTCAGCTTCTTGCCGCCAAGCTGCAGGAGGTTGCCAAGGCCATCGATGCACAGCCGGTCAATGCTTCCATGGATTTCCAAGCAGATGGCTCATTGAGGCGCATCCCCGGCGCCATCGGCAAGAAACTGGATCCCGCGCCCATCGCGGAAGCCCTTGAGCCGCAGCTCGTTTCCCTGAAGCACATCAAGACCATCGCTCTGGAGCCGGAAGAAATCCAACCCTATGTCACAGATGCAGACCTCGCCAACATTGACTGCATCCTCGGAGCGTATACGACGGATTTCTCCTATGGCAATCGCGGGGACAATATCATCCTCGCCTCGGAGCATCTCAATGACATTCTCATCCGAAGCGGCACAGTCTTCTCTTTCAACAACACGGTCGGCGAACGCACGGCAAGCGCCGGTTACAAAAGTGCGCCTGTGATTGTCGATGGCATGACGGAACCCGGAATCGGCGGCGGCGTCTGCCAGGTCAGCACCACGCTCTACAATGCAGTACTTCTCTCCGGTCTGACCCCGACGGTGCGCACGCCCCATTACTTCCGTTCCTCCTATTGCCCTCCCGGCCTGGATGCCACGGTTGCGGACGGCCTGCTGGATTTCCAGTTCAAGAACCAGCTTCCGCACAATGTATATCTGCTTGCTAGGACGTACGGATCTTCCCTTACCATCTATGTCCTCGGAACCAAAAATGACCTGAACGGCAACACCATCTCCATGGAGCAGGAAGGCTCTGCCCTCCGTCCCACAATCTACCGCATATACAGCCGCAATGGCCAAGTGATTGAGCGCGAGTACATGCATACGGATTCCTATGCCAGTTGAGAAAAATCCCCCCCAGTCTTATCGACTGGGGGGGATTTTTCGTTCGCAGTACAACAGTTCACCGATGCCCGGCCTGGATCTTGCTCTCTGTCCCGTTCATGAGGCGAATGATATTGGATCTATGCCGCACGACAATGAGAACGGCCGCCAAAAATCCAAACCCAATGTACTCTGACGGAGCGCCAACCAGCCATGCCAGAATCGGAACGAAAACCGCTGCCACGCAGGAGGCAAGGGACACATATCCCGTAACGAAGACGATGCCCAGCCAAAGGAGAAACACCGCCAGTGTCACTTTCGGCATCAGCATGGCAATGACACCGAGGCCGGTCGCCACCCCCTTCCCGCCCTGGAAGCGAAGGAACACGGAGCAGGAGTGCCCGAGAATGGCAAGGATGCCGCAGAGCAGCATGACAAGCGGCGTCCCGTCCAAGTGCATGCCAAACCAAACGCCAAGGAAACCCTTCAGGAAATCCAGAAGAAACACAAGGATTCCCGGCCCTTTGCCCAGAGTCCGCCAGGCATTTGTGGCGCCGATATTATGGCTGCCATGCTGCCGAAGATCCACGCCCCAAAACAGTTTCCCGCAAATCAGTCCGCTGGGAACAGACCCAATCAGATAACTCAGAAAACCGGCAACGATGCCTCCCATCCCTCATTCCTCCTTCTCCTCACGGTTGCGGACAACAAAGCGGAGCGGCGTCCCCTCGAACCCGTAGCTTTCCCGCAGGCGATTCTCGAGGAAGCGCAGATAAGAAAAATGCATGAGGTTGGCATCATTCACAAACACAATGAATTTCGGCGGGCAGATGCCTGTCTGTGTCATGAAGAGAATCTTGAGCTGCCTGCCCTTGTGCATGGGGGGCGGATTCACTGACACCGCATCACGGATGAGCTCGTTCAGGACGCTGGTCTTGATGCGCATAGACTGCTGCTCCGCCACGTATTTCACGAGTTCCGTCACACGGTTGACCCTCTGCCCCGTGAGCGCCGAGGCATAAAGCACCGGGGCATATTGCAGGAAGCCAATCTCGTCCCGCAGTTCTTCCGTGAAGCGCAAGGTAGACTTGTCATCCTTGCCCGGATAGATGTCCCATTTGTTGACAACGATGACCACGCCTTTACCGGAATCATGGGCATATCCTGCAATCTTCTTGTCCTGCTCGCTGATGCCTTCCGATGCATCGATCATCATGAGTACCACATCCGCCCGGTCAATTGCGCGGAGGGAGCGCATGACACTGTACCGTTCCACGGCTTCCTCGATTTTCCCCCTGCGTCGCATGCCCGCCGTATCAATGAGGGTAAACTTTGTGCCATCCTTTGTGAAATGCGTGTCGATAGCATCCCGCGTCGTTCCGGGGATATCGCTCACGATGACCCGGTCTTCCCCGAGGATCCGGTTGACCATTGAGGATTTCCCGACATTCGGGCGACCAATCACGGCGATGCTGATCTCATCTTCATCCTTTTCCTCCGCTTCCACAGCGGGAAAGGCCGCCACGATAGCATCCAGAAGATCCCCGAGGTTCAGCGCATTGGAGGCGGAAATCCCAATGGGATCTCCCAGACCAAGGTTGTAAAACTCGTAGATATCCATTTCCCTTTGAGGGCTGTCCACCTTGTTCACTGCCAGAATCACGGGCTTCTTCGTCCCGCGCAGAAGTTTCCCCACTTCCTCATCCGAAGCCGTCAGCCCGGCACGGCCATCCACGACGAAAACAATGACATCCGCTTCCTCCATGGCAATGACTGCCTGCTGCCGCATGGATGCCAGAATATGGCTTCCCTCATCAAACTCGATGCCGCCCGTATCGATCATCGTGAACTCATGCTGGAGCCACTGTGCATCCAGATAGATCCTGTCCCTGGTCACCCCCGGCATATCATCCACAATGGATACCCGCTTCTGCCCGATCCTGTTGAACAGCGTCGATTTTCCCACATTCGGGCGTCCGACAATTGCCACAATCGGCTTGCTCATTCCTGCCTGCACCCCCTATTTTGTATAGCCTGCATTGCTCTGCCACATATAATCCGTTTCACCGGCCCGTTCCTTATGGTAGTTCTCCCAGTCATGCAGGGCACGGCAATAGTCCCGCCCCGTCCTCACAGGCTCGATTCTCGCCTCCGGGAAGGCCTGCCGCAGATCCTTCAGGGAAATATCATCGAGGAACACATCCTCCCCCGCCCGCAGGGCGGATTCCGGAAGGAGAATGCCGTCCCTTTCCCCACCGGCTTCCTGCAAAGCCCGCAAAATGTCCCTGCCTGTGAGCAGGCCAGAGACATTGACCGTCTCGCCAAAATGACGGTTGGGAACAGGAACCACGCGCACCCGGAGATTCTCCCCACATGCCATGGCCTGTTCCGCCAGTCCTTCCATCACAGGAGCGACCGCCGTGCCGCTCACGACATCCAAACGGCAGGGGCATCGGGAAAAGGAGGATATTTCCTCCTTCTCCTGTTCCCAGTCACAAAGAAAGTTCCTGGTAAGCCCTATGCCGTTGTCCAGCTGGGGAAAACCGTCGTATTCTTCCTCCGGCGGCAGATCCCGACCCGCCAGGAAATAGAACTCATCTCCCAGATAAACAAAGGTCTCCCCTGTCTCCTTCCGGCTTTTTTCCTGCCACTCCTTCACCTGCAGGATGACGGCCTCCGCCCCTTCCCGATCGAACTGCTTCAGAGGATAGGGATCCCTGCGGTGCCTCGTGATTCCCACAGGCACAATGGCAAGGGACAGCACATGCGGACGGCGGGCCGCGATCTCGCGGATGGTGCGCTCCAGTTCTTCCCCGTCATTGAGCCCGGCACACAGAACGACCTGCGTATGGTAATCCGCCCCTGCCTGCTCCAGCCGGTCCAGCTGGGCAACGATCTCCGCCGCGCGCCCGCAGCGCATCATCTCCGCCCTCAGCCTCGGATTCATGGCCTGAACGGAAATGAAAAGCGGCGAAAGATGGTATTTCTCAATCCGCTTGAAATCTTCCTCCACCATGTTTGTCATGGTGATGAAATTGCCGTAGAGGAAAGACATGCGGTAGTCATCATCCTTGACGGAAAGGCTTTTCCTCATGCCCGGGGCTACCATGTTCACGAAGCAGAAATAACAGTTGTTGGCACATTTCCGCATGCCGTCGAACACCGCCGATGCAAACTCTGCCCCAAGCTCCTCATCCACATCCTTGTCAAAAGAAATCATTTCCTGCTCGCCGTTCTCATGCTCGACGAGCATATCAATCTCTTCCTCAGCGAAGGAAAAGCTCAGGTCAATAATATCCCTGAGCCCCTCTCCATTGATTTCCAGTACCTTGTCACCAGCCGTCAATCCCAGCTCATCCGCCAGGCTTCCCGGCCGGACACGGATAATCTTTCCCAGATGAATCTTCCCCCTATCCTATATTGCAAAGAAAGGAGTGATGATCCACATCACTCCTCCAAACTTCACCGAGCCGGTCGATTACTCA
Organism: uncultured Veillonellaceae bacterium; assembly: GCA_902773295.1. Taxonomy (GTDB): domain Bacteria; phylum Bacillota; class Negativicutes; order Selenomonadales; family Selenomonadaceae; genus UBA3796. The sequence continues at coordinate 12,353 of CACYDT010000082.1, read as the reverse complement.
TTGACCTCGTCACCGACAGTTGTCGGTGCAGCCTCTTCCTGCTCAGCCACATATTTTTTGAATACAGCCGTATCTGCATCCTTCTTTGCCTTTGTGATGGAGAGGGAGATGCGCTTCCTCTTCATATCGATACGCAAAACTTTGACCTTGACCATATCGCCCACATGAACCGCCTCATCAGCGCGCTCGATACGGCGCTCGCAGAGCTCGCCCATGGGAATGAGCCCATCGAAGCCCGGCTCGATCTGCATGAAGGCACCGAAATCCGTCAGCTTGATGACCTCGCCCTCAATATAGTCGCCCTCGGCATAGCGCTCCGCACGATCCAGCCACGGATCGCGCATGGTCTCCTTGATAGAAAGCGAGATGCGCTTCGCTTCGGGATCGACGCTCTTAACATAAACATCAAGCTCCTGACCGACCTGAAGCACATCCGAAGGATGCTTCACGCGCTCCCAGGAAATATCGGAAATATGGGCAAGCCCATCCACACCGCCGATATCAATGAACGCTCCATAATCCACGAGGCGCTTCACAGTGCCGCGAACCGTCTGGCCTGCCTCCAAGTTGGCAAACACCTCTTCCTGCTTCTTGTCGCGCTCTGCTTCGAGAAGCTGGCGGCGGGAAAGAACGAGGCGCTGCTTGTGCACATCAATCTCAATCGGCAGCACTTCCACCGTCTGCCCCACATACACGGAGAGATCCTTCACGAAATGAAGCTCCATCTGGGAGGCAGGAATGAAACCGCGCAGGCCATTGACAGAAGCGACAAGGCCACCCTTGACCACCTGGCTGACCTGAGCCTCTACTGTCTCGCCGCGCTCCTGGATGCCTTCCATTTCTGTCCATGCAACGCGGGCATCCGCCTTGACCTTGGAAACGGTCGCGCCATTCTCTCCGCCAAGGGACACAATGACGACCTCGATGACATCGCCCACTTTGACAACATCCTCAGCGCTATCCGGCTCCGGACGAGCCAATTCGCGCTTGGGGATGGGAATATCCGACTTGAGACCGGAAATCGTAACCATTGCACTGGAGTTCTCCACTGCAACAACCGTTGCTTCCACCACATCCCCGACATTGACCGACTGCATCGATTCCTCTTCTGCTTTCAGCATGCTGGCAAAATCATTGTTCATTTCTTCTGACACTGTTTGTATACCTCCTTGATAATCCAGTCGGGAGTAGATGCACCGGCTGTAATACCAATTTTTTCAATTTTATCAAACCACTGATCCTGCAGCTCTGCTGCCGTCTCAATGTGGTAAGTCCTACATCTCTCTGCACAAAGCTGTGCCAAGCGCGTCGTATTCGCGCTGTTCTTGCCGCCAATCACCAGCATGAGATCCACCTTAGATGCCAGATCCATGGCCGCTGCCTGACGCTGGTCTGTCGCTGTACAGATTGTACGGTCGATCTTGACCTCCCGCGACTTGTCAAGAAGCCGCAGGACGATTTCCTTGAAACGCGCCCCGGAAAACGTCGTCTGCGATACAATGCCGAGCTTGGCACAAGGCTCCAACGCCTCCGCTTCTTCCACACTCTCGACGATGGACGCCGTATGAGCCGACCACTCAAAAATGCTTTGGACTTCCGGATGCTTCTTCTCGCCAATGATGACGACCTTGTAGCCTTCATCAGCCAGTGCCTTGGATGAGAGCTGTGCCTTCCGCACATGCGGGCAAGTGGCATCTACCAGGCGCAGACCCTTCTGCTCTGCAGCCTCATATATCTGCGGACCGACACCATGAGAGCGGATGATGATAGTTCCTCTCTCCATTTCCTCCAATGCATCCACAGTGCCTACGCCTTCCTCTTTCAGGCGTTCCACCATCTGCGGATTATGGATAATCGGCCCCAGCGTGCAGGCGCCCCCCTGCTCATCCGAAGCGTTCTCACGGGCAATCTTGATCGCCCGCTTGACCCCATAGCAGAATCCCAAATACTCTGCTAAAATGACTTCCATATCATGACCACCCTATTGTTTTGTTCGACTGCGTCTACAGGGCAATTCGCAACCTAAGACATAGTATAGCATACAATAGCAACGTCTAGCAAACATTATTTTACTTTTTCTTTCATATCGGAAATGATATTTAGGATGGATTGGGAAAATTCTTCTAAATCTTCCTTGTTCTTGCGATTCCCGGTGAATTTCATCGGCTTGCCGTAAGCAATCGTGAGTTTCGGGAAATACCGACCCTTGGAAAAAATCTCATTGGTTCCAAGGATGGCCGCCGGAACCACGGGGGCATCGCTCATGGAAGCGATCAGCGCCACGCCGGCTTCCGCTTTCTGCATCTTCCCTGTGTGGCTCCTGGTTCCTTCCGGGAACACCCCCAGCACCCTCTCCTCCTTCAGCACCTGCATCGCTGTCTTGATGGCGCCCCGGTCGGCTGCGCCCCGCTTCACAGGAAAGGCATGGCAGCTACGGATTGCCGCAGCAAACACCGGATTCTTGAAGAGCTCGATCTTCGCCATATAGCTCACGGGACGAGGCAAAAAACACGCGAGAAACGGGGGATCCCAGTTGCTCAAGTGATTGGCGGCAAGAATCACGGGGCCTTCTGCCGGAAGATTTTCTGCCCCAAGGACACGGGCGCGGAAAAAAATCTTGAAGAAGGGCACGAAAAAGCATCTCGCCAACGCATACAGCATGATATCACCTGCACATTCCAAGGATTTTGTTCACAACTTCGTCAATCGACAGCCCCGTGGTATCGAGAAGCACCGCATCCTCCGCCTGTACCAGCGGGGAAATCTCCCGCTCGCTGTCCGCCTTGTCCCGCGCCGCAATCTCGGACTGGATTTCTTCCATGTCCACATCGTATCCTTTTTCCTTCAATTCCTTCCAGCGGCGTTTCGCACGTTCCTCAATGGAAGCTGTGAGGAAGATCTTCACATCCGCATTGGGAAGGACATTCGTGGCAATGTCCCTGCCGTCCATGAGGACAGCGCCCCGTTCTCCCATCTTTCGCTGCAGATTCACCATCTTTTCCCTCACGGGACCGAGCTTCGCCACCTGGGACACAATCTTGTTGATTTCCGGGGTCCGGATCTCCCCCGTAACGTCCCTGCCATCCACGAACACTTTCGTCTTTCCGTCCACATACTGCAGATCCACTTCGATATCCGGAAGCACGGAAAGAATGAGCTCATCCGTCACAGGTTCTTTCTTTTGCAAAGCCTTCCATGCCACCGCCCGGTACATGGCACCCGTATCGATATAGGTATAGCCCAGTTCTTTTGCCGCCAGCTGGGCCACAGTGCTCTTGCCTGCACCGGCAGGCCCGTCAATCGCCACTACGAGATTACTCATTCACGCATTCCTCCCAAGAATATCATAAAACTCCGGATAAGAAATCCTGACACAATCCGGACGCTCTAAAACAACGCCTTCCCCTGCCGCGCCAAAAATCGCCAGGGACATGGCCATGCGATGATCGTCATAAGACGCGGCTTCCGCCTTCCGTACCGGCCGCCCCCCATGAATCACCATGCCATCCTCCGATGCCTCTACTAAGCCCGGGGAAAGCTTGTTGAATTCATCGGTCACAGCCTGCAGGCGGTCCGTCTCTTTCACGCGGAGCTCCCCTGCCCCGCGGATCACGGTGGTTCCTTCCGCAAAGGCAGCTGCCACGGCAAGAATGGGAATCTCGTCGATGAGCCTCGGCATGATTTCCGCGCCAAAATCGGTTCCATGCAGCTTCGCAGAGCACACATGGATATCCGCGGCAGGCTCGCCGCCGCTTATCCGCCGGTTCAGAACCTCAATATTGGCGCCCATATCCCTGAGTACATCAAGAATTCCCGTGCGCGTCGGGTTGACACCGACATGTTTCAGGAGAACATCGCTGCCGGGAAGAATGGAAGCTGCCACCATCCAATAGGCTGCCGAGCTGATATCCCCCGGCACTTCGATTTCCGGAGGAGCGGCAAATGCCCGGACGGGATGTATGGTTACCGCCGTTCCCTGCTTCTCCGTCACGACACCGAAGGCTTCCAGCATGCGCTCCGTATGGTCACGGGATGTGAAGGGCTCCACCACCGTCGTATCCCCTTTCGCATACATGCCTGCCAAAAGAACCGCAGATTTTACTTGCGCGCTGGCGACCGGCATATCATATACCATGCCCGAAAGCTGTCCCTCCGGGGGAAGCACGGTAATGGGAAGCAGGCGGTTGCCATCCCTTCCCGCGATTTTCGCCCCCATCATGGAAAGCGGCCGGATCACACGCGCCATGGGGCGCTTGTGAAGGGATGCATCCCCCGTGAATGTCGCGAGAAAGGGCTGCGGCGCCAGAATCCCCATCATCAGCCGCAATGTCGTGCCGGAATTTCCCGCATCGAGAATCGTGGCAGGTTCCTTCAATCCGTGAAGCCCGTGGCCTGTCACAACAAGCTCTGCATCTCCCAGGAATTCCACCGTTGCGCCCAAGGCTTCCATGCACTTCACTGTAGAGAGGCAGTCCTGCGCATGCAAAAAATTCGTGATATGGACCGGCGTATCCCCCAAAGCGGAAAACATAACGCTCCGATGGGATATGGACTTGTCGCCGGGAATGGGAATCTCTCCGCGAAGCCCGTGCAAAAGCCGGTTGATTTCTCGTTTCTCTGTCATTCTATCCAACACCACCTGTTTTTTCGTTCCAGACACTCCAGCAGCCTGCAGCCGCTCCCATGGAAAACGCCGCCTGGAGATTGTATCCCCCGGTGCAGGCATCCACATCCACGACCTCCCCGGCAAAATACAGCCCCGGCACAAGCTTCGATTCCATGGTTTTGGGATTGATTTCCTTCACCGAGACACCGCCTGCCGTCACGATAGCTTCCGAGAGAGGACGCGTTTTCGTCACGGTCAGCGGCAAATGCCGAAGCGCGTCCACCAAACGGGCACGTTCCTCTTGCGTCACCTCATGGACAGGCTTGTCAGGATCAAGATAGGCAGCATCCAGGACAGGCGCGATCATTTTCCCGGGCAAAAGATCCTGCAGACCGTTTTTCAGGCGTTTCCGGACATATTTCAGAAAATCCCTCTGCACCCGCGCATCGAGGGTTTCCGGCGTGAGAGCCGGCTTCAGGTTCAGAACAAGTTCCACAAAAGCACCGTCCTCCAGAACCTCTGCAGCCCTGCGCGAAAGGGACAGGACAATGGGACCCGTCACCCCGAAATGCGTGAACATCATTTCGCCAAAAAGCTCCGCTTCCTTCTTTCCATCCGCAAAAAGAGCCGCCCGCACATTCCGCAGGGAAAGCCCCTGCGCCTCCCTCACCCATTCTTCCTCCGTTTCCAGGGGAACAAGGGCAGGAAGTATCCTCACGATGCTGTGTCCCAGGCGTTTTGCCATGGCATAGCCATCGCCGGCAGAGCCTGTCCCCGGATAGGAAGCGCCGCCCACTGCAAGAATGACGGCATCGCCGCGCCATTCCTCTCCCGTTGCGGCACGCGCGCCGACGGCTGCGCCGTCCGCCACGAGAATCTCTTTCACTGCCGTCTCCGTCACGACATGGACGCCGAGCTCATGCAGCTTTGCAAGCATGGCATCCACAACATCTGCCGCCCGGTCGCTTGCGGGAAAGACCCGGTTCCCCCGCTCCACTTTCGTCGGAACTCCCGCCTCCTCGAAAAATCGGATCACATCCCGATTGTCGAAAGCTCTCATGGAGCTGTTGAGAAAAGCGCCGTTTCCCATCACATGGGAAATCAGCTCAGGCACCTCCGACGCATTTGTGATATTGCAGCGCCCCTTGCCTGTAATCAGCATTTTCTTCCCCGCACGACCCATTTTTTCCAGAACCGTCACTTCCGCGCCATTCTCCGCTGCCTTGACAGCGGCCATCATGCCGGCCGGCCCGCCACCGATGACGATAATCTTCTTGTTCATCCCATGCCTCATTTCCATATCAGTGCACCGGCACGTCAAAGACCGGCAAGATGATAGAGCCCTGCGACTTCCTCCCCCGTCAGCTCGCGGTGCTGTCCCCGCCCGACGCCCTCCAGGCTCAGCCCGGCAAAAGCGATGCGCCGCAAGGATTTCACATCGCATCCAATGGCGGCAAACATGCGGCGAACCTGGCGGTTGCGCCCCTCGTGAATCGTGATTTCCACCCGGGAGAGCTTCCCTTCCCGCGCCAACAGGCGAACCCTGGCAGGCGCCGTCATGCCATCCTCCAGACAGATTCCCTGCCGCAGGCGGTCAAGCAGCTCCTCCGTCACCATTCCTGCAATCTTCGCCACATAGGTCTTCTCCACTTCGCGGCAGGGATGAAGAAGCCCGTTCATCAGCTTGCCGTCATTCGTGATGAGCAAGAGCCCTTCCGTGTTGCCGTCCAGCCTTCCCACCGGATAGACCCGGTGCCCCGCCTTGGGCAGCAGATCCAGAACTGTACGCCTTCCGCGCTCATCTTTCACCGTGGAAAAATACCCTTTCGGCTTGTTGAGCAGAAAATACACCTTCTGCTCCGATGCCCCAATGGGCTTTCCGTCCACCCGGATGACCTGCTTGACGGCATCCGCCTTGCTGCCAAGCTCCGTCACGATCTTGCCGTCTACGGACACCCTGCCCGCCTGTATGAGTTTTTCTGAAGCCCGACGGGACGCAATCCCTGCCTGGCTGATGATTTTCTGCAATCGCTCTTCCATAGTCCCTCAAGGAATGTATTTCCTCACCAATTGATACACGGTCATAAAAAAGGATTTCATCTCTGCGGATTCCGCTGCAACGAGCTCCACGCTTCCCATTTCCCTGCCTTCGTAGAGTACCCTGATCGTCCCCACAATGTCCCCGGCCCTGACCGGCGCCTTCAGATGATTGGGAAGGTCATAGACCTTCTCGTAGCTGGCCGTGCCATCGTCCCCCACCGGAACATCAAGCTCTCCTGCCGTCTTGACGGGCATCCGTTTCCTGCGCCCGGACAGAACGGGAAGCTCCGCGACCGTCTCGCCCTTTCTCACAAACTCCGCCTTCCTGATATGCTGAAATCCATAGTCCAGCATGGCAATGGTATCGTTCCACATGTAAATGCTGTCAAAGACGACCGATACCAGTTGGATACCGTTCCGCTTCGCCCCTGCCACAAGGCAGCGCCCTGCGGCCTCCGTGTAGCCAGTCTTGACGCCATTGGCTCCTTCATAGAGCCAAAGCATCTGGTTCTCGTTTCTCCAGAACTTCTCCGGATCGCGGATCCAAGGAACAGGCTTCTCCTTGGTGCTCACAATATCGAGGAAGCGCGGGTTCCTGTATCCATAGGAGGCAATCAGGGCCATATCATATGCCGTGGTATAGTGGCGTTCATCCGGAAGCCCATGGGAATTCACGAAAAAGGTGTCCGATGCGCCGATTTCATGTGCCTTCTTCGTCATCATCCCGGCAAAGGATTCCACGCTCCCGGCAATATGCTCTGCAATCGCCACAGTGCCGTCATTCCCCGACACCATCATGATACCATAGAGAAGATCTCCCAGAGGGATCCTGTCCCCCTGTTCCAGCCAAAGGGTGGAGCCATCGGTTCCAGCTGCATGGCCGCTCACAAGAACGATATCGTCCGGATTCCCCTTTTCCAGCGCCACAATGAGAGTCATGGCCTTTGTCGTGCTCGCCGGAAACCTCCGCGCCTTCATATCCCGGGAGTAAAGAACCCTCCCCGTGGATGCCTCCATCACCACGGCAGACCTGGCCGTCACATTCGGGAGGACAGGATCCGTCCGCCCCGCCATTTCATCTGCCTCCTGCGGCTCTGCCGACACTTGCATTGCCAGACAGAGAAAAGAAAGCCCCCACACCAACAATATCCTCGCTATCGTCATGAATCCGTTCCAACTCCCGAAGTCAAGATTTATACTCGCGAAGGAAAAAGATTCCTCTTGATTCATGCCGTTCGCGGTATATGCAAAGCACGTAAGAGCTCTTCCTGCGAAAAACTCCAACGTGCTCTAGTATATCTAGTATATCATTCAACCACTGGATTTTCAACCTGCAGCAATCACCTCACTCTCACAGATCCCTCGCCGAGAATTCCCATGACTTCCGCATAGGCTTCCGGCGAGCCGTCCAGCCAGTACTGCTCCTGCGCTTTTTGCCATCGCCCATTAGCATGCATATAGACAGGATGCATGCCATGGTGCTCTGAAAACACAGCTTTCAGCCTGTCGTAAACCGCCTTGTTGGCAAGCTCCGGCGCAATGGTCAGATAGTATTCGGGAAGGTACTCTTCCAGTGACCAGATGGAATCCGCCAACAGGACGATGCCTTCCTCCCTGACATCCACGCGCCCCTGCACTACAAGGGGCATATCCGGCACCAGAAGGTTCACATGCTGGTAGAACGTCCTTGGAAAGACCGTAATCTCAACACTGGCAGAAAAATCTTCCAGCGTGATGAAGCACATGGTCTCCCCTTTTTTCGTAGTGATGCGCTTTGCCATAGCCACCATGCCGGCCACGCGGACCAGCTGCCTGTCCTTTGCACCGCCGCCGATCAATCTGTCAATGCCGTTGAAATTCCTGAGCTTGTCTCGGTACCGATCCAAGGGATGCCCCGTGATGTAAAAGCCGGTGATTTCCTTTTCCCAGGCAAGGATTTCCTTCATATCTGCCTCCGGAATATCCGGCAGCTCCATCTCTGCCGTTTCCTCCATGATTTCCTCCGTGAACAGTCCCATCTGTCCGCTGTCTCTATCCCTCTGCTGCCGGGCAGCGTCCCCCATCACGCGATCCATCACGGCAAGAAGCTGGCTCCTCCTTGCGCCGAAGGCATCGAAAGCGCCGCATTTGATGAGGCTCTCCACTGCGCGCTTATTGACCACGCGGGAATCCACCCGGGTGCAGAAGTCCCGGAAGGACTTGAACGCTCCCCCTGCTTCACGGATTTCCGACACATTCTGCATCGCAGCTTCGCCGATGTTCCGGATTCCCGCCATTCCAAAGCGGATGGCCTCCCCGTCCACGCTGAAGTTTGCGGAGCTCGCATTGATATCCGGCGACAGTATCCGGATTCCCATGCGCCGGCAAAGATCGATATAGCCCACCACTTTCTGGGAATCCGCGACGCTGGAAAGAATTGCCGCCATGAACTCCTGAGGATAGTGCGCCTTGAGCCATGCCGTCTGCCATGCGACCAATGCATATGCTGCGCTGTGGGATTTGTTGAAGCCATAGTCTGCGAAATGGGTCAGGAGATCGAAAATCGTATTTGCCAAAGCCCCGTCTATGCCGTTCTTCCTGCACCCCTGAAGGAAGTTCTCCTTCTGCGCCATCAAGATCTCGTGCTTCTTCTTCCCCATAGCGCGGCGCAGAAGATCCGCCTGTCCCAGGCTGAAACCTGCGAGCACCTGCACAATCTGCATGACCTGCTCCTGGTAAAGCACCACGCCAAAGGTTTCCTTCAGGATGGGTTCCAGGAGCGGATGCATGTAAGTCACCAGCTTCTTCCCGTGACGCCCGGCGATGAAATCCTCCACCATGCCGCTGCCCAGAGGCCCCGGCCGGTAAAGAGCCACCGTGGGGATGAGATCTGCAAAGCCTTCGGGCTGCAAATCCTTCACGAGAGCTGTCATGCCTCCGGACTCCATCTGGAACACCCCTCCGGTCTTTCCCTCGCAGAGCATCTTCGCCGTCAATTCGTCCACCAGGGGAATCGCCCCGATGTCCACGGTTTCCCCCCTGCTCTTCTTGATATTGTCCAAGGTATCACTGATGACCGTCAATGTCCTGAGCCCCAGGAAGTCCATTTTGAGAAGCCCCAGTTCCTCCACATGATCCTTGTCATATTCCGTCACAAGGGTTCCCTCGGAAATCTGCACGGGAAGATACTCCGTCAGGGGCTTCCTGGCAATCACCACACCGGCCGCATGTGTCGAGGAATGGCGCGGAAGCCCTTCCACCCGCTTCGCCATGTCCACAAGCCTCTGCACCTCCGGGGAGGCAGCATAGGCATTCCGGAAGTCCGCCGATTCCTTGAGCGCCCGATCCAAAGTCATCTTGAGGTCATTGGGAACCAACTTCGCCACGCGATCCACATCGGCATAGCTCATGCTGAGAGCGCGTCCCACATCCCGGATGGCTCCTTTGGCCGCCATTGTTCCAAAGGTGACAATCTGCGCCACATGATCGTATCCATAGCGTTTCTTGACGTAATCAATGACTTCCTCCCGCCGGATATAACAAAAATCCACATCAATATCCGGCATACTCACCCGTTCCGGGTTCAGGAAGCGCTCAAAGAGCAGGGCGTACTTCAAAGGATCGATATCCGTGATGCCCAAGGCATAGGCAACGATGCTGCCCGCCGCAGATCCCCTTCCTGGCCCCACGGCGATGCCATTCTCCCTCGCATAATTGATAAAATCCCAGACAATGAGAAAATAGCTGTCATATCCGCTACGATAAACATATACAAATCTATACAGAATTGCACATATTTATACTGTGATGTTCTTCGCAAAACATCTTCCTGATTCATTGCGTCCGATTTTGCCGTTGCCGAAACAACAGGCTACTCTCGTTTGATGTAACGCTCCACAGGCTTAAATTCCCTAGTAGCGATAGGTACATACTTAGGCTTTCTTGCGAGTGAAATTTCCTAAGCTGTTTTGTAGTTTGCTAAGTTAATGGCAGCATTCAAATCTCTGTCCAGCTTGGCTCCGCATACAGGGCAGACATAGGTGCGATCAGAAAGTTTTAGGTCTTTCTTGATATGCCCGCAGTGACTGCAAGTTTTCGAACTTGCATAGAATCTATCTGCCTCTACGACCTTTATGCCATACATTTCAGCCTTATACTTCATCTGTCGCTTAAATTCGTAGAATTTCTGTTTTGCAATAGCTTTTGACAGGTGCTTATTCTTCATCATGCCTTTGACATTCAAATCTTCCATGACGATCTGAGAAGGCTTGGTTTTCACGATCTCAGCCGTTATTTGATGAAGATGGTTGTTACGAATGTCGGTCAGCTTTTTGTGAAGAAGCCGGATGGCTTTGTTCTGCCTTTGGATGTTCCTGCACTCCCGGAGCGGTCTTTTCCATATCGGACGGTGGTTCTTGTCGCGGCTCTTACTATTGGCTTCCAGCTTGCGGGAAGCTTTTCTCTGTGCTCTCCGCAGTTTCTTTTCCAATCTCCTGACTTTGGCAGATTTGTTGATGTTCTTGTAGAACTTTGTCCTGCTTGCGTCCTGGTTGGAAACTACCGCCAATTCCTTCACGCCGAGGTCGATACCTACGCTCTCGCCTGTCAGTTCCACCTTTTTCTGCTCCACCTCATAGCTCACGGACAAATACCAATGCTTGCCATCAAATGAGATATGCGGGTTTGCATACTTCCTGCCCTTGGGTAGTTTCGGCAGGGCAGTCGCAGTCTTCACAACGCCAAGCTTCTCTCCTTGAAAGCCGTTGGGTCTCCGCACAAGGCTCTCATAGTTGACATAAAAACTGATTTTGCTTTTCCTGCGGCTCTTGAACTTTGGTTTGCCCGATATGCCTTTGATGTATCTCTGGAGTGCCAGGTTTGCATCCTTCACGCCCTGCTTCATGACATTGCTGCCGACTTCTTTCAGCCATGTATGCGTTGTCTTCTTCAGGACATTGGTGATATATTTGCGGACTTCGCCATCAGTTATGCGTCTGCCTTCCTTGTACGCCTGTTCGTTGGCAGTGAGGAAGTAGTTATACGCCCAACGGGCAGTACCGGCACTTTTCCAGAAAAGAATTTCCTGCTCCTTCGTTGGCAGAAGCCTTATCTTTACTGCTCTCTGCATTTCGACTTTCACCACCTTCCCATGATAAATTATATCATGGAATATATCGAAAGTCAAAATATCAAACTTAACAACTCTAGGGAATTTATTTTTCTTGCAAATATATGTTATCCTATTTCGACTTGTATATATTTATCTTGTTCACGTCGGAGCGCAACTTCCGGCACAGTCTTGCCGCGACGCAAAGCAATTCTTTTCTTTGCATCGCGGCAGACCTCTGACGCTTTCACGCCAGCGCAGACTATATCTTCACCCTGTACACGACAGGGGCAGTATTTTTCTTCCGCCTTGCCCGTTCCCATACGAAGTATGGTGGATGATAGGCTGCTTGCGGTTTTACTCTCCCTCAAGGAGATAGTCGTTGGGGGTCTCCCGTATTCTCTTGCGAGAACTTAGGGCTTTCCCTGCTAAACACCCATTGTTTTCAGCACTTAGGACATACGTTTTCGGAAGGTCACTACTCTGTATCGGTCTCCATAAGGGCTTCCCCCAACTTCGACCGTATATTTTATTCATCCGACACTGATATGTTTTTGTTTCACCTTATGCCATCCTTACGTTTTTTCTTTTTTTTTTTTTTTTTTTTTTGCCCCAGCTTAT
>CACYDT010000081.1 GCA_902773295.1 uncultured Veillonellaceae bacterium | reverse complement strand
AAGGCGGTGGCAGCTGTCACATCTTCTGATTGCAATGGATGGTTTTCCTGCACTGGCTACTGCCAATGATTGCTGAAACTGCCCTAAGTAGGTAACCAGTCTTCCTGTTATATTCCACTGTATGCATAGATTCTTAGGCTGGATTTAATTTCCCCCTCAATACTTCTGCTTGTCTCTCATAGCCCGTTCGATATCCCGCTTGTCTGCCTTGGCCTTGAGATCCTGCCGCTTGTCGTAATTGTGCTTGCCGCTGGCAAGCGCCAGTTCCATTTTTGCCTTGCCCCGCTTGAAATAGATTTTCAATGGAATCAACGTGAAGCCTTTTTCCCTTGTCTTGCTGAAGAGCTTCACGATTTCCGCTTTATGCATGAGGAGCTTTCTCGGGCGCAAGGGATCATGGTTGAAAATATTCCCTTGCTCGTAGGGGCTGATATGCATATGCTGCACAAAAACCTCGCCATTTCTGATTTCTGCGTAACTGTCCTTGAGATTGGCACGTCCCGCCCGCAGGGATTTCACTTCCGTACCCTGCAGGGCCAGACCGGCCTCGTATGTCTCATGGATGAAGTAATCATGCCTGGCTTTTCGGTTTTCACAGGCAACCTTGACGCCTTCGTTCTTCTTTCCCATGATATTATCACCCTATCATCGGCGATCCCCGCCCTTGTCTTTCCGGTGGGGACGACGCTTCGCATTCTTGATTTTTCGGTCGGGACGCTCTCCCTCCGGATGTACGCTGTGGCTGTGGTATCCCGGCGGGTCAGGCCACACGGCACGGTTCAGCTTTGCATCGCGGCTCCTTTTCCCGGAACTGCGCCGGCCATGCTTGTTCTCTTTCGCGCTCTCCTTTTCCGGCAGGGAAATGCTCACCTGCTGTGTAAGGCCTGCAGGACGGTAATGCCGGCTGCGGCGGAACTTTCCGCTGCTCGGTCGTGTCTTTGCAGGCTCAGCCTCCCATGGTTCCGCAATCATATCCTCTGCGGGGAGCCGTTCCTTTTTCTTCCGCTTTTTCTTGCTGTGCGTTTCCGTCTCTTCCCGGGGAGCTTCCACGGAAGGGATTCCACGACTGTGCTTCGTGCGCCTTGCATCGCATACGCCATTGTCCTTCAGCACGAAATCCAGAGTACGGCTTTCCACATTTGCCCGCGCCAAAATGACCTCCACCTCGTCACCGAGACGGTAGCGCGTATGGCTCAACTCTCCGACCAGGGCAAATTCATCCTCCGCATAGGCATAGTAGTCATTCACCATCGTGGAAACATGAACCAGGCCTTCCACTCCGTTATCCAGCTCCACGAAGATGCCAAAGGCTGTCACACCGCTGATGATGCCCGCGAAATCCTCGCCCACGAACTGCGCCATATACTCGATTTTCTTCATGTCCACAGTCTCGCGCTCTGCCTCGATGGCAATGCGCTCCCGCTGGGAAGACCGTTCGGCAATGCCCGGCAGCATGCCACGCAGCTTTTCCTGCCGAGCGGCGGAAATGCCGCCTTCCGAGAACGTTTCCCGCAACAGCCGGTGAACCACAAGATCCGGATAGCGCCGGATGGGCGAAGTAAAGTGCGTATAAAAACGCGCCGACAGCCCGAAATGCCCCAAGCTCTCCTCGCTGTAACGAGCCTGCTGCATAGAGCGCAAGGCCACCGTACTGATGATTTTTTCCTCCGGACGTCCCTTCACCTTCTTCAGAACCCTCTGCACATCCATGGGCTTGATGTTTCCGCCTTCGTCCTTATGGATGAAGAGCCCAAACGTCGAGAGGAGGCGATTGAGCTGCTCGATTTTTTCCTCTTTGGGCTGCTCATGCACACGATAGATGAACGGCAAATGCTTCCTGTTCATGTGTTCCGCTACCGTCTCATTGGCAACCAGCATGCACTCTTCAATGATGGATTCTGCCAGGGAGCCTTCCCTCTTGACCAGAGAAACAGGATGTCCCTTCTCATCAAGCGTCACCTTGACCTCGGGCAGCTCAAAATCAATGGCACCCCGTGCGCGACGCTTTGCATTCAATACGCCCCGAAGTTCTGCCAGCACTTCCAGCATGGGCAAAAGATCCCCATTGTCATCCAGAAAAGGCTGTTCCCGGCCAATCAACACCTTGTTTACAAGGTTGTAGGAAAGACGGCGGTAGACATGGATGACCACGGGAAGGATTTCATAGTTCATGACGCTGCCATCCCGGCCAATCTGCATCTCGCAGGCCATGGAGAGACGGTCTTCTCCTGCATTCAGGCTGCAGATGCCATTGGACAGTTCCCGCGGCAGCATGGGAATGACCCGATCCACGAGATAGACGCTGGTCCCCCGCCGTTCCGCCTCGCGGTCAAGGGGCTGCCCTTCTCTCACATACCAGCTCACATCCGCAATATAAACGCCAAGGAAGAAACTGCCGTCCGGCCGCCGTTCCGCATAGACACCATCATCCAGATCCTTGGCATCCTCACCGTCGATCGTCACAATGCGAAGATCCCGCCGATCCTTCCGCCCCCGGTACTCTTCCGGCAGAGGAAGCCGTTCCACACGCTCTGCCGCTTCCTGCACCGCCTGCGGAAACGTCTCGGAGAGGTCATACTGGCGCATGACGGACAGGACATCCACTCCCGGATCTCCTGTCTTTCCTAGGATCTCTATCACCCGGCCTTCTGCGTTATGGCGTTTCGCAGGCCATTCTGTGATTTCGACAACCACCTTCATACCGGTACGCGCACCGCCGAACTGGTTCCTGGGAATAAAGATATCCTGCTGCAGCCGTGTATCATCCGGCGCAACAAAACCAAACGTCCTGCTGCCGCTGAAGGTGCCCACGATCTTCTTGTTCGCCCGTTCCACAATGCGAAGGATTTCGCCTTCCCTGGAACGCCCGGGGATATCCGAGGGCGTCACCCGTGCGACTACCCGGTCACCGTGCATGGCCGTGCCAAGCATAGGGCCGGGCACGAAGACATCCGTATCCCCTTCCGCATCCTTCCTGTCCGGAACGATAAATCCAAATCCCTTGGCCGACATGGAGAGCCGCCCTACCACAAGATGCATCCTCTCGGGAAGCCCATAGAGGTCGCTGCGGTTCCGAATGATGCGCGCCTCATGCTCCAGGTCTTCCATTGCTGCCCAGAACTGCACCAAATCCTCCGTCGTGAGATGCATTCCTTCTGCCAAGTCTTCTGCCAACAACGGCCGATAGGCATCCTCACGCATGTAGGACAATATTCTGTTCTTCAAATCCTCAATCACGTTTCCTATGATCCTTTCTGCAAAAATGCTGCCACATCGGCAAAAATCTTTTCGCGCCCCTCTTCTAAGGGCAACAGATGGCCGGAATGTTCCAGCCAGTGGATGTCCTTCTCCCTGCTGGCAATATGTTCATAGATATACTCCGCGCTCTCCGGCGCTGCCGTATGGTCCTGGCGGCTGTGGACAATAAGTGCCGGCACGTCCACTTCGCCGAGACGCTCCTTGACCCGTTCGATGGCATCCAGCATTTCATGGACGGATATGAGAGGCATCTTGCGGTAAGTACGATTCACCACCGGCGGGACATCTGCAAATCTCCTGCGGGCCTTTGGTACGAACAGGCCTTCGGACACATCCCTTGGAGGCAGAAACTTGATGCCTCTTTCCTCCGCTATCACAATGGGAGCGGCAAGGCTTACGACGCGGAATACCTGTTCCTCTGCCGCAAGCAGCAGGGCAAACAGCCCCCCCATGGAATGGCCGACTACGGAAATCCGTTCCGTGCATCCGGACAGAAGAGCATATCCGTCCCGTACGGAGTCCATCCAGTCTTCCTCCGTCATATGGGACATATCCTCTGCCGTTGTCCCATGGCCTGCCAAGCGGATCCCCATCACCGTGAAGCCCTGTTCCTGCAGGAACTGCCCCATGAGCAAAAGTTCTGCCGGAAGCCCCGTGAACCCATGGATGAGCAGGACGCCATGCGGTCCGCCGGGTAAAAGGAACGGCTCTGCACCAGGCAATATCAACCGAACATTCCTCCTTTGACACAAAAAATGAGAAAGAAAAAACGCCCCCCATCCCCGGATGGGGCAGAGAACGTTCCTTCTCACAAAACAATCCGGACAGCGAACGATTATGATGTCATTCGCGCAATCACGATGGTAATGACAGCAAACAGAACGGCGAGAACCACTGTGACGCGCGCAAGAAGCGCATCCAGTCCTCTGGCCTTGCTGCTGAACACAGTATCTCCGCCACCGTCCATGCCGCCCATGCCGGAAGATTTCGCCTCCTGGCCAAGAACTGCAGCAATGAGCGCAACAGCAACCAAAGCATCCAATATCATCAAAACGGTAAGCAAGCTTTCCCTTCTTTCCTACGATTCCAAAATTCTCCTTCCTATCTTACCATAGAGCACCTTCTCATGCAAGGATTTTTGGGAATTCCCGCCATGTGTTCCCATGGCAGGAATTTTCAAAATACTGTCGAAAGCATAGGAAGAACCATGGCTTTTGGAAGGAGAGGATTGAATGGGATTGGAAATCGAGAGGAAATTTCTCGTCCGAAAAGAACGCTGGAAAGCAAAAGAAGAGGGAACCCGCATTGCCCAGGGATATCTCTGCACCCATCCGGAGAGAACCGTAAGGGTTCGTATCAAAGGGAACTGTGGATATCTTACGGTAAAAGGGAAAAACAACGGGATTTCCCGAAAGGAATTCGAGTATGAGATTCCTGCAACGGATGCGGAAGAACTGCTGCAGCTCTGCGAGCCGTCCATCATCGAGAAAGTCCGCTATCTGGAACGAATCGGCGGCCATACATGGGAAATTGATGTATTCCACGGAAAAAACGAAGGACTGATGTTAGCAGAGATCGAACTCCGATATGAGAACGAGGAGTTCCTTTTGCCGGAATGGCTGGGGGACGAGGTTTCTGAGGATTCCAGGTACTATAATTCCAGCCTGTCCAGGACACCGTATACGGAATGGTAAGCTTATCCACACTCCTGTGGACAAAGTTTCCGGATCAAACCACAACATCATGGAATATAGCTGAACATCCATACTAGATACAGACTTATCCACAACGTTATCCACATTATCCACAGAATCGGAGATATTTCTTATGAACAGCTACCGATTTCCTGCAATCTTGCATGAGAAGAAAAAAACGGGAACAGGTTTCCGTTTTATCCACACCTGTGGATTGTTTTGTGGATAAATTCTTGCAGAAAATTTCCCTTTTATCGGCAAGATATGCTAAAATAGATGAGGTGACATCTCAATTCTATTTATTTTTTAAGGAGGAGAAAAAATGCTAAATGAAGAAATCATAGACACCATGGTCCGCACAGCGATAGATGCGATTAAAAATGCCTATGTGGAGCATACGAGCCTGGAAGTAGGGGCATGTGCCCTCACGAGCGATGGTACGCTCTATTCCGGATGCAACATCGACAATGCTTCGCCGAAAGCCTATTGCACAGCAGAGGAACTGGCCATGTACAAGGCAATTTCTGATGGAAAGCGGGATTTCGATGCCGTGGCTGTCATCGCCGATACAGAGAAGCCTTTCGTTCCAGCAGGAAGCAG
Source organism: uncultured Veillonellaceae bacterium (assembly GCA_902773295.1). GTDB lineage: Bacteria > Bacillota > Negativicutes > Selenomonadales > Selenomonadaceae > UBA3796. The sequence continues at coordinate 4,968 of CACYDT010000081.1, read as the reverse complement.
CCTCCAGCTCATGGCTGAGTTCCAGGTGCAGGATGTCATCATGGCAAACATGAACGGTGAGCTTGAGATCGTCTCCTTGGATGAATTGTTCCCGACGGGGGCAAAAGTTCGCGAGAATCGCAGGCTTACAATGGTAGAGTAGCAGGCGAACTGCAACTTTTTTTCAAGAATCAGCAAAGGGGGAATTCTATGGCAAAAATGGGTCTGACAAATGAAGAAGTTCTTGCATCCCGGAAGGAGCACGGCGAGAACGTCATACCTGAATCCGAGCCGACAACATTCTTTGATGCTTTTATGGAAACCTTTGGCGATCCGATGATCCGGATTCTTCTTGCGATTGTCGTGATCATGCTCGTTATGTATGCTCTGGGGCATGCGGAGATCTACGAGCCCGTGGGCACAATCGTTGCCGTTCTCATCGTTGCGGTTGTCACTGCAAAGACAAGCGTGGCCAGCGATACGAAATACCGGGAGCTCAAGGAAAGCACGAAGAAGGACACGGCGAAGATCTACCGCAACGGCGAAGTCGATGTACTGCCTGTGGACGAGGTGGTTGTCGGGGACTGGATCCTCCTGCAGGCAGGGGACAAGATTCCCGCAGACGGCATCCTTGCCAGAGGGGATATCCGCGTCAACAACTCCGCCCTGAACGGCGAAGCTGAGGAATGCAAGAAAAATGCCGTCGCGGAGACCACCCCTTTCCCGGAAAAGATCACAGGCGATGTTTTCGTAGATGGGTTCTCCCTGTTCCGCGGCGCCGTAGTCTTTGACGGCGAAGGTGTCATGAAGGTCGCCAAGGTCGGAACCCAGACCATGATGGGGAAGATGGCCGAGGAAATGCAGGAGGACGAACCGGATTCGCCGCTCAAGGTGAAACTCAGCAAGCTGGCGAACCAGATTTCAGTTTTCGGCTACATATCCGCTGTTGTCATTGTCATTCTCTACATGGCATACTTCATTCTTTCTGCGGGCGGTCTTTCCTCCTATCTTGCCACGGGATGGGAAAGCATTCTGATGAACGTAGTCGAGGCCGTGTCCCTGGCCATCCTCATTGTTGTCTGCGCTGTGCCGGAGGGACTTCCTTTGATGATTTCTCTGGTACTGATGCAGAACACGAGCCGCATGCTTGACCACAATGTATTGGTCCGGAAGGCCATCGGCATCGAGACGGCCGGCTCCCTCAATATCCTGTTCAGTGACAAGACGGGCACCATCACCAAGGGCAGCCTTGAAGTGGTGGAGTTCTTCACGGCGGATGGGACGGTCATTCCCCTGAAGGATCTTCCCAAGCATGCACAGGTGAAAAACCTCGTGGACATTGCCATCGGCAAGAACACGGCCTCTCTCTTTGACGGCGGGCACAATGTCATCGGCGGCAATGCGACAGACCAGGCCATGATGCGCTTCCTGGGGGAGAATTCCTATCTCGCCCTGCAGAAAGAAGCCAGGTATGAGACCGGTGCCGTCCAGAGCTTCAATTCCGCCAACAAATTCAGTCAGGCGGAGCTTCCGAAGCTCGGAAGAGTGTTCTACAAGGGTGCTCCGGAACGCTTCATCGCCAAAGCCAAGAAATATGTCACGCCGGACGGCGCTGTGGCTGATCTGGATGTGGATGCCCTCAATGCCGCCATCAACGGCTATGCATCGAGAGCCATGCGTGTCCTGGCCTTCGGTTATTCCGAGAGTGCCTTCACCGAGAACAGCATCAATGACGATGTGGTTCTGACGGGTCTCGTGGCCATCCGGGATGATGTCCGTGCCGAAGCGAAAGTGGCCATCCATGAGGTACAGGAAGCAGGCATCCAGGTCGTCATGATTACGGGCGACCGCCTGGAGACAGCCGTGGCCATCGCCAAGGATGCGGGACTCATCCAATCCGATGCGGACAGGGCATATACCAGCGCGCAGCTCTCTGAGATGTCCGATGATGAAATCAAGGGAATCCTGCCCCAGATCCGCGTCATTGCAAGAGCACTTCCCACAGACAAGAGCCGCATGGTGCGCCTCTCCCAGGAAATGAACCTCGTGGTGGGCATGACAGGGGATGGTGTCAACGACTCTCCCGCGCTTTCCCGCGCAGATGTCGGCTTTGCCATGGGCAGCGGCACGGAGGCGGCAAAGGAAGCAGGCGAGATTGTCATCCTCGATGACAATTTCCGTTCCATCAAAGATGCCATCCTCTATGGACGCACCATCTACCATAACATCCTGAAATTCTGCCGTTTCCAGCTCATGATCAACGTAGCAGCGGTTGTGGTCAGTGCCATCAGCCCCTTCTTCGGTATCGTGGAACCCCTGAAGGTGACGCACCTCCTGTTCGTGAATCTCGTCATGGATAGTTTGGGTGCCATCATGCTGGGCAATGAGCCGGCACTGGAGCGCTATATGCTGGAAAAGCCACGTCGCCGCGACGAGAATATCATTTCCGGCTCCATGGCATCGCAGATTCTCATCATGGCAGCCTGGGTAGTTGCTGTGAGCTTTGTCTTCCTGAAGATGCCGTTTTTCCTGGAATTCTTCGGAAGCCGGGAGAAGCTCCATACCGCTTATTTTGTATTCTTCGTGGTCGCAGCCCTCATGAACGGCTTCAATGTCCGTGATACGGGCTTTGCCATCTTCAGCCGTCTGGGCGAGAATCCGGGATTCCTGAAAGTCTGGGTCCTCATCGTCCTCGTACAGGCAGCCATTGTCAATGCGGCGCTCCTTCCCTGGGAGCCGTTCCATTGGGTGAGCAGCATGTTCAGCTGCACGCCCTTCGCACTTGCCGGCTGGGGACTCGTGTTCCTGCTGGCACTCACCTTGATCCCGGCGGATCTCATCCGCAAGGCAATTTTCAGGGAATAAGTCTGATTGTTAGCTTACTTTATTAAGCTATTTTATTAGTTCACTTTTTACGAGGAGGAGATATTTATGGCAGTAAGTTTGAAAAAAGGACAGAAGGTTGATTTGACGAAGGGAAACCCCGGCTTGACGAAGATTATTGTCGGACTTGGCTGGGACACGAACAAGTATGATGGCGGCTTCGATTTTGACCTGGATGCCGCTGCGTTCCTCCTGGGTGCCAACGGCAAGGTTCTCAGCGATGGGGATTTCGTGTTCTACAACAATACGAAGCACGCCTCCGGAAGCGTTGTCCATCTGGGCGACAATCTCACGGGCGAAGGCGAAGGCGATGATGAGCAGATCAAGGTGGATCTTGCGGCAGTTCCTGCGGATATCGAGAAGATTGATTTCACGGTTACCATTCATGAGGCGGACACCAGGAACCAGAACTTTGGCCAGGTATCCAATGCCTTTATCCGCATCTTTGACGAGACAAACAACAAGGAGTTGATCCGCTATGACCTCGGAGAGGACTTCTCCGTGGAAACAGCGGTGGTTGTCGGCGAGCTCTACCGCCACAGCGGCGAATGGAAGTTCAATGCTGTCGGCAGCGGCTTCTCCGGTGGCTTGGCAGCCCTCGGCAGGAATTTCGGCGTAGACATCTGATCCTAGGTTTTCCTATCCGAACCACATAAACTACAACAGCCCACCCAAGTCCAACGATCCGGGTGGGCTGTTATTATTGGAAAGTGAGGTCCTCATGAAAGCGCTCATCCATGCAAATGTGATCCTTCCCAACGAAACGGGAGACTTTTGCATCAAAAACGATTATGCTATCCTTTATGAAGAGACCATCCATCGAATTCTTCCGATGTCCCTTTGGGACGGAACCGCAAAAGAAGTTCTGGATGTCAAAGGGCAATATGTTTCCCCCGGATTCATCAATATCCATGTGCATGGCTGCGGAGGAATGGACACAATGGACGAAGATCCCGAAGCTCTTCCCGTCATGGCCCGCATACAGGCATCCATGGGGGTCACGTCCTTTCTTCCCACTACCATGAGCTATGATATCCCGCGCATCCATCGCGCCTTTCATCGCATAAGGGAATGCATGGAACATCCGGTTCCCGGCGGCGCAAGGATCCTGGGTTGCCATATGGAAGGCCCCTATATCAGTCCTGACCATAGGGGCGCACAGGCAGAAACGTACATCCGGAGGGCAAATGCTGCTGACCTGAAAGGCTTCGAACGTGTGGTAAAACTTATCACGCTCGCCCCCGAGACCCTGCCCGACTGGAGTTTCGCCGAGTATTGCCAGCAACGGGGCATCCTCCTCTCCATCGGCCATACCTCCGCAAGCTACGAGCAAGCCATGGAGGCCGTGGAGCATCATGGCATCCGTCATTTCACCCATCTCTTCAACGCCATGACAGGCTTCCATCATCGCAATCCCGGCGCAGTAGGGGCAGCACTCGACACCGGCGCCAACTGCGAGCTCATCGCGGACAATATCCACTCCCATCCGGCAGCGCAGAGACTTGCGTGGCATGCCAAGGGTGGCAGGAACATCATCCTCATCACGGATTCTATGCGCGCCTGTGGTATGGGAGACGGCCCTTCGGAACTCGGCGGGCAAAAAGTATTCGTCCACGGAGAATTGGCAACGCTTGAGGACGGAACCATTGCCGGAAGCGTCCTCAAAATGAACCGTGCTATCTCCATCTTCCGCAAGAACACCGGCGCCCCCCTCCCGCAAGTCATCGAAACGGTGACAAAAACCCCTGCCGAGGAACTCGGCATCTACGGGGAAATAGGCTCCATCGAAGAGGGCAAACAAGCCGATTTCGCCATATTCGACGAAGGACTGGACATTTCCGCCAGCATCATCTCAGGGAAAGTGGCATACCAATACAGGCTCTATCCAACCACTGAACTTTTTGATAGTTCTATCGACCGGCGTTTGATTTTCGCTAACGACTTCATGCAACAAAGGAGATTAGTCTGAGTATCAAGCATCCCTATAGAATCGTCGGAAGATATGTAGTATAATATACCTAGGGCGTGTTGAAAAACTCCCTATGTCGTTTTTCGTCTTGTGAAAATGAATCAAAAATCTCAACATATAGTGCTGTTGAAGAGTTT
>CACYDT010000080.1 GCA_902773295.1 uncultured Veillonellaceae bacterium | reverse complement strand
AGTACACGACGAAATACATGCCGAAGTTCAACAGCATTTCCATTTCCGGCTACCATATGCAGGAAGCAGGTGCGCCTGCGGATATCGAGCTTGGTTATACGCTGGCGGATGGTCTGGAATATATCCGCACGGGCATCAAGGCAGGGCTTCCCGTGGATGCTTTTGCCAAGCGCCTCTCGTTCTTCTGGGCCATCGGCAAGAACTACTTCATGGAAGTGGCGAAGATGCGTGCGGCCCGCGTGCTCTGGGCGAAAATCGTCAAGTCCTTCGGCGCGAAGGATCCGAAGTCCATGGCGCTTCGCACCCATTCCCAGACTTCGGGATGGTCCCTTACGGCACAGGATCCTTTCAACAATATCTCCCGCACGGCCATGGAAGCCATGGGCGCGGCTTTGGGGCATACCCAGTCCCTGCACACGAACGCATTGGACGAGGCCATTGCCCTCCCAACGGATTTCTCGGCGCGTATTGCCCGCAATACGCAGCTCTATATCCAGGACGAGACGAGTGTCTGCAAGATCATCGATCCCTGGGGCGGTTCCTATTATGTGGAGGCTCTCACCAACGAGATCATTCGCCGTTCCTGGGCGCATATCCAGGAAGTCGAGGCGTTGGGCGGCATGGCGAAGGCCATTTCCACGGGGCTTCCGAAGATGCGCATCGAGGAGGCGGCAGCCCGCCGCCAGGCCCAGATCGACTCCGGCAACGAGACCATTGTGGGGCTCAACAAGTATCGCTTGGAGAAGGAAGACCCGCTGGAGATCCTCGCCATCGACAATACGGCAGTGCGCAATGCCCAGGTGGAACGCCTGGAGAAGCTCCGCCGCGAACGCAACGAGGACGATGTCCGCGCCGCGCTGGAAGCCATCACGAAGGCAGCGGAGAGCCGCGACAACGGCAACCTTCTGGAGTGCGCTGTGGAGGCGGCAAGAGTCCGCGCTTCCCTGGGCGAGATTTCCGATGCCGTGGAGAAGGTCTCGGGACGCTACCAGGCCATCATCCACACGATTTCCGGTGTGTACTCCTCCGAGTTCACGGACAAGACCGAGCTGGACAAGGCGCGCGGCATGGCGGATGAGTTCGAGAAGCTCACGGGACGCCGCCCGCGTATCTTTGTGGCAAAGATGGGGCAGGACGGCCACGACCGCGGCCAGAAGGTCATTGCTTCCTCCTTCGCTGACATGGGCTGGGATGTGGACGTGGGCCCGCTCTTCCAGACGCCGGAAGAGACTGCCCAGGATGCCGTGGACAACGACGTGCATATGGTTGGTTTCAGCTCCCTTGCTGCAGGGCACAACACCCTCCTTCCGCAGCTCGTCGATGAGCTCAAGAAGCTGGGCCGCGAGGATATCATGGTCTGCATTGGCGGCGTCATTCCCGTGCAGGACTATGACAACCTTTACCAGCATGGGGCCGTGGCTATTTTCGCTCCGGGGACGAACATCCCCGAGGCTGGCATCAAGCTCCTGACCCTTCTCATAGATCGCGTCAAGGAAGAAATGGCCGAGGGATAACAACAATCTAAGGATGAGGCAGACAAGCCTTCCCGGCGGCTTTCTTCGGGAAGGCTTGTTTCCAACCTATGGAGGAGGCAGGGATGGAACAGAAATACACAACATCGAAGCCCAGCTGGGTTCCGGAGGAGCCCAACGAGAAATTTGCCTGCTCTGTCATGAGCGGTATTGACGGCATCAAGGACACGACGGTCGGAAACATCAATCCTGCGCTCCGCAGCGGGAAAATGAAGCCGAAACGGCGCATGGTGCTTTCCGAGGATGACTATGTGGAGGGCGTGGCAAGCGGGGATCGCATGGTGCTTTCGCGTGCTATCACCCTGATCGAGAGCAACAGCCCCCGCCATTTTGCCAAGGCGCAGAGGGTCTTGCAGCGGCTCCTTCCGAGGACGGGCAAGGCGCTCAGGATCGGTTTCACCGGCGTGCCGGGCGCGGGCAAGAGCACGACCATCGAGGCGTTTGGCAATATGCTCTGTGATGAGGGGCACAAAGTGGCTGTTCTCACCATAGACCCCACCAGCTCCGTGACGAGGGGATCCATTTTGGGGGACAAGACCCGCATGGGGACACTCTCCCGCCGCCCCGAGGCGTTCATCCGCCCATCTCCCGCTGGGGGGACATTGGGAGGCGTGGCGAGGAAGAGCCGGGAAACCATGCTCATGTGCGAGGCGGCAGGCTATGATATCATCATCATCGAGACGGTGGGCGTGGGGCAGTCGGAAACGACCGTGCGTTCCATGGTGGATTTTTTCCTGTTGATCGTCCTCACGGGAGCCGGGGATGATCTGCAGGGGATCAAGAAAGGCATCATGGAGCTGGCGGATGCCATTGTCATCAACAAGGCAGACGGGGATAACCTCGTGAAAGCCAAGGTCGCCAGGGGAGAATACGAGCGAATGATCGAGTACATCCGCCCGGCCACTCCCGGATGGGCGACCCATGCCTATCTGTGCTCCGCCTTGGAAAAAACAGGCCTCAAGGAGCTCTGGACGGTCATCCAGGCCTTCCGACAGATGACGCAGGAGAGCGGCGTCTGGAAGAAGCGCAGGGATGGGCAGCTGTTGGACTGGATGCACAGCATGATCGACGAGCATCTTCATAATCTCTTCTTCGAGGATGCCGTGGTCACGGGACGCATGCCGGAGATCCGGGAAGCGGTCCTCTCGGGGACGATTTCCCCGACCCAGGCGGTGGCGGAACTCATCAATCTCTTCGATGTCAAGAGGGCTGCCATGCGGCAGGTTGATATTTTCCATCCGGAACGGGAGTGAGGGAGTGCCATGTACACGAAAAAGATATATTTTTCCGGCGGGGATTTCCATGAGCTGCAGGAGGTCTTCCGCTCCCTGCCCGGAGTGCAGGACACAAAGACCGGCTACATCAACGCAGAGGGCAATGCCGGCTTTGACCGTGTTGCGACGGGTGAGGAAAGGGCATACATGGGCGTTGAGGTGACATACAATCCGAAGAAGATGGATTTGTCCAAGCTGATGGATGTGTTCTTTGCCGTGGTGAATCCCTATCTTCCCGATGGACAGGGAAGCTGCAGGGGCGAGATGTACCGTGCGGGCGTTTTTTATGGGGACGTGGAGGATGAGCCGCAGGTAGAGCTGCATTTGAATTTCATCGCCAGTCGTGGCAAGCCTCCCGCAGTCTCCTGCATAGGGATCACGATGAACGATCCCAACAGCAACCCGAAACTGGCGCAGCATTGCTATGCATTGGCAGAGAGGCTGAAGAATTTCCGGGAAGCCGAGCCGGAGCATCAGGATTATCTGCAGAGGCATCCGGAAACGGAGACATTCATTGATTTTGAAAAGTTCAGGACATATGTGAAGTTTTGAAGGAGACGATGGATATGGGTTTGAAGGACAAGCAGATTCTGAAGCCTTTGGCGATGCCGAAATTCAATCCGGTATGGAAGGATGTGGAAGGGGACTGGTGCAGGAACGAATCCCTTGCGTCCGTTCCGTTTTCCCCATTGGAAAGCCGGATGGCAAAGGAGAAGCCAGGGCTTTCCGATGGCCTGGAGAAATTGCGGTCGATGCTGGGCGAGGAAAATTTCAGGAAGTTCATATCGCCGCTCCACAATCTGACGAAGAACGGCAATATGCTCCTGGTCGTCGCGGGGGATTTCCTGCAGCGTTCCCTTTTGGAGCGGGAATGCATTCCCAGTTTGAAAAAGGCATTTGGCGTATCTTCTGTCCGTATTGTTGTGTGAAGGATCTTATAATTCCATAAAATGGGCCAGATGCCGGAAAATTAAGAAATTCGGTGCGAGGCAGAGCCTCAAGGTCAGTGTAGCCTCAAGAATGGAAACTTGGGGCTTCCTTTTTGTTGTGTTCATTTTTCCGGAAGGGGCAGTTATATGAAGAGAGAAGAGACGATATGAACATCCGGGTGCCGGAGGGCTCTCCTCCAATGCAAGGAACGATGCATGGAAGGCAGGATGCAGTTTTGGCAGTCGAGGGTCTATCGGTTGGTTATCGAAAAGGAAACAATATCTTGACAAACGTTTCCTTCGATGTGCGGCAGGGGGAGATGGTGGGGCTTATCGGACCTAACGGCGCGGGGAAATCAACGCTTCTGAAGACGCTTCGCGGAATCTTGGTGCCGTTGGCGGGCTGCGTCGTAATCCGTGGGCATGAAACGGGAATGCTTTCCAGCCGGGAATTCGCTCGGGAAGCAGCGTATCTGCAACAAAACGTTGAAATATCCTTCGGCTACAGCGCACGGGAAATCGTGATGGCAGGACGCTACCCACATATCCGTTGGTGGGAAGGGGAAAGCGCCGGGGACAGGCAGATCGTAGATGCCTGCATGGCATACACTGGCGTGCTTGAACTGGCAGAGCGTCCGATCCATATGATTTCCGGTGGGCAACGTCAGCGTGTGCTTTTGGCAAAAGTGCTTGCGCAGCAGACGCCGCTTCTTTTCCTGGATGAGCCGGCTACGGGGCTGGATATTTTTTATCAGGAGGAAATCTTTCGCTTCTGCAGAGAGATTTGCGCCAAGGGCAGGACGGTGCTGATGGTAGTTCATGAGCTTTCCCTGGCAGCAAAGCTCTGCTCCCGGTTGATGCTTGTAGGGAGAGGGCGCATCATTTCTGATGGCCCGCCGGAAACGGTGATGACATCGGAAAATCTCAGCCGATGCTATGGCGTGCCCGTGCGTGTAGTGCAGAACCCTCGAACCGGATCCATGGAGATCTTTACAGAACCGCCGTCGGATGATAATCGGAGAACCGAGCTTTTGAGTACGATATTGGGGGAGGGCAAGACATGAAACCGGGATATTTTTCGAGTATGCTCGTCTTCCCAATTCTGACAGCATCTTTTTTCGGAGCGGCCTGCCTTTCTCTGTCCTGGGGGCAGTTTGATATTCCGGCAGAGAACATCCTTGCACTCCTTTGCCAATCGATGGGACTGCCGTTTCTTTCTGATATAACGGTGACGCCGGAACAAGAAGCTGTGCTGCTCCACATCCGACTGCCCAGGACGTTGGTGGGTTTGATGGTGGGTGCCGGTTTGGGTGCGTCGGGAGCAGTCATGCAGGGCATTTTCAGCAATCCTCTGGCCGATCCCGGTATCATCGGTGTGTCCGGCGGCGCTACATTTGGAGCAATCGTGGCCATCGCCTTTGGCCTTAGCGAAACAAGTTTCGTTGCACTGCCCCTCTGTGCGCTTTGCGGTGCTCTCGTTGCAGTAACGCTGACCGTAGTTCTTGCAATGCGTCATGGGAAAATTCCTACTATGACACTGCTCCTCTCCGGGGTTATCGTCGGCATGATGTTCGGTGCAATTACGGCAGCCATCCTCACAGTCCTCCAGGAGCAGAAGCTTCATCAATATCTTTTCTGGACTATCGGCGGTCTCGATTATCGGCGCTGGGAGCATGTGGCAATGGGTGCCGGTCCGATTCTTGCGGGACTTTCCGTGATGCTCCTCATGGCGCGCCACCTCAATATCCTCGTACTGGGCGACATTGAGGCGCGAGCTGTGGGCATGCCGGTGGCACGATACCGGCTTGGATTGATGGCCGCAGCCTCACTGGTCACCGCAACAGGGGTCTGCATCAGCGGGAATATCGGCTTTGTCGGATTGGTGGTGCCGCATATGATGCGACTGGTCACAGGACCGGATCATCGCAGGCTCCTGCCGGCAAGTCTGCTGGCGGGAGGTGCGTTCCTTGTTTTTTGCGATGCAGTAGGACGTGTGGTTGTGCCACCGTTGGAAATACGTGTCGGAATCATGACAGCATTCATCGGCACGCCGTATTTTCTCTGGCTGCTTCGCCGCTCTCAGATTTCAATGCACGGATCTTGAGCAAGGATAGCTTGTGCAGGCAAGGGGAAAGGAGAACTAGCATGGGGATTTTTTCTGCAGGAATCGAATATTTTGTCAATGGAGGGCCGGTCATGTACCCGTTGCTTTTCTGCTCGTTGGCCACTGTCTCCATTTCAGTGGAACGCTGGCTGTTCTTCCGTGCCGGTGACAGCGGCAGCGAATTCACACGGGACTTTTGCAGCGCCATAGAACGCGATGACTGGAAAACTGCAAAGGGGCTGGCGGAATCCACCCATGGCGTGGTGGCAAAACTCGCCGTCACGGTCATGACGCGGCACGGGAACTTTGAACGTCTGGAAAACTTCGTCAGTGTCCGCGCTGAAAGGGCTATCGACAAGTTTGAAAAAAACCTTAATTATTTGAATGTGATTGTGACACTCTCTCCGGTTCTCGGGCTTCTCGGCACGGTAACGGGCATGATTGGCTCTTTCCATAGCTTCAACCAGCGAATGGACAACCCAATCGCTGTGACCGCAGGTATCGGCGAAGCGCTGATCACGACTGTCTTCGGTCTTTGCATTTCCATCGTGTCCATCTGCATGTATGCCTATTTTATGCGCAGGCTCAAGGCGGTTTCGCTGAATATCGAGGAGGTCGGGAATACGCTTCTGGAAGCCATCGCCAAAAATCTCGATGGTGAGCCTTCTCATCAAGAAACCATGCAGCGACGGGGGACGGATACATGATCCAGTTAAAAAAACGTGACAGGAAAGCGCCGGAGCTGATGCTGAGTCCCATGATTGATATGGTGTTTTTGTTGCTGGTTTTTTTCATGGTCAGCACGATGTATATGAGCGAACTCCGTACCATCCCGGTCAAGCTTCCGGCTGCATCTGATACACAGCCCCAAAATGCGGCGATGTTTTCTGTCACGATCAAGGAGGAAGGCTCGTATTGGCTGCAGGATCAGCCAATCATGGAAGCGGAACTTTTAGCGAAGGCAAGGGAAGAATTGCAGCGTGATGAGAAATTTGCTGTAGTGATCCGTGCCGACGAGGAAGTGCCGTACCGGGCGGTGATTCATCTGTTGGATTCCTTCAAGAAGGCAGGTATCTCTCGCGTCGGACTCGCGACAGAAAAGGAAGCCGGATCGTGAGGGCCGGGGACAAAACGGGGCATGGCTGGAAATACCGCATGGCAAACGGGCTGGCTGTTTCCGTACTCTTTCATCTGCTGATTCTCGTCCTGTTGGGTGGAGCTATGATGCCTCATCAGAATCAAACGCCGGAAACCGTATATGATGTTGCATGGATGGGCGCGGCAGATATTGAACCAGATCAGGCTCCGTCCTCTCCTGCTCATTCTGGCACACGGTCTCAAAAGCAGCCACCGAAACAGCATGACATATCCGAGAAGATGCCACCGGAGGAATCATCGTCACAACCGTCTGCAACGCCTGCAGCAAAGCCGTCCGCATCCGTTGCAGAAACTGATAACGTGAAGGAACACGCCGGCGAAAAAAGAAAGCAGGTGGCAGAGGACACCGGCGCACGGATGGGTACAGGGGATGCAGCGGTGAGCGCAGGGGATACAACGGCGAATGCGAATACAGGGGACGCATCGGCAGGTGCAGGGGACGCATCGGCGAGCGCAGAAGACGCCGGGAACGGCATTCCACCTGTCAGTGATGCCATCGAAGCGCCGGCGGTACCGCCCCGCGTCCTTTCCTCCCGTGCGCCGGAGTACCCTTCTTCCGCACAGAACAGGGGCACAGAAGGCACTGTCGTGATTCGCTTTCTCCTGGATAAGGAGGGAAGCGTGGATGACATGGAAATCGTGGAGTCCTCGGGCAGCAATGCATTGGATCGCGCAGCAAGGAACGCGGCGGCAGGATTTTCTTTCAGCCCGGGATTGGACGGTTATGGAAGACCTGTCCGTTGCTATGTGTACCAGACGTTCACGTTTCGACTAAAATAAAGAATAAGAAGACAAGGAATGGGGATTTTCCCATGATGAAAAAAGGAAAACTTCTTGCGCATCTCCCCTCCGGAGATGAAGTACGCCTTTTCGGCAACAGCCTGATTCTGTTCTTTGGCGGTTGCCGCAGAGTGCTCAGCACATCGGTCTGCAACGGCGGTTGCCGCGAGGACCTTACAGCGGCATGGAATCAGGATATGAGCCGGGATGTCGGGGGGATGCTTGCATCATCCTATGAAGCATATCTTCGGCGTACTGCCCAAAAGATCGGTCTGAACCCGGAACTTTCCACAGGAATGGGGACAAGCGCGCATATGGAACATGCGGCGATCAAGACGTTGTCCTATCGGGGATTGACAGTGACTGCCATATCCACCGGAGGGATTGAGTCAAACGGAGGACGCGCCGGAGATCCGGCATCCTATTTTCAGCCATGCGCTCCTCCACAACCCGGCACCATCAATCTCATGCTTTCCATCAATGCCAATCTTTTGCCGGGAACGCTGACCCGTGCCCTGGTTACCTGCACGGAAGCGAAGGTGGCTGCCTTGCAGGAACTCATGGCGGACAGCCGTTATTCCAGCGGGTTGGCTACCGGCTCCGGAACCGACCAGACGATTCTCGTGGCGGATTCCGAAGCAACGCTCTGTCTTGATGACGCAGGGAAACATTCCAAGCTCGGGGAATTGATTGGGCGCACCGTGATTGCCGCAGTGAAGGAGGGCATGGCGAATCAGCACGGCCTGACTCCAAAACGCCAGCACAATCTTCTGCGCAGGCTGCGGCGGTTCGGCGTAACAGAGGAAACCATCTGGAATACCTGTACCCGTGTCTTTGGAGAAGATATCGGATCCAAGTCGGCATTTCTTGCAGCGCTTCGGGCACTCGCTTCTTCATCACCGCTGTTCTCGGAAGGCGTATTGTATATCCATTTGATCGACGAGTATTTTTGGGGATTGCTTGAAGAGGCGGAGACCCAAAAAACTGCACTGCATATTCTTCGTGGACTGGCCAATGCCTACGGCCTTTCACCGCCGGAAGCAGTCAAAGCACCGTATCCGCTGGCAATGGAGCTGTTTCTGGCACAGCTTGTTTACCATCGCCTGCGGGAATCAGGCAGCCAACAAGCATGAATGCAAGTTTACGATATCATTTCCATGAAAGTTCAGAAAGGTGCGCGAGTACTTTGCAGAGAAAAACAAAATACCGCAAGAGAAAAATGGAGAGAATCCTGTATCAGGCAATGGCAGCATTTTTTATCAGCTGCGCGGGATCTGGCTATGCATGGGCTGCGGCGGAGGATCGCCCCGCAGATGCATATACATTGGATGACGTTGTCGTCACAGCTTCCCGCATCCCTACCACGCGAATGGATACCCCGGCAAATACCACCGTCATCACTGCGGCAGAGATCGAGAACAATCATTATGCGGACGTTGCCGAGGCCTTGTCCCATGTGAACGGCGTCATCATTTCCAACGGAGCCAGCGGCAATGACACCGTGGTGCGTCTCAATGGCGATGAGCGTGTCGTCATCCTGGTCGATGGACGCCGGATCAACAATGACCAGGGTTCCATGACCCGTGCAAGTGCAAACCTGGCGAGTATCGCTTCCATGAAGAACATCGAGCGCATCGAGGTCATCAAAGGGGGCGGGTCGGCTCTTTACGGCAGTGATGCCATTGGCGGCGTCATTAACATCATCACGAAAAAAGGAGACCAGCTCCGCACGACAGTGGATGTCAATGCAGGCTCCTGGGATACGTACAATTACGAGTTGTCCAACGAGGGAAGCCAGGGAAGGGTGAGCTGGTTCGTTACAGGCGGTTTGCAGCGCCAGAATCATTTCAATTATAAGTACAATGGCAGCAACCACTCCATGCCGAACAGCGATCAGAAGAACAATTCATTCACAGCCCGGATAGACGGAGAGATTGACGACCGCAGTTCCCTGCGGCTGGAGTTTGAGCACAAATCCATCCATGGAGGCGCGTATACCGGCGTGTTTCCGGATTTTAGATTCAACGGCAAGCAGGACGAACTTTTCAACAATGTGGCACTGTCCTACCATTTCAAAGAGGGAACCAGAACTCCCGGGTTCCTGCGGGTCTATGACAACTACAAGTGGACGTCTTTCGGGCTGGATGATGCCGGTGCGGAACAGTCATCCCCCTTTACTACAAAAACTGTCGGCATAGAGTACCAGAACGGCTGGACACTGGGCAAGAAAAACACGCTGGTGGCAGGCGCCGAATGGAGGCAAAGCGACTCAACGAATTCCGACAAAGGCTACAACGGGGAAAAGATTCGCAGCAGCGCAATCTATTTGCAGGATACATGGGCGTTTGCTCCTAAATGGTCATTCATCCCGGGGCTGCGCCTGGATCATCACAGCCTTTTCGGCACACATTGGTCCCCGAAGCTTGCCCTTAACTACAATGCCGGAAACAAGACTCAGTTCTATGCCTCTTGGGGGCGTGTGTTCAAGGCTCCCACTGCCGATGACCTTTATTATAGCAATCCCCTTTGGCTGATGTTCGGCAACCCGGATCTGAAGCCGGAAACGGGCCACACGGAGACCATCGGTGTCACACATAAGATCGATGACAAGACGACCCTTGGCGCAAGTCTTTTCTGGAGCGAGATTCATGATGCCATTTATTGGGTATATGACGGAGCCACAGGAAGAACTGATGCGATGAATATCGCGCATGAAAAAAAGCACGGTTTCGAGCTATCCGTGCAGAAAATCTTCGACCAGCATTGGAGCATGGATGCCGGCTATTCCTATATCAAGACCAACGCGCAAGGAAGCGAAAGCAGTACGGATGTCACGGGCAAGAACCAGCAGCCAAACGGCTACCGGCTGGGCGTCCATTTCAAAAAGGGACCGTGGAAGGCGAACCTGATGGGTACCCTTGGCAGTGGCCTGAATCGCCAATTCTACAACACCAGGCACTATTTCTTGCTTGATTTCAATGCGAGCTACGATATTACCAAGAATTTTACGGCCTATTTCAGGGTCAATAACCTTACGAACCAGGAATATCAGGTATCTCCTTCGACAAATTGGGCACAATATCCTGGCAAGGGCCGTTTCTTCCAGTTTGGCCTCACCTGTTCCTTCTGATGGGGGATTGAAATGCGTAGAATTTTTCTTTTCGGAGCAGCGATTTCCTGTCTTCTCGTCCTGATCCTTGTCTTGGGCTGCGGCAGCTCAGCCCAAGAGACGGAACAGGGCTGCAAGGTGATGGACACGCGGGGGCATACCGTGCAAATCTCCAAAAAGCCGGAGCGCATCCTGACGCTCTCCATCTACACGGATGAAATTGCCCTGGGTCTTGTTCCTTCCCACAAATTAGTAGCTGTCGATCGCTTCCTTGATGACCCGAAGGAATCCGTAGTCGTGGAAAAAGCGAAAAAAATCCGTGAGAAAGTGGACAATCCAACGGTGGAGCAAATCATTGCTTGGCATCCCGATATCGTCTTTGCTACACCATGGGTCAGCCAGGAGCAGATTGCAGCACTGGAGGATCTGAAAATTCCCGTTGTTGTCTGCGGCCCCAGCAATTCCTATGAGGAAGTGCAGGCAAACATCCGTTTGATGGCGAAAGGGCTATGGGAAGAAGAGCGTGGGGAAAAGCTGATCGCTGCTATGGACGAAGCGGAGCGCGAAATCGCATCCAAAGTCGCCCGAATACCGGAGAATGAGAGGAAATCTGTTGTTCTGCTATCGGTGATGACGAACTACGGCGGTGCCGGAAGCGCATTCGACGATATGTGCAAGCATGCAGGTGTGACAAATGCGAGTGCGGCAATCGGCGTACGGAATGGCGACCCTCTGACAAAGGAGCTTTTAGTCAAGAGCAATCCGGATATTCTGCTGCTTCCAAGCTATGATGACAAAGGTGCCTTTGACACGCAGAAGTTTGTCAATGGATACCTGGAAGATCCCGCTTTGAGTTCCATGAAGGCCATCCGGAACCGGGCGCTTTTCTTCCCGCGGGAAGGCTACATCTACAATGGCTCGCAGGATTTCGTCTTCGGCATACAGGAAATAGCGTTCTGTGCCTATGGTGAAGCATTCCGTCAGGAGGACGGCCGACATCTTTCGTTTTCAGGAGAATAGGAATGAGCCCGCGCTTGGCTTCCGGGCGCAGGATTCAGAAAAATGACCAAAGCGGATTTGTTTTGGTCATTTTTGTTTGTGTGGGCTAGTCTCTCTCCTCATCTCTGGAAATATTAGAAAATTATTACAGTTCACATCATACGTGACAAGTATACAAAATTGCTGGGAAATGGCAGGAAAAATCTCTGGGATATGGAATATAGTGCATGAATATGTTAAAAACATTAAAATAACATTTACATTTTTGCACAACATGATGTATAATTAAACCAAGGAAGGAGGATTGTACCATGT
>CACYDT010000079.1 GCA_902773295.1 uncultured Veillonellaceae bacterium | reverse complement strand
GAGCTTCACCAGGTTGTCGGTGTCGGGGCGCGTGGCCTTCCATGTGTTGGGGGGATGCCCTGCCGTTGCGGGGAACACCCACTTGGTCACCAGCCTCAGAGGACCCTGCAACGGCTTTTCCGGACGGTGCTTCCCAAGGTATGCCATATATTTCTGCCTGGCATCATTCAGGCGGCTCCCCTCGTAGAACCTCGGCTTCCCCCTGATGATGGCCACCTGCTTTTCCTGATGTGTCACGGTCGGGATCTGCATCGCCATGAAGAACTCAATCATGGCTGTATTTCCCCATAAGCTTTGCCCATATCGTTTCCTTTGTATGAATCCATTTCGGATATGTATCCACCAGATTCGCACACAGATCGCTGTCTTCTGCCTGCAATTTTTTGAGATCTAATGTTACACGATCACGTGCGCTAGTAATGCGGACTCGAATATTTTCCCCCTTGAATGCTTTCAATCCGCTGGTCTTCAACGCTATCCAAATATCTCTGCGGGCTTTTTTCTCTGCCTGTTCGGCATTCTCTCTGGCGATGATTGCCTTGGCCAGTGCATCCAGCTCTTCCGCATACCTTTCACCAAACTCAATCATGGCCTTTTCGCTATATTTTTCAGAAATTCTTCTCTTTTTCATTCTGCTGTTCCTTTCCGCTAGGAATTGGAGGAGTGTTGTCACCTTTGACGGTAGCCTTGGCGTAGTGAGTGGGATGCCCGTGCCGGCAGGGTAGTGGGGGGAGAGCTTGCTCCCCCCTACCACGGGTGTATCCCATTCACAGTCAAAGTGACTAACCCTCCCATCCTGTCATTTTCTGTTACTGTTTCTATATGTATATATAGTACAAAAAAGAAACAGAAACAGCTGACTTATCCACAGGGTTATCCACATGTTATCCACAATATCCACAGGGCTATGACTTCTCATTTTCGGCAGGAGCCACGATGCTGTCCTCGATGGTGAAATCATCGAATTTCCGCAGCTTCTTGTACATGGATGCCCGCTTGAGTTCCTTGCCGAAGTACTCTTCGGAATGCTCGACGAAATCCTGCACTGTCACGCGCACCATGCCATCATCATCCGGTTCCTTTTCCGAGGCGATGAGAGTGTAGGCATCTATGATAGCCTGCCGTTCTTCCTTTTCCTTGGTCTCCTTTTTGCTCCCGTCGCTCTTGTCCCTTGGCTGGATGATGCGGCCGCCCACTTCGATTTCCGGCCGGATGTCTTTGAGCGCACCGCTGTCATCAGCCACATGGACGGGCCATGAAAAGTAGACATCCCGGTCGTCCGGCCTCTCGTACTCGCGCAGGGTGCAGCTGATGCGCCATGCTGTTATGTGACTGGCATGGCGTTCTGCTTCGGCGACAGCGGCATCCAGTTCCGCAAGCTGCGAAGCGGAAAGCCGGCCTTCTTTCCTGGCGCACTCCATGAGAGCCGGTTTCGATAGAAAATCATCGAGGCCGGCATCATCCCGCCATCCTTGGGCTTGTTTATCCAAGAAGGCAATGATGGCTCTGCATGCGGCACGCACCTTCAAATAATCATAATGGGAATCCCTCAGAGGCAGCTCGATGAGGTCCAGGAGCGCGTCCGGGTCGCGGGCGAAGACCCCGGAGCCGGATGCCCGGTCCATGGCCTTCTTGCCGCCCTGCGCCCCCTTGGAGTGGTGATGGCAGTAGATGACGCTGCACCCCACCTCGGAGCACACGCGGTCGAACTGGTTGCAGAAGATGGCCATCTGCTCCGCGCTGTTCTCGTCCCCGGTGAGCGTCTTGTAGATGGGGTCGAGGATGATGGCCATGGGCTTCACACGCTGGGCTCTTCTGATGAGCTTTGGGGCAAGCTTATCCAGCTGCATGGACTGCCCACGCAGGTTCCAAATCTCGATGTTGGAGCGGCCTGCTCCATTGAGCCCCATGGCTGCGTACACATCAGCGAAACGATGCAGGCAGCTGGGTCGATCCAGCTCGAAATTGACATAGACCACCTTCCCCGCAGAGCATTTCCATCCCATCCAGCGCGCCCCCTCGGCGATGGCAATGGCCATCTCGATTTGGGCGAAGGACTTCCCTGCCTTGGACGGACCGGAAATCAGCATCTTGTGTCCCTGCCGCAGGACTCCCTCAATGAGCGGCGGCGCAAGGGGCGGCATTCTGTCCCAGACGGCCTCCAGGTTCTCGAATTCCGGCAGGTCGTCATTCTGCTCTTCGTACCACTCCAACCATGTCTCATAGCTCTCCTTGCCAAAGTTCGTGGCGATGAGGAACTGCTTCTTTCCTGCCCGCATGACGCCTGGCATGCGGGAAAGCCTGGACGGGTTGCGGTTCTGCTTGTCGAGCAGGAGGCCGTTCTTCTCGCAGGCCTTGTACATGGAGTCCACCCGCTGGCGGTACTCGTTGTAGTCCTTCGCGTCAATGTGGACGATGGCATGGACGCTTTTCCCCCCGCTGTGCACCATGGCGGCCACGGGAAGCTCCAGTGCACGGATCAGCGCATTCTGCCGGTCGATTGGCATGCTGTCCGACTCGATGAGCGCATAGCGGAAACTTGTGACGTTCGCATTCCTGACGCCCTTGCCGTCCAGGGGATTGAACCGGATCCATGCCCCACAAGCCTGGTCATAGTCCCCGATGGCTTTCCCCATGTCTTTATACCGTTTCAGGTCTTCGACAATCTCCCCGGCAGTCCTGGCATAGACGCCTTTCCCGCCAGGTTTCAGGCGTCCGTCGCTGTCCTCGAAGCATTCCGTCACATACCCGACACATTCATCCGGCTGGAAAAGAGCCTCCAGGTATCTGGCCAGCTCTTCCCGCGGGTTCCAGTCTTTGTTTTCCGGTGGATGGACTTCCTGCCCTTCCACCCAGTTCCTGTCGATGATGACGCCCTCCTGTTTCCCGGCATCGCAGACCAATGTGTCATTCCAGTCCAAAACGGCATCCCCGGTGTCGGGCACCCATCCCCTGCGCTTTGCCAGCTCGACGATGGTTCCGCCGGTGACAGGGGTATCCGTCTCCTCGCGGAAGCTTTCCCACTTCTTTTCGCAATCCCCTGCATGGTAGCGGGCACTATCCCTTGCGCTCCAGCTGTCCCATGCAGGAACCTGGTATCCCTCGTGCTTCAGCGCCATTCCTACCTGACACCATTCATCATAGCTGCAGGATGCCGGGTCAACATGCCGCAGGCATTCCAGCAAATCCATAAACTCTCTCCTCCTGCCCTGTTTCAGGGTGCACTTAACAAGCCCCAAAGATTTGTATTTTTGAGGTGTACATCCGCTTATTTTGTCCTCTTGTGCTAGACGCACGGTATGCATTCCATTTGAAAAGCCAAGATCCCCAAGCGCAGCGACGCCCATCTGTGCGCCATGCAGTCCTTCTCACTCATGGGCTCGCGAAGTCCCATGCTGGCCGCCTCTCCCTCATCCTCTTCTTCTGTTCCGCTTCCCGTGCACCGGCGCTCAATTGGCCAATGCTGTCCAAGATTCGAAATTGCCCTGTTCTTCGGCAGCCGTTTCCGGCTGCGGTTTGAACGTCTGCGGGGCGATGCCCCCTGGGACGCGCCAGCCGTTGGCCGCGATGCGGTCAATCAGCTTCCTTGCCGCGTCAAAGCTCCATGTTCCTACATGCTGGAACCCCTTTCCTTCCAAAAACCTGATCTGTTTCGGCGTTGTGAGCCCTTCCTCCCGCCGCTTGTGCAGGCGGTTCAGGAGCAGGCTTGCCTTGCCTTGGCATTCAATTTCATCCGGGAAAATCCCGTATTTTTCCAGCAATGCCTTCTGCTTGTCCGTGACAGGTCCCATGTCGCTGCCAAAGGCGGGGACATAGCCCGCAAGATCCTCTGCCTGGATGGAGAATTCGAACTGCAGAGGATCCACGAGTTTTCTCTTGCGCTTCTTCATCGCATCCAGTTCTTTTGCTAGGGATTCTTCCCTCTGCATCACAACGTCCTGACTCGCAAGCTTCTCTGCCTCTTCCAGATCGACGGGGGTATCTGCCTCCTCAATCTTCCGTCCCATGGCTTCGGCAATCTCCTTGGATCTTGCCAAAAGATGCGCAGGGCGGCAGAGTTCGTGCCTTTCCGTGAGCCAGAGGAAATCCAGCAGGAGCAGGGATTCCTTGCCATCAAAGAGACGGGTTCCGCGCCCCACCATCTGGGAATAAAGACTCCGGCTCTTTGTCGGCCTGAGGACTACGATGCAGTCTACCGACGGGCAGTCCCACCCCTCAGTCAAAAGCATGGAGTTGCAGAGGATGTCATACTCTCCCCTGTCGAACCCATGGAGGATTTCCGCCCTGTCCTTGGATTCCCCGTTGACTTCCGCCGCCCGGAATCCCTCTCTCCGGAGCATCTGGCAAAATTTCTTGGAGGTTGCCACCAAGGGGAGGAAGACTACGGTCTTGCGTCCCTTGCAATACGACTTCATCTCTTTCGCAATCTGGCCAAGGTACGGATCCAGAGCTGTTCCCACCTCGCTGGCCTTGTAGTCCCCGTTCATCATGGACACATGGGATATATCCAGCTGCAAAGGAATGGTCTGCGCCTGGATGGAGCAGAGATACCCGTCCTTGATGGCTCTGGCCAGGGAATATTCATAAGCTAAACTGTCGAAATACTCCCCCATGTCCTTCATGTCGCTGCGGTCCGGTGTTGCTGTGACGCCCAGCACATCCGCGCCATCGAAATGTTCGAGGACGTTCTGGTAGCTCGCAGAAAGCGCATGATGTGCTTCGTCTACGATGATGGTGCCAAAGGCATCCTTCCGGAACTTTTTTAGGCGGCTCTCCCGCATCAGGGTCTGGACGCTTCCAACAACGACGCTGCACCATTTCCCCAGGGAAGTGCTCTCTGCTTTCTCCAACAGGGCGGCAAGCCCTGTGGATTTTCTCAGCTTGTCAGCGGCCTGCTCCAGAAGCTCTCCCCGATGAGCAAGGATGAGAACTTTCTTTCCCTGCATCACCATGTCTGCCGCGATCCTGCTGAACACGATGGTCTTCCCAGTGCCGGTGGGCAGGACAAGGAGCGTTTTCCTGTTCCCTTTCCGCCATTCCTCTTCTACTCGTTTTCTTGCTTCTTCCTGGTATGGTCTCAGGTTCATCTCGCATCACTTCTCCGGGTAAACGTAGCGGTCAATATTGTTGTATTTCTTCCCTTTGCGCTCGATGCTCTTAATCTTGGCACGTCCCTGCATCCCGGCAACGCCGTTCCAGTTCGGCGTGTATGCCTGCCCCACCTTTGCAAGACCAAGGCACCGGAAGAAGGCATCGATCTTCCATTTCGATTTCATCTTCAGGAAGATGGTGTCGTCCACCCTTGCCACCCCTTTCGGTGTCGTCACCTCCAGATGGAGCTTCGCCATCGGGCATGCCTTGATTTTCCCATCGTCGCTCCCGTTGTAGTATCCCCGTTCAAACGACTTCACTGTGAACACGTATTCTCCCGGATCCAGCAGGATGTATTCCGGCGTATCCTCACAGGTGAAGGTATCATCCCACCCGAGCACCATATCCTCTTCCTGCTCTGCAGCAGGGGACGGTGCCGGTACCTGCTGTGTGCTGCTGTTTCCCCAAGATGCTTTGCTTCCCCATGTTCCTGCCATTTTTCTGCTCCTCCTTAGAACGGTATCCTCATTTCATTGATGTGCTCCCTGACTTCCTGCCAGTGGACGGCCAGCTCGTCCACGATGTTGGAGGGGAAGTCCCTCACCATGACATAACCTGGAGAGATCCCCATATCCTGGAGAGCTTTGCTTACCTCGTCCAGCAGAATGCCTCCCGCATCGCAGAGCTGCAGGATGCGCGGGTCAACGCCATCCCTTGGCTGGGTGTCTGCTGCTGTTTCCACCTTCGGCGCAAGGCTTTCCTGCACGGGTTTCCTTTCCCCTTCCTTCACCGGCTCTTTTTCAGGTGCAGGAAGATCCTTCCTGAGTGCTTCGATCTCT
>CACYDT010000078.1 GCA_902773295.1 uncultured Veillonellaceae bacterium | reverse complement strand
GTGTGCTTTATTTTATTTGAACGGCATTTGAGACAATTCTGCTCCTGGGAGACTGTCAACCAGATTTAGGCGATTTTGAAACACGCCTCTTCGCATACCGCATCACGTTAATCAATGATGTCAAATTTTTTCGCTCTTTTCTAGATCAGCACCTCTGGAAATGGAGTGTGGTGTCAATCGAAAACCATATAACATGTCCGGAATAAAAATATACACTTTGCTATAATACAACACCGCAAAATGAAATAAAATGTCATCACAAAACGTATCTTCAAATTTAATCCCGGAACTTATCAAGAAATCCCGTAAAAAAAGTGTTTCCCATTGCATAGGAGGAACAGCTCTTTTCCAAAAGGCTTCCATGCGGCTTGCTATATCGAATGATAATTGAGCCTCATGATCAAATGTCACCCACTTTCCCGCAGGTGCATATATCTTCTGTTCCTCACACCAAGCGAAAAATATATGCCCCATCCGGACAACATCTGCTTTATGTTTTTCTGCTGCAAAATATAATTTTTCCAAGTATTCCGGCAAGATAAAGTCATCGCAATCAACATATGCAATGTACTTTCCTATCGCATAATCTCTCCCTTCATTCTTGGTTACAGAAGATCCTCTATTCATTTCATGGCTGTATAACCGCACATGAGGATTGTTAGAATATTGCGTACATATTTCCCACGTAGAATCTGTAGAAGCATCATCGATAAGTATCAATTCAAAATCCTGAAAGGTTTGTCCGAGAATACTGTCGATACAATCTTTTATAAATTGTTCGGAATTATATACGGGTACAACTACCGATATGGCTGGAACCGTATAGCTTTTTTCTTTCATACTCCCATACTCCCATACTCCCGTTCATCTCAAGGACTTGCCGGCATCAATATGAAATTCACCGGCAGATTGGAGGCTCCCGGCGGAGAGAATTCAAACGTCACGGGCACGAAATTCGCATAGTCTCCAAGATCCGCCTGCTCCGTAGTCTCTGTCAGGAGCTCAAACCCTTGCTCCCTCGCGTTTTCCATCGCGGCGTACTCCTTGTCCGATACTGCCCTGTCACCGAAATAGGTCCGCCCCGAAGGCGTGAGAAACACATGGGGATTTCCCTGGCTGACACGAGCCACCATGGCTCCGGCATAGACCCCGCCCAGAGGAGAAAGGGCATACTTTGTCCTCCCGTTTCCAGCCGTAGGAATCTGAAGGCGATAGCTCACACCATAGTTTCCGCAGTTGACGACCTTGCTCCCATCCGTAGCATCCACGCCTTCCCGATAGGTATCCCAAACATCGTCTACCAACGGAATATAAACCGCCCCTTCTTTGGCTCCATCATAAGGCTTCACACTGGTGATGACACGATCCATCCCATGGAAAGTTCCCCGCAGGCGCTGCTCATCCTTCGGCAGTACCTTAGCTCCCTCGATAAACACATAGGGGCTCACATTCTCCGGATACATAATCACCGATACCTTTACCTTATTGGCTGCGGAAAAGTCATAGACCCCATAGACAAGCTGTCCCGGCCGAAGAACCCTTTGATCCATGGCCCCCTGCAACACTCGTTTCTCTCCCGGCTTCAAATAGATGACATCATGCATCCGGCTGCGAAAATATGCCGTCTGCGTTGCCTTCCCCACTTTCAGGTAATCCTCGCTCGGCGCACTATCCCCGCCGCGCGTCACCGTCACCGTAGCGGGAACATCCTGCGGATTCTGCAGCACCACGGCAACTTTCTTCCGTTGGTCAGTATCGTTCAGATGATAGTAAAGAATCCGCGCATCACCGCTCACCGTATCCGCATAAAGGATTCCGTCCCTTGACACATACTCCGGACTGTCGGAAAAAAGCAAAGTCCCTCCGGTGTCCCTGGACTCCACTTCCCATCGCCGCATCATCATGCCTTCGGCATCCTTTTTCTCCACCTTTTTCTTCACGGCCTTCTTTTCCATGGCCTGTTTCACATCCCCCGCTTTTTCCTTCCCATAGTCCGGCTCATGGATCCTTCGCACCAAATCCACCCGGGTGGAGGACACAGACGCGCGATCTGCCGCATCTGCATCCCCGCCTCCCATAAATCCCACGGAAAGGCACAAAGCCAACGCCAGTCTTCCACAGTTCTTTCTGAAACTCATCGTTTCCACTCACTCCAATTTATGATTTTTTGTGTTGCCACATACCTAACTTCGCAAAGGCTTCCGCCTTCCACAAACGATACCTGAACTCAAGGATCCCCCATCTGGGATGCGGGATATTCACGCGCTGCATCAGGAAGGGATCCGTCTCAACGGTATTGAGCCCGGCATCTCCGGTCACTGCTGTCAGATACTCATTTTTCTGCAGCAGGCCCGGCATGGTCTCATCATACGCCCCATTCGGATAAGAGAAGCTGAATACCGTACGGATCCCATTCCATTCCATAAGCAGCTTCGACAGGTACACCTCTTCTTCCCGTTCTTCCGGCGAAAGGGTTGTCAAGGGAAGATGGTTTGCCGTGTGGCTGCCGATTTCCACGCCGCGCTCCTGCATCGCACGAAGCTCTTCCCATCCCAGATAGCCCGGGGTCCCAATATGATTCGTTATCATGTAGACCGTCGCTTTCATGCCGTGCTCTTCCAGGATTGGCAGCATCTCTGCATAATTGTCCATATACCCGTCATCAAAGGTCAATATAATCGGCTTCTCCGGGAGTTCTGCCTTTCCTTTCCTCGCCTTCATGTATTCCAGCATAGAAATGGTCGTATATCCCTGTTCCTGCAGATAGTCCAGCTGCTCCCGGAAATCCTCCGGAGGGACATTGTAAGCATACGCATTCGAATCAGTTATCGTCACATCCCTGGATGTCACCATGTGGTATTCCAAAACCGGAAATCCTTCGGGGGCAGGCGTTGCATAGAGATAAAGCAGGAACGCCATGAGCGAGCCCGCAAGAATTCCAAGAAACCGCTTGATCCAAGCAAAAACGATTTTCATCCCTCTCCTCTCAAGGCCATCGCGAGGTTCCGAAGCCCCCTCATGCGATGGTTCAATCCTGATTTGCTGATACAAAGAAGCTCTGCAAGCTCCGCAAGGGTTGCTTCCGGATGCGCAAGACGTGCCTCGGCCGTTTCGCGCATCTGCTCCGTCAGCCCTTCCATTCCTCCCCGGCTCATAAGAAGCCGGATATCCTCCATCTGCCTCCCTGCCGCATCCACCGCCTTCTGTAGATTTGCTGTCTCGCAATTGACCAGACGGTTCACCTGGTTGCGGACCTCCTTCACATTGCGCGCCACCTCAAAACGCTCCACAGCTTTGTCCGCATGGAGCATACCAAGGAAGTCGATGACCGCATCCCCTTCCTTGATATAAACGACGTAATCATCCTTCCGCTCAGACATTCCCGCAGGAAATTCCAGACGCCGCAGAATTGTCAACAGAAGTTCCGCCAAAGGATACGTTCCTGTCACAAGTTCCAGATGATAGCTTGACTCCGGGCGGTTCACGCTTCCGCCCCCCAAAAATGCTCCGCGAAGATAGGCCGCGCGGCAGCAGGAACGGCGCAGGCGCGTCAAGTCCGTTCCCATGTTCAGGCTCCCGGCCCGCATGAGCCCGAGATGGGTCAGCAAGTCCACCGTCCCGGGCGATGGGGGCACTTGAACCGTATAACTGTTGCGCTTCCTGAGGCGTCTGGCCCGGCTGACCATGACCTCCGTACGCACACCATCCATTTCCCTTTTCAGCAGTGTCAGCACTTTGCGTGCTACCGCCGCATTCTCTGCAGTGAATCTGACCCCGAAAGCATGCCGGGGACCGAAGATAACCGTCCCCCCCATGCGCAGGAGAGCCGCCAGTTCCACAGACCGGCAGCACTCCTTTTCATAGATGAGGCGCGCCAGCTCATTCTTCACTTCCGTTGCAAAGGATGCCATGTCATCTCCCCATTGCCTCAAAATCCAGAGTATCGGAATGCCGCAGGTCATATACCATCCGCATGACGCTCCTGCAGAGCTTGTCCGGATTATGACGGATCACATCGGTCTCGTTGATGATATCCGCCTTGACCACACCTACGCCCATGGCATTGATTGCATCTTCATCCACCTTGACGGGCTGTGCTCCCTCAGCTGCATAAAACTCCTGCATCTCAGGGGATATTTCCCTGGAATTCACCAGAACAAAATCAATCGCGCCCTTCCCCGCATGATCGAGAATGGCCTTGACATGCATAGAAGCCGTATATCCATCGGTTTCCCCGGGCTGGGTCATCACATTGCAGATATAGATTTTGAGCGCCTTGCTCTTCCTGAGAGCTTCTGCCATGCCATCCACCAGAAGATTCGGCATGACGCTCGTATAAAGGCTTCCCGGCCCCAGGATGATGGCATCGGCATTCTTCAATGCCTCCAGCGCGGACTCCACAGGCTGGACCTTTTCCGGAAAGAGCTTCACGCGCCGGATCTTCTTGTGAGCCTCCGGAATATGGGACTCACCTTCCACTACAGTGCCGTCCGTCATGATGGCATCCAGGCGGACATGCTCCTTGCTGGCAGGAAGGACGCTGCCCTTCACTGCCAATACCTTTGATGATTTTTGGAGGGCAGTTTCCATATCCCCCGTCACCTCGTTCATGGCAGCGAGGAACAGATTCCCGAAGCTGTGCCCGGCCAACGCCCCCTTTCCTTCGAAACGGTACTGGAACAGCTTTTCCATCAAAGGCTCCGTATCTGCCAGAGCCACAAGACAGTTCCTGAGGTCTCCCGGCGGAATGATCCCCAAATCCTCCCGGAGCCTTCCGGAAGAGCCTCCATCATCCGCCACGGTTACAACGGCAGTCACATTGCTTGTCGCTGACTTGATGCCGCGAAGGAGTACAGAAAGGCCATGCCCGCCGCCCATGACCGTCACCGCCGGACCCCTGCCCAATTTCCGCTTCGCATAGATAATGTCCACAAGACGCTCGGACTTATCGGGCACGAGAATCAGGATGATGGAACGTATGACATTGCGCGTTGCCACGAGCATGAGGACAAACCCCAGAAGAATCGCGACAAATCCCACTACGCTTACCATCGTGTAGCTGTAGCTGCCCTGCCAGAAATACACTGCCCGAAAAATACTTTCCTCAATGAGGTCAAGATATTTATAATCGAACATCAACGCAAGGCCGATACCGGAAGTAATGACCCCAACCGCAAACAGAAAAAACCATCGCTTGAACTTCATGCCGGGATAGAGCCATTTCAGTAAATACATCTTCTATCCCTTCCTCTCAGCATTCCTCGCGCACATGCTCCCAGACCTCATTCTTCATGAGATCCCGATGCTCCAAGCGCACAGGAAGCCCCCGATCCTTCCATCGGTCATAGATATGCTTTGCTATGTAGACGCTCCGATGCATGCCGCCCGTGCAGCCCACGGCAATGACGAGCTGGCTCTTTCCCTCTTTCATGTACTGAGGCACCAAAAAATCCACAAAAGCATCCAGCTTCTCCATGAACTCCTGCGTCACCGGCCACTTCGCAATGTATTCCGCCACTTCCGGAACGGCCCCGCTCTTGTGGCGCATGGACTCATGGTAGAAAGGATTCGGAAGGAAGCGCACATCCAGCACCATATCCGCATCCAATGGCATGCCGAACTTGAAGCCGAACGACAGGACATTGATATTCATCTGCTCCCCGTCCGACGTGCCGAACAGCCTCTGGATCTTTCCTTTGAGTTCTACCTTCTTGAGCTCTGACGTATCAATGATATATGTCGCCTTGCTCCGCACCGGGGCCAGACGCTCCCGTTCCTTCGCAATCCCTTCAGAAATACGGGAAGACGGTGCCATGGGATGTCGGCGGCGCGTCTCCTTGTAGCGCCGGATAATCGCTGCATCAGATGCATCCATGAAGAGCATCTCATAGGGTGTATCCGACTTGTCCATATCCTCCAGCACCTGAACAAATGTGCCAAAAAAGTCGCGGCTCCGAGTATCCACGACGAGAACCACCTGGCTCACATGACCGCCGGAATGGGAGCAGATTTCCACAAATTTTGGAATAAACACAGGGGGCAGGTTATCCACACAAAAATATCCCAGATCCTCCATATAACGGCATGCCTGGGTCTTCCCGCTCCCCGACATGCCGGTGACAATGACCAGCCGCGGCTTTTCGCGCCTTGCGTCCAAATCCTTCTCCACATCTTTCATGTGCTTCACCTCCGGAACCAACCAAGCACTCACTTTTCCTGCAACACATACTGCCGGATTGCCTCGGCAACCCCATTGTCTTCGCAGCTTCCCGTCACATAGTCGCACACATCCTTGACCCCGGGCAGGGCATTTCCCATGGCAACGCTTTTCCCGGCTGCCTTGAGCATGGGAATATCGTTGTCCGAATCCCCAATGGCCATGGTATCCCGGATATCAATTCCAAGCAAGGAAGCAAGACGCTCAAGCCCTGCCGCCTTGCTGATGCCGGGATTGATGATTTCCGTATAAAGCGGATGGGATTTCATGACAACCAGCCTGCCCTCAAACTCCGACTGCAAAATACGGACGCGCTCATCGGTCTCCTCCTGACTGTCGCTGACCGAAAGGAGTTTCGTAACATGCGCCGTGCGCTTCGCAAGCTCCTGCCAGCCAACAGCCTGCCCCTTGATCTGCTGCAAAGCCTCATAGCGCTCCGAATAACGATTCGCCTCCGCATAATACAGCACATCATCGCTGTAGAGCTGGATATGCCAGTTCTTCTCACGGCAGAATTCCAGAACCGCCAGGATGTTTTCCGGCAAAAGGGAGTCCGAATAGAAAACCTCCCCCTGCACAGACTTTATAAGCGCACCATTATAAGTGATGATAGGAACATCCACCCCGAGGGATTGGGCAACGGGCAGGGTCGCCCGATACATCCGGCCTGTAGCGATTGTCACCACCACGCCACGGGCAGCTGCCTCCTGCACTGCCCGGATATTCTCCGGGGAGACCTCCTTGCCGCTGGGCAGGAGCGTCCCATCCAAATCCGTCACAAACAGCTTTACTGCCATGCGAGCCACCTCCAATTTCTCCTTAGGAACTGGTAACAAATAAATTTTAAGATATATGCCACCATCCATTTTCTCATATTATGCAGAAATTGCAAGGATTTTATGGAATATGCTATAATAAAGCAAGGAGGATTCTTATGAAACATTTTCTTACCATTTTCGGCATCATCCTGATCATGACAGGAATCTTTGGCTTATCCTATACCTGGCACATCGACCACCGCACTGCGGAAAGCCTCTCCGCATACTGCCGCATCGACTTCCAGAGTTCTTTCACCGAGGGGGGCAAGCTGGAAGGCGCCATACTGACGCTTTGGGACTATCGCTACGATTCCTCGCAACTGGAGCCCAAAGCCATCCTCTACACAGACGGGGATGCTTGGGAAATGGTGGCGACCGTCAAGCACGGCCCGCCTCCGGAAGACGATATCGAGCATCAATTCCAGAACGAGAACAAGCTTTTCGTGGAACTTCCCCGCTCCAGCCTTCCCGCCATACGAAATGCCGACGAAGTGCGCTTCCGCTTCTACTATGACAACGGGCAAGTCATTGACCTCCCCCTCAATCCCCCCGACCTGGAATACTGGAAGAAACAGCTCCTGCAGTAACACAACTTATTTCTGCCATTCCCTAACCAGAAAGCCGCTGCATCGCAGCGGCTTTCTTTTTACTCCTTGTAAACCCGCGGCACCCTTGCAGACACCAGGCAGGTGACTTCGTAATTGATCGTGTCAAGCCATCTCGCCGCTTCATCGGCGGTCAGCGTCTCCGAACCGAACAGTGTGGCAATATCCCCTTCCTGCACTTCCGGAATCTCCGTGACATCCACCATGACCTGGTCCATGCAGACACGTCCGGCGACCGGCGCACGCTTCCCCCGGATTTCCACTTCGCCATGTTTCCCATAGGCACGGATATATCCGTCCGCGTATCCAATGGGCAAGGTGGCAATGCGGGATTCCCTCGCTGCAACGAACTGCCTCCCGTAGCCAACGGATTCCCCCGCCCGAATTGTCTTGACCAGAGCAACTCTTGCCTGAAGCTTCATGGCCTGGCGCAATACAACGGGATGGCTGACCTCAGTGGAAGGCCACAAGCCATACTCAATGATGCCCGCACGAACCATATCGAAATGCGCTTCGGGAATCTCCAGGATTGCCGCCGATTCAGCAATATGTTTCAAAGGAATGCGGATTCCCTCCGCTTCGATGCCCCGGATGGTTTCCCGGAAACGGGCGAGCTGCTCCCGCACATAACCCTTGTCTTTTTCGTCCGCCGCCGCGAAATGAGAGAAAAGCCCCTCCAGTTCCACAGAGGGCAGAGCGGTAATCTCCTTTGCGAGGGCAATCGCCGACCGGGGAGGAACCCCAATGCGCCCCATCCCCGTCTCCACTTTCAAATGGAGTTTCGCCGGCTTTCCCTGTCTCGCGGCCTCAACAGAAATCGCTTTAGCCAGATGGATATCACAGACTGCCTGGGTGATATCATGCTCCACGATCTCAGGGGCTGCCTCCCTGGGCGCCAATCCCAACATGAGAATCGGTGCTGTAATCCCCGCTTCCCGCAGTTCCAATGCCTCGGACACCGTCGCCACAGCCAGATACGCGGCTCCTGCCTCCAGAGCCTTATGTGCCACGGCAAGGGCGCCGTGCCCATAAGCGTTTGCCTTCACCACAGCACAAAGCTTTGCCCCGCCTTGTATGCATTTCCTGATTTCACGGAAATTATGGGCAATTGCCCCCAGATTAATCTCTGCCCATACCGCACGGTTTCCCATAGTACATTTCCCCCATACGCTCAAAAGGACCTCCGCCGAAGCGGAAGTCCTTTGAATCGCCTATTATATATATCTTCTCTCGAATTAGAAGAAGAATTCTACACGGCCGAACAACTTCTCAACCTTGTCATGACTAGTGATCGTCTTGCCGTTGAAGTACTTGGCAATGAGACCAACGTTCTTGAAGGGAGCATACTTCGCGCCGATAGCCCAGCCCTTCGTGCCACGGAGAGCATCATCGTACATCGTGCCCTGGAACGTGGTGTTGTAACCGAACTGACGATAGGCGAGGAAGACACCCCAAGCGCCCTTCTCAGGACGATCCGTGTAATTACCATAGTCAAACTGAGCCTGCCAAGAAGTCTTCTCAATGTCAGCCTTGGTGTTGCGAGCATAGTTTGCCCAGAGGTTTGCCTTGTCGCTGAAGCGATAGCCGGCATTGACCGTCCAGATGCTGGCCTTGTCCGTCGTAGAATTGCCGTCATGGCTATAGGGAGAGATGACGTGCGTGCTGCCATCGATGGTCGCCTTCGTTCCCTTCAGATCGCCATCCTTGATATGATAGAAGCCTACGCCGCCGTAGAGCTTGGAACCCTTGTCATACTGGAGACGAACGCCGAAGACCGTAGCGGGATCTTCACCGCTGTCATAGAACACATCCGTCTGATAAGCCGAGGGAGAATACTTGCTTGCCCAACGGACACCGGGATAGACCTTGTCGTCAGCAAGGCGGCCGCCCATAAGAGCAAAGGTGAGATCCTTCCCGAAGGTCATCTCGGCACCGGAAACCTCAGTATCCCAGAGGAGGCCATGCTCCTGCTCGGGGTTGAACTCGAACTTGCCGAGCTTCACCTGGAAGTTGTTGTAGTCGCCCTGCGCCCATGCGCGCTCAAGATGCACATCCGTAGTCGTATCATGATTCAGGCTACCTACAGCATCCAAACGGGCATTCACTGTCCAGTGGTCATTGACCTCTGCCTTCGGCTCGAGACGGAACACATAGCCATTCACAGTATCCTTCAGCTTGCCGCTCTGCTCGTGAAGAGCATCCTTCTGGCGGAAGTTATGATAGGTATACTCCAACTTGCCGGTCCACTGAACCATGTCGGCATGCTTCTCGAGGTTGGAGACGCGAACGCCGAGGTTGTTGAGCTCCTCGCTGAACTCAGCAGCGAGCTTGTCAATCAAAGCCTTGGTAGCAGCACTGACATCCTGCTTTGCCATAGCCTTGGCAACCATCTGAGCCATCTCGTAACGAGTGATGTTGCGATCGCCACGATACGTCCTGTCGCCATAGCCTTCTACAATCCCCTCATTAGCGAGCTGAGTCACAGCATCATACGCCCAATGATCAGCAGGGAGATCGGTGAACGGATTGGCAGCAGCAAAAGTCGTGCTGGCTGCACCGACGACGAGAGCCGTCGTAAGAGCGGACACAAGAGTCTTCTTCATAAGAAACTCCTCCTTCAATAAAAAGAACAAAAAATGCTTGTTCCGGGAGCTTGGCGAGACTCATGCGAGTGTCCATGTTTCCTCGGCTTCATCTCTGCCCGTTTCCCGAAACAAGTACATATTAACATAAAAAAAATTCCATGGCAATACCAGAATCCCGTTTTTAATCCATTTTTAATTTTTCTCTAATTCATTTGCAAGACCCGGCTGTTATTGAGAAGCATTTATGACAGGGAAAGCCCCAAGATTGCGCAGCCATATACATTTTTCCCGTACAGCGGCAATCGAGTCCTGGAGCCGTTCCTCCCCTCCATCCGTTTCCAGGTCGAAAAAAAAGATGTACTCCCCGAGTCCCGTCCTCGCGGGACGCGACTCGATACGAGTCATGTTCACGCTTCTGCGGGCGAATTCCTCCAGAACTTCGCAGAGGCTTCCCGCCCGCTTGCCGTCAATCTGGCAAATGATAAGCACCTTGTCTGCACAGGACGGGAGAAGGTTGCTATCCCTCCGCCCCACCAGGAAAAAACGGGTACAATTCTCTGACGAGTCCTGGATTTCTTCCGCAAGGGGCACAAGCCCATAGAGTTCCCCGGCGCGCTTCGTGCAGACAGCGGCCCATCCGCTCGATGCCGGCTCTTCCGCTACAAGTTCCGCTGCCCTGGCAGTGCTGGCCGTCTTGACGACTTCCGCATGGGGATAATGTTTGCGGAGATACGCCTGGCACTGCGAAATCGGCTGGGGATGGGAATAGATGCGCCGCACCTCCCCGCAATCCGGCTTTGCCATGAGCTGGTTATGCACCGGCCAGACAACTTCCCGCAAAACCTGCAGCTCATCGCTGCGAGCCAGCACATCCAACGTGATATTGACAGCGCCTTCCAGGGAGTTCTCCACCGGAACCAGAGCCGCCTCTATTTCTCCTTGGGACACTGCTTCAAGCACATCAAAAATCTCCCCGTACTCCGCCAAAGTACAGGGTCTCTCCAGTCTTCCATTCAGATACTGGGCTGCCGCCTCACTGTGCGTCCCCTGCGGTCCCAGCACTCCCATACGCCCCACGCGAATCATCCCCTAATCCAGATCCTGCTGCAATTTCAATAATTCCGGGCAGAGATCCCCAATGCTAGAAGCAAGTTCCTCCTTAGGCTGCAAAAGCTCCAGTACCGGCTTCATGGTCTCCCGGAACTTCACATCGTCCTGCATCAGGGCGAGGATTGCCGACGTATTGGCGGCATCTGCCAGCGCCGTATGCTGCGTACCTTCAAAATCGCGGTCCATTGCCCCCAGTGCATGCTTCAGAGCCAGGCTGTTATGGAGACCCAGCCTGTCATCGAATTGCTTCTGCAAATCCACCCAATGGGCGGCCAGCCATTTCACGTCGAACTCTTTCCATTTCCATCGGCATTCCTGACGGAGCTGCTTGATATCCGACATGCTCCAGGAATAGATGGTGACATCCTCTTGCCCAATCCATTCCAGGAACTTCCGGAAAACCACCCGAAAGGTCTCCTTGTCCGCTACCATATCCTTTGTAATTCCCGTAAGCTTCGTGATATGCGAACGGATTTCGCCGTACTCCGGCCTCACATAGTGCTGGAACTCCTCCACCTGCCGGAAATTCTCGTCGAGCTTCACCGCTCCGATTTCGATGACTTCATCATTCAGGGCACGTCGGACTTCACGGAATTCCCTGCTCACCGGATTCATTTCCAAATCCACGACCACATGTTTCATGCTACCCTTCCCCTGCCCAGGCATGCCTTCCAAGCCTCCGGCAACACGCCTGCTTATATTCATATCATTATATTTTACGTTAGAATTGGAATTTTTTCAAGAAAAAAACAGGCACAATCCAAGATCATGCCTGTCATTTGTCAAAAAACAGCCATCAATGGCCAAGAAGCTGTGCCACATTCGCCCGGTTCGCCATCATGCCCATCTGAGCCTGGAGGCCAAAGAGAGCCAACTGCTGCTGGGTCTGGGCGGATTTGAGATTTACGGACTCTGCCGCAATATCCGTATCATCCATCGTGGACATGGAATCTGTGAGATTCTCCGAAGCCGTCACATAGTTTTCTTCCTGGAATCCCATGCCCTGCTGGGCCGCACCGATGGAGGTTGCCTGATCCAATGCCGATTTCAGCGCTTCGTCCACGGTGCTCAAGGCATTGCTCAAAGATGACGGATCCGAGAGATTGATTGTGGAATTCCCTTGGGAATCTGTGAGTCCAAGACCCTCAGAAGTCATGTCGCCCATGGAAACCGTGTCATAACCGTCAATTCCCGCCACCGTGATGCCGGGATTCGTGCCATCCAGGAGCTTCTGTCCATTGTAGGTCACACCGGCGTTCTCGTTGATCTGGGAAATCGTCTGATCCACAGACTGCTGAATTGCCGCCAGATCCGATCCGCCATTCGTCCCGTTCATCGCATTCAGGATGTTCTCGCGCAGACCGGTGAGGGAGCTCACCGTGTTGTTGACAGCACTTGCCGCCGTGTTCAGCATGGCGTTCGCGTTCTGGGTATTGGCCACAGACTGGTTGTACCCCCCCAGATTATACTCCATGCGCTGTGTAATAGCATAATCAGACGGCCCGTACGATGCCCCCGGATGACGAGAACCCGTCGAGATCTTCTTGATGCTATTATTGACAGAATTTGTCGCATTGTTGAGCGAACTGAAACTTACATTCACTGAGCTCATACGTCATCATCCTTCCGTCCAGTAAAAAACTGCACTCCTTGTACTCTAATTATACCTCAAAAGCAAGCCCTTGGCAACTCTTTTCCCGCCTCCGCCCTCATAAAAATATACCTGCAAAAATTTTTCTTGCATTTCCCTTTCACAAATGATATACTATTTAAGTCAGTTAGATATGCGGGCATAGTTCATCGGTAGAATACGAGCTTCCCAAGCTCGGGAGGTGGGTTCGATTCCCATTGCCCGCTCCATATGAGATTGTAGGAGTTGCTTTTGCAGCTCCTTTTTTGCATTCAAAATATCCAGTTCTGTGAGAGCTTCTATCATAAATGTAGGCATTAGCAATAACTGATTTGCAGCTTTCGCCATTCACCTCCACCCTCTACAGGGTGGAGGTGAATGGCTGGCACGACGCATCTTGAAAATTTTCTGCTAATATGGTATAATATCAGAAGGAAAGGAGGTGAAAACTCATGTACTTAACGATCAAACAACAGCTCAAACATCTGAGCAAGACCGACTACGAAAATCTCCGCAGGT
>CACYDT010000077.1 GCA_902773295.1 uncultured Veillonellaceae bacterium | reverse complement strand
GGTTTTACGCCGCATTGGATAAATTTTTACCTTTTCAGGATATCCTGACCACGGCGCGGAGACTCCGACCTCTATAGTCAGAGTCTCCGCGCCGTGTAGTCAATGACTTTTACGCCTTAATGTGATATAAACCAATCCGTGGCTCATTCATCATCCCCATCATCCTCGTAACCTTCGTCATCATCATCATCATCGTCGTCGTCATCATCATCATCGTCATCTTCGTCATCATCTTCGTCATCTTCATCGTCATCATCATCGTAATCGTCGTCATCATCGTAATCGTCGTCATCATCGTCGTCGTCATCATCATCATCATCGTAATCGTCGTCGTCATCATCGTCGTAATCGTCGTCATCATCGTCGTAATCGTCGTCGTCATCGTCATCATCATCATCATCGTCATCATCGTCGTCATTATCGTAATCTTCGTCATCATCATTGTCGTCATATTCACTGTCGAGTTCGTCTATTTCATCCTGAAGCTTATTGATTTCATTATCCAGTATTTCAAGATCCAGTTCGAGAATCTCATCATCCAAAGCATCAATCTCGTCCTGGAGTATTTCCAGATCCAGATCCGCAATCTGATCATCTAAATCCGCTATTTCCCTGTCTAGTTTCGCCAGTTCCCTGTCAAGGGCATCAATGTCATTATCCTCCTTATACGACGCATAGGCTCTGCTTGCAGCAGCCCCGGCAGTACCGCCAAGTGCCATGCAGCCCGCAATCTTGGCTGCACGTCCCATTCCCTTGCCCGGGCTTCCTGCCATGCCTCCTGCTATCGCGGCTTTAGCGAGATTGCTCGCCGTGCTGCCCTTGCCCGTTTTTCCTGAACCCGAGGATCCGGTTC
The DNA here is from genome assembly GCA_902773295.1 of uncultured Veillonellaceae bacterium. Classification (GTDB taxonomy): domain Bacteria; phylum Bacillota; class Negativicutes; order Selenomonadales; family Selenomonadaceae; genus UBA3796. The sequence goes on along the minus strand of CACYDT010000077.1, from coordinate 19,132 downwards.
TGCCTGAGCTTGCGGACTCCTTCCTGCCGGATTCCTTTTCTCCTGTTCCGCCTGCTACTCTCCCACCGGAAACAGGAGTCTTATACTTTTCGCTATCTGCCAATGCTTTAAGAGCCGCTTCCAGTGAATATCCGTTATTCATCAGATAGTCAATATCGTTCTGCTCATAATATAAACCATTGGGCGCAACGTATTCCGACAACTTCTTTGCGTTTTTTGCAGCTTCCTTAACTTTCTGTGCGATATCTCTCATGTTTGCCATTTTTAATCTCCCTTTCTTCTATTCATTGACACTCCCCATAGCTAAAGCTAGGGGATTTTTTAGAAGAAGTTTGTTTCTGCAGAGGTCAGTCCTTATTCGCTGCCGTGCAACCTTACTCTTCAAGGCGGTTTGGATAATTAATTAACAGATGCTGTGATATTTCCCTTATTCAGGACAAACTGTACCACCTTCGACAATGCGCTGTCACCGTTTGGTGAAACGAATTCAAACATGTAGCCATAGCTGCCATCCTTAAGATTCTCATCACTGATCTTAGGATTGTCTCCAATGGTGAAGGTCTCTCCGTCCACAGGCACGAAATTATCCTCATTTCCGCTTATGGTCATTCCATAATATATTGTAGTTACCTGATCCCCCTTCTTGAGCTTGGTCGAAACACGATCTGCCATGCCATGATCATCAATCCCCTGGCTTGCACCGAGAATGGTATACTTCTTATCCTTGAAGCTGTAGGACACCAGCAGATTACATTTCTCCCCATTCAGTTTGATGGGAATGGAATACATGTTGTAGTCATCTTCCGTTGCCATAATCTCTACATAAACCGGATGACCATCAAGCATGGGCCAGATGCCTCGGAAATTGTCCTTGAATTCGCCCTTTTTCCAATCAGCATGGATATCTCCGTCACTGCCGAGATAAAGAAGCAGGTCATTTTTTAAATCCATCTGAACAAGATTACAGTGGATTTCAGTAATCAAATCCATTTGATCTTCGCTAAGCTTGAAAGCAGCATAGCCATCCTTATCCACCTGAACTGCCAAATCCTCCAGAGACTTGATGTTGAAGTTACTCTTTGATGGCTTGTCCTGATTTTCCTTTGCAAATTTAGCAGCCTTCTGCTGTCCCTCAATTTCCAGCTTCTCGTCCTTTAACTGAGCCTGCAGGTCATCTACGGTACCATTTGGCAAATCACCATAGACAAGATAACGATAAAGGTACTTATTGGGCAACGAAGCAGATTTCTGGTCAGCATAGCTGCTGTAATGGCGCTTATTGCTGTCATAGGAATGGAAGGAGGAAATACCGTTTCCCTGACTCCGGAAAATACCATGCACCCTGTAAATGACAGCATCATCAACGGCCTTTATGAGCTGTTCGGCGGATTTCGTCATCTGCTCTTTGTTCTCCCTTGCCAAATCAGCCATATCCACCATATTGGTGTAGCCTTCGCTCTTCGTATTGCCACCATAGTTTTCAGCATGCTTCGCGTTACGAGTAAATTTTGAGAAGAATTTCTTTGGATGCTTTTCGGCCTTCTTCAGAGCCTCAATACCGAAGGAATCATAGGCAACCTTCAATGCGGGAAGCTTGGACATGTCTATGACGGAAAGGGTTATGGAATCCTCGGAGTCATCTATCTTGCAACCCTTCACATAGGTATCGCAGATAGCCTTTCCAATTCCGCTGCCACCCATTGCCGTATTCTTGGCAAGAGCCTCAACCCAGCCTGTGTAATACCATCCGCAGCCAGGCTCCACCTCTTCGGAAGCGACCATGTAGCGGGTCAGCCCGTGAAGCATGTTTGCCGTCTCATAGGTTGCCATGAGACAGGCATCAAAACCGATAAGCTCGAAGGGCGGATGTTCAGCTGATGCCTTATACACCGCGTCAAAGGCGCTTCGAATATCGTTCAGGCTCAGCATATGTTCGGTAACCTCATCGTAGCATACACCGGACATGCTGCCGCCGCCATGATCCCAGAAAATGAATATATGATGGTCTGCCGTGTAGTTTTCCTTGCCGTACTTCAGGAATTCCGTCAGTGTCTTGGGATCGCCCATATCGGCATCCTTGACCTGTCCCAGTTCATGCAGCCCCTCGCTGTCATAGAGCAGACGAACCGTCTTTTTCTTGGGGATATGGGAGTTTTTCCACTTCTTAGCGCCACCTGCCTCGATGAGAACCTTCACGTTTGGAGGCAGTTTCACCTTCGTCAATTCCTCTATATCGCGGGATGCTGCGCCAAACCTGGATTCCAGATCCGTTCCGCAGAGATACCAATGAATCAGCCAGGTATCCTCCTTTTTATAGGCATCAGGAAAATCCTTCCCTGCCGTGCCGGACGAATCATCCAGACAGCCGGCAGCCAGGAGCGATAGAACAACAAATGCCCCCAGAAACAACAACCGAAAAAAAACTTTTGCCACAAAATTACCTCCTTATAAAAATATAGTTAAATGTACTCACAAGTGTTTGTCTAAGCACTTTTGAACCAATAGATCTTATTGTATCTCCAAACCGGTCTGCATGTTATACGCGTGAGCAGGAAAATTTACCTGCCCACGGTCTCTAGTATAAGAACCTGTTTTCTTTTTCCTCCTATGATGCATCTATGAACATCCCCAGTATATCATAGTACGTCAGACGGAAACCGTCAAGAGCAGGAGGGATACCATCATGCAAGCATATTTTGCCATCATTGAAGACCCGCGCTATCAAGGCTTCCGAAAGTTGCTGCTATGATTGGCGGCGACTTTTATGGCGGAGATTTCTTGAGAGGATTTTGTCCTGCGGGAAAGCAGGAAATTCGCAAGGCATTGGCGAATAAGCAGAGAAGAGTATCTTTCAGCGAGGGGAGGGGTTTTTCTGTTTCAGATCAAGGGTTCTATTCAAAAAAAAATGACGGCGGCAGTGCTCACCATCAGCATTCTTGCCCTGTTGATCCTTTCGGGGCTTGCCTTTTACGGAATCTTTGGTGCCAAGCACGTGGCGCTCAAGGCACTGAAAGCCACAGGAGAGCAGTCCTTCCGGAGCAGCTCGGAGCTTATCCGGCAAGAGAAAATGGACACGCTGTCCGATATTGCCGTGGACTGCGCAGGGGACGTTGAAAGGCGCATGGGCAGGATTGTCCAAAGCCTGCAAATGGCTGTCAACCAAATGAATGAGATCGAGAGGGCGCCATGGCAGTTCCTGCCACGGGAAGTGGCCGAGCCAAGTGTCCGGGATGCGGGAAAGATTTCCTTTTACATCCAGCATTCCCCTGGGGCGGATTTGTCGCCTTTGGCCGAGGAAATACATTTGGTGGCGAATGTGGAGAGCGTATTGCGGAGGGCGGTGGAGACTAATCCGGATATTTTCTCGATTTTTGTGGCATCGGCTCATCAATACACGCTGTCGGTTGACGACAACAGGAATGATACACCTGACAGTTTTAAAATGCCGAATCCGGTGTACGATGCTGTTTCCTCCGACTGGTACCGGATGGCAGAAAAGAAGGGTGGCGTGATTTTCACTCCGGTCAGGCGGTTCGTATTCCGTGATGTTTTGGGTTTTTTCTGTGCCATGCCCTATTATGACAGCACGGGAAACCTGGCAGGAGTGGCGGCGGTGCAGGCTACGATTCCATGGCTTTCGAACGTGCTCAAGGATATGAATTCGGAGCTGGAGGGAGAGCACTTCATCATTGACCAGCGGGGCTATGTGATTCTGTCTTTGCAGGAAGAAACGGGGGTCATCCAAGCCAATCTCGACGAGGATATCCGCAACCGCGAGGATGAGTTGGGGGAAAAGGCCCGGCTGATGGTGGAGGGCAAAACCGGCATTGCTGAAGTGGAAATTGCCGGCAAGGAATATTTTCTGGCCTATGCGCCGATTCGGAATATGGGATGGAGTTTTGTCACCGCCATAGAAAAGGAAGCTGTACTTGCGCCGGTCAACCGCAATCATGAGACCATCCGGAAGCTCACGGTAGATAGTGCGGAAAACCTCGACGAGCACATGCGGGGGATGACGTTCTTCATGGCTCTTTCCGTCGTGGCTCTCCTGGTTCTCACCGCCTGCGTAGGAAGGCACGTTTCCAGGAGCTTGGCGCGGCCCGTCCATGAACTTGTTGGTGGCGTGCGTGAAATCGCCAAGGGGAACCTGGATGTTAGGGTGGATATGCGAACGGGCGATGAGATCGAGGAACTTGCCGATGCCGTGAATAATATGACGAGCGACTTGAAGGCATACATGAGGAATCTTGCGGCGGCCACGGCAGAGAAGGAGCGCATTTCCACGGAGCTTTCCCTTGCAAAAAGCATTCAGGAGGGGATGCTGCCCCATGTTTTCCCGGCCTTTCCCGACAGGAAGGAAATCGATCTCTACGCTTCTATGTCACCGGCGAAAGAGGTGGGCGGCGACTTCTACGATTTCTATCTCTTGGATGACCACCGCATTGCCATCACGATTGCCGATGTATCCGGCAAGGGCATCGGCGCGGCGCTTTTCATGGTCATTGCCAAGACCATCCTCAAAAACGATGCCGTGGCTCTGGCGAAAAGAAGCACGGATGGCGAGATGGAGTGGGCGCAGGTGCTTGCGGAAACGAATCACCAGTTGTGCGAGAGCAACGAGGAAATGATGTTCGTGACGGTCTTCTTCGGTGTGCTGGACATGTGGACGGGCGAGTTCTCCTATGTGAACGGTGGGCATAATCCGCCGCTGGTAGGTCGCAGGAACGGGAACCGGATGGATTGGCAGTATCTGCAATTGGGGAAAAAGAGCCGGGCGCTGGGCGCCTTTGACGATCTGGAGTATGAGATGAGAAAGCTCACTCTCATGCCGGGGGATATGCTTTTCCTCTACACAGACGGTGTAACGGAAGCCGTGAACGAAGCACAAGTGCTCTATTCGGAGGAACGGCTGCAACGTGTGCTCAACCAGTTGGCGACATCGGCATCTTCCGCACAGGAAATCATTGCAGACATTCATGCAGACATTGACGCATACGCAAACGGCGCAGAGCAGTTCGATGATATCACGATGCTTGGGATACGTTTTGAGGGGAAGGGCACGGAATAGGATATGAGATGTTCCGTGCAAGAAGAAGGAAACGAGTGAAAGGATGGTATTTCACATGAAGCTGTGGAAAAAAATTCTCATTGGCGTGGTGATCCTAGGAGTGATCGGCCTCGGTTTTGCCGGCTATGGCATCTATAAGATGGGAACGGCCTACAAGGAGAAAATCGAGCCGGATATGAAGCAGTATGTCCAAATGACGAAGGAGGAACAGGACAAGTATGTCATCACCCACATGGAGGACTTCCTGATGGCCATCCAGTCCGGGGATGACAAGGATCTGCAGTCCGATCTGGATGCGGTGAGGAACAATCCTGAGATCCGGCAGGCAGGCATCGACTGGGGCCGCTCCATCTGCGCTTCTCTGATCGACATGTCGGATGACATATCCGGGGAATTGTCGGAAGATGCAAAGGCGCTGTACAAGGCAGAGGCCGATGCAGGGGAAAAGCGGAGCGACAAGTTTACCAAGCTGTTGAAAGAAAACAGGAAATAGAAGCCGGTGCCTGTTACGGGAGATACGGACAGGAAAGCAGGGCAAACGAAAGGCAGGAGCACAAGCCAATCCTTTTGGATGGGTTTGTGCTCCTGCCTTTATGGTCGTGAGCAGGAAGATTTGCCTGTCCACGGTCTTGCTGCCCGGCGCATTCAGAATTGCGTCCGAAGAAGCCCCAGGAGGAGACCTCCGGCACCTGCACCGGCGAGAACCTTGATGACACCGGCCTTGCAGCGCACGGCGATGAGTGTGGCGAGGAGCATGAGGACTCCGATGGGGTCGAAGTCGGCAGGATGCTCGGGGAGGGTCTCCTCGTTCCAGAGCGCCAGAGTGATGAAGCTCATGCCTGCGGCACAGATGAGAGCTATGACAGCAGGGCGGAGGCCGTTCAGGATGCCGCGGATGACGCCGATGTCACCGTATTTGAAATAGAGGCGCGCAACGAGGATGCAGATGATGAAAGAGGGGGTTGCGAACCCAAGGGTAGCGGAGACGGCGCCGGGGATGCCCGCAATCTTCATTCCGGCGAAGGTGGCGGCATTGATGCCGATGGGCCCCGGGGTCATCTGGGAAATGGTGAAGATATCGACGAATTCGCTCAGGGAGATCCAGTGATAGCTCTCGACGACGCTGGCCTGTATGAGAGGCATGGAGGCATAGCCCCCGCCCACGCAGAACAGGCCGACTTTCGCAAATTCCAGGAAAAGCAACAGACAGATCATGCACAAATCCTCCTCAGTTGTATTTGGCTTCCCGCATGAGCAGGAGGCCGATGATGCCATCGATGACGACGAGCAGCATGATGTTCACATCGAAGAAGAGGTTGGCGATGAAGGTTCCCAGGATGATGAGGATGGGAAGGATCAGCTTTTTCTTGCATTGCTTTTTCAGCAGGTCGATGGCAACGTTGATGATGAGGGCCGTGGCGCCGCACTGCATGCCTTTGAGCGCATAGCGCACATATTCGTTATGCGCGAAGGCATCGTAGAAGCAGGCGATGGCGGAGAGCGTGATGAGGGGCGGCAGGATGGTAGCGCTGAGGGCAGTGAGCGATCCTCTTATGCCCGCCATGCGGTAGCCGAGGATGATGGAGGCGTTGACCGCCACGATGCCCGGCATGGACTGGGCGATGGAAACGAGATTGAGCGTTTCCTTGTCATCAATCCAGCCGTATTCGTCCACGTACTTGGCGCGCAACAAGGGAATGATGACAAAGCCGCCGCCCACGGTAAAGGCGCTGATGAGGAAAGTGGACTTGAAAAGCGTCCAGTAGAAGTGTGGGGTATCGGCGGCTTTTTTGCATGGTGGTTGGTTCATTGGCAAAAACCTCGCTTTGTTTGGAATGTCCTTTCTATACTCGCGAGCAATGAAATTTTCATCTCGCTGCAAATCGTCCGCGGTATATGCAGATAGCGTAAGAGCTTTCCCTTCGGGAAATTCTGACGCCCTCTAGTATAGTATAGCGCGAATGGAACTGTTTTGCCATCGCTGCGATGTGCGGGGAGAATTTTTTTGCTTTTTTTATTCGGCTAGTGTACAATATGATATGCTGGTATTTTGCCGCTTTACTATAGTAGAGAGCGACTTTTCGATGTTACATTTTGGCTTTCTGAGGAGTTTGTTTTATGGAAAATCTTTTGCATACTGTCGTCCTGATGCTGGAAGGGACGCAGGTCACGTTGGAAATCTTCTTCATCACCCTGCTTCTGGCTCTTCCTATCGGCCTTTTGGCTTCTCTGGGGCGCATTTCGAAGCTCCGGCCGTTGAGCCTGCTCATGGAATTCTATATCTGGATCATGCGCGGTACGCCTCTCATGCTGCAGCTTCTCTTTGTCTATTTTGCACTGCCGATGATTGGCGTGAAGCTTCCTGATATTGCGGCGGCGCTTCTGGCATTTACCCTGAACTATGCGGCCTATTTTGCGGAAATCTTCCGGGCGGGGATCCAGTCCATTCCCAAGGGACAATATGAGGCGGCGAAAACTCTGGGCATGACATATCCCCAGACCATGCGGCGCATCATTCTTCCCCAGGTCATCCGCATTGTCCTTCCTCCGGTGAGCAACGAGACCATCAATCTGGTGAAGGACACGTCCCTCATCTATATTCTGGCCATGAACGATCTTCTGCGTGTGGCCCGCACAATCGTGCAGCGGGAGTTCGATATGACTCCTTTCGTGGTGGCCGCGGTGTTCTATCTGGCTATGACGTTTGTGCTTACCTGGATGTTCAAGAAACTGGAGGCTCATTATGGGAAATATGAAAACTGACCGGGATGTCATGTTGCGCATGACGGGGATACGGAAGTCTTTTGCGGATCTTGAGGTCCTGCGCGGCATCGATATTGAGGTGAGGAAAGGGGAACTCCTCGCCATCATCGGGCCTTCCGGATCGGGAAAGAGTACGCTCCTTCGCTGTATCAATATGCTGGAGACCATCGATGACGGGTCGATTGCCATCGAGGGGGAGTTCCTTGCCGAAAAAGGGGAGTATGTGTCCGGGGACAAGGCTCGCCGCCTTTTGGGATGCACGGGGATGGTGTTCCAGCAGTTCAATCTCTTTCCCCATATGACGGTGATGGAGAATCTGTTGGAAGCGCCAATGCAGGTCAAGGGGATGAAGCGGCAGGAGATTTTGCCTTTGGCAAAGGAGCTTCTGGCGAAAGTGGGCATGTCAGACCGGGCGGATTATTATCCTTCGCAGCTTTCCGGAGGCCAGCAGCAGAGAGTGGCGATTGCACGGGCTCTTGCGATGAAACCGGACATCATGCTTTTTGATGAGCCGACATCGGCGTTGGATCCGGAGCTTACCGGGGAAGTTCTGAAGACCATGCGGGAACTGGCGGAGGAACATATGACCATGGTGGTTGTGACCCATGAGATGGCATTTGCCAGGGAAGCGGCGAGCAAGATTATTTTCATGGCGGATGGGAACATTGTAGAGCAAGGGAATCCGGACGAATTCTTCGATCACCCGCGGGAGGAGCGCACGAAGGCGTTTTTGCGGAATATGCTTTGAGACGCTGATGGGAAGATGCCTGTGGCAAAACGTGAACAATTGGGTTATAATAAAAGGCAGTGAAACGTGGGGGAGGGTTTTGATGCGATATGTTCTATTGGCGGCAGTGACCGTCCTCTTGTATGTGCTGTTTCCCTGTCCGGCTGCAATGGCAGACGAACTGCAGGGCATGACGGAAATCCTCGATGTGCGGGTGAACGACGAAGACGGCAAGCTTCGCATCGTGGTGGATGCAGATGCCCCGGTATCTATCCGGAAGATGGCACTTTCCGATCCGGAGCGCGTTGTTGTTGATATCAAGAATGCATGGGTGTCTCCCAGGGCGAAGCGGAACATTTTCTTGTGGAGCGATTTTGCTTCGAGACTTCGCGTGGCGCAGTTCGATGAGCGGACGGTGCGTGTCGTTGTGGAGATCAAGAACGCGGGGAAGAACTACAATGTGTTTACGATAGATGAAGGGTCTCCGCCGGGACGGGTCGTGCTGGATTTTGGTGACACGGATCTGAGCAGGCAGCGAGGAGAGTCTTTGAAACAGGAAAATAAAGAAAAAGAACAAAAGCAAGAAAAAGAAAAAGAAAAGAAAGAAAAAGAGAAAGAGAAAGAAAAGAAAGAAAAAGAGAAAGAAAAGAAAGAGAAAGAGAAAGAGAAAGAGCAGAAAGAGAGAGAAAAGAAAGAGAAGCAAGAAAGAGAACGGCAAGAGAAAGAAAGGAAAGAGAGGGAAAAGCAAGAGAGAGAGCAGAAGCAAGAAAAGGAGAAAGACAAGAAGAAAGATCAGGAGAAATCAAGCTGGTGGGAAGAGATCGGGAAGATCTCGGGCAAGGAATCCTCTACGGATCGGCAGATTGATGAAATCACGGGACTCAAGGGGAAGAGCATTGCCATTGATGCGGGCCATGGAGGCAGCGATTCCGGCGCCATCGGGCCTACGGGCGTTATGGAGAAGAGCGTCACCCTGCGCATTGCCCTGGAAGTGGAGAAAATGCTCAAGGAGGAAGGCGCGACGGTCTACATGACGAGAACGACGGATACGGAGGTCTCGCCGAAAGGAGCGAGGGCATCAGACTCGGAGGAGCTGCAGGCGCGTTGCGACATCGCGAACAGGAAGAAAGCGGATATCTTCGTTTCCATTCATATGGATTCCTTTACGAACCGTGAAGCGAAAGGAACTACGGGGTATTATTTCTCCCAGGGTTCCAGGCAGGGCCGGGAGCTGGCGGACAAGATCCGTTCCAATCTCGTGGATCAGCTCGGCACACAGAGCCGGGGGACGCAGACCTGCAATTTCTATGTGGTGAGGCATACGGATATGCCTGCGACCTTGATTGAAGTGGCCTTCATCTCAAATCCCGAGGAGGAGAGGCTGCTCAATTCCAAGGAAGGGATCAAAAAAGCGGCCATGGCCATTGTCGATGGCATTGCGGATTATTTTGGATGATAGGATGATAGAGGAAGCCCCCGGCGGATGCGTGGCCGGGGGCTTTGGCGTGTCAGAGGTTCTTGAGGTGTTCCAGGCTCTCCTTCATTCTTTGCAGGGAGTTTTCCTTTCCAAGGATATAGAGAAGCTCTGTTGCTCCGCCGGGGGTGACGGACTGGCCGGCAACGGAGATGCGGATGGGCCACATGGCGAGCCCCTTCTTGAGGCCGGTTGCTTCGATGTGGGCGTTGAGCTTCGCGTAGAGGATATCATTCTCCCATTCGGTTTCCGGGACGGATTCCAGGAGTTCAAGAACCGGAGGCAGGATCTCAAGGGATTTCTCCGGGGTTACCTTGTTGCGTTTGTTGTTGTAGAGGGAGGAATCGAATTCCGGCATGGAGATGAGGAACGCAATCTGGGCGGGAATCTCATCCAGCCGCGTGAGGCGTGTTTTGAGGAGGGCGGCGATATAGGGCCATTTTCCCTCCAGATGTGCGGGCAGATCCCCTGCAAAGGGGCGGGCGAGTTTCGCGAAGGCATCCTCCGCCATGGCCTTGAAGTATTCGCCGTTGATCCAGCCCAGCTTGTCGTAGTCGAAGACCGCCGGGGATTTGGAGAGTCCCTCCAGGGAGAAGTGGGAGATGAGCTCCTCCATGGAGAAGAGTTCCTGGTTTGTGTTCTTGGGGTTCCATCCCAGGAGAGCTACATAATTGGTGATGGCTTCCGGCAGATAGCCCATTTTCGTGAGATCGTCGAAGCTTGTGGCACCGTGCCGCTTGGAGAGCTTGGAGGTGGAGCCGTCCGCATTTTTCCCCATGACGGGAGCCAGATGGATGAAGGCCGGAAGCTCCCAGCCGAAGGCCTTGTAGAGAAGGACATGCTTCGGCGTGGAGGTGATGAACTCTGTTCCGCGGATGATATGGGTGACTTTCATGAGGTGGTCGTCGATGACATTGGCGAAATTGTAGGTGGGCATGCCGTCGCTCTTCAGGAGCACCTGATCCTCAAGTTCCTCGTTGGCAATGGTGATGTTGCCATGGAGTACGTCGAAGAAGGATGTTTCCCCGTCCAAGGGCATTTTCTGGCGGATGACATAGGGAGTCCCGTTTTCCATGTGACGGTCGATTTCTTCCCGGCTCAGGTTGCGGCAAGCACGGTCATAACCGCCGTGCCCTTCGCCGGATTCCTTTTCCTTCGGGTTGCAGAAGCAGCGGTAGGCATGGCCTTTCTCCACGAGTTCCTCGGCGTATTTCCGATAGAGATCCATGCGCTGGCTCTGGACATAGGGGCCGTACTCCCCTCCGATGTCCGGGCCTTCGTCCGGGATGATATGTGCCAGTTTCAGGGTGCGCTGGATGAAGTCCACTGCATCCGCTACGTAGCGGGCGCGATCGGTGTCCTCAATGCGAAGGATGAAGTCCCCTTTTTCTGCTTTGGCAAAGAGATAGGCATAGAGAGCCGTGCGAAGATTCCCGATGTGCATGTATCCCGTCGGGCTCGGAGCAAAGCGTGTGCGCGTTTTTTTATTCAAAATGATTCCTCCTCGTGAATGGCATTCAAAAGCAGCTCTTAGTCCTCATAATGTCCTTTACAGGAGAGAATGTGGAGGTTTCCGTCTTCCTCAATGTCGTATACCAGACGGTTTGCTTGATCAATCCGACGGCTCCAGCCGTCAATGTGCTTCAGGCGTTCCGGTTTCCCCATTCCCCTGCCAGCTCCGTTGCGATGAATATCTTGTATCAGCTTGTAGATTTTGTCTGCAATTTTTTTGTCCGTTTTCATCCACGACATGAGATGCTCAAGAGCGATATCCTCAAAATTAGTTCCCATAGATCAGGTTCCTTAATTCCTCGTCGGTGAAATGCGTATATTGCCCGTTTCTCATCTGCTCTCGTGCTTTGCCGAGCATGGAAAGGTACTCGGCATTCCTTGCGGACTTCATGGAAGATTCCCTGATGAATTCCTCGACGCTCCGGCCGGTGGCATCGGCCTGCGCTTTCAGCAGCTGCATGTCCGATGGGGTATAATCCAATGTTACCAGCATAGAAATCATCCTCTCTTTTGCTGCTACGATATACTAGAGCACGTTAGAATTTTCCGCAGGAAAGCCCTGAAGGATTAGCTTCGCGTCGCTCTTATGTGCCCTGTATACGCCTATTGTAGCGTATTGTTTGCAGTTTTGCAATATCGCAAGCAAAAACAGCCTATTGACGTTTGCTGCAAAATGAGGTACAATCTGTATATGGTCAACCGTAAGATACCTTGAAAAACAGGGGAGGATGACCGGAAATTTTGAGGACAGTGAAAGTCTAGGGTTTATGCGGATTATCCCAATGGAATTCTCGTTTTTCTGAACAGTGTCCTTTGGGGGTGTACGCGATTTTTCCTTGGAATTTGCAGGTTGTCCAATTTTGTTCTATTAGGCCATGCCCTGCGTGACTTGCAGGACATGCTATTGCATGCAGCCTTATACCGCTTGCGGTATTGAAACCTGCCTCCCTGCTGATAGTCAACCCAGACGTCCTTGATTGCATGCAGCCTTATACCGCTTGCGGTATTGAAACCCTCCTGTAAGGGCGCATCCTACTTGGATGTTCACATTGCATGCAGCTTTTTGCTGTGGTTTCGGCTCATGAGAATGGGACGTTCGCTTGTAATACCTTCCACACGTACTGGTACTGCATTGGCTTTCAGAATTCATGCAAGCTCTTTTGCCACAGTTGTTGCCATAATTACCCAGAACTTAACGGGGGCTAAGACTCTCGCCTTAGAGGCGGGAGTCTTAGCCCCCGTTAGCATTGGATAAAACTTGCAGATGGGAGGATTTCGATTTGCCATAGGAAAAATCTGTCTTGTGTCGAATATCATAGGAAGAAATGTGTTGGAGGAGGGTGTTGCATGGAGAAGATAGAAGCATTGGCAAAAATCCTTGAGGACAGCAAGGGCGTGGTCTTTTTTGGCGGGGCGGGGATGTCCACGGAATCCGGCATCCCGGATTTCCGAAGTGCGGGCGGCATCTACAACCAGAAACTTCATAGGGAGTTCAGCCCGGAAGAGATGGCTTCCCATAGTTTCTTGGTGAGACATCCCGAAGAATTCTTCGAGTTCTACCGCCAGCGGATGATGTTCATGGATGCCCAGCCCAACAAGGGGCATCGGGCGCTTACGACCTTGGAGGAGCATGGCATTCTGAAGGCTGTTGTCACACAGAATATTGACGGGCTCCATCAGATGGCGGGCACGAGGACGGTTTACGAGCTTCACGGTTCCAGCATGAAATGGCCGTGCATGACATGCGGGAAGGTCTATCCCATGGAATATGCCCTGCGGGAAGAGAACCAGCCGATTCCGCATTGCGAGGCATGCGGAGGGGTGGTAAGGCCCGGTGTGGTCCTCTACGAGGAAGGGCTGGACCATGACACGATAGAAAATGCCATCCGGGCGATTCGCGAGGCCGATACGCTCATCGTGGGAGGAACCTCCCTCGTGGTCTATCCGGCAGCCGGGCTTATCGATTATTTCCATGGCAGGAATCTGGTGCTCATCAACAAGACGGAGACCAAGGCGGACTCGGAGGCGCAGCTTGTGATTCGCGAGCCCATCGGCGAAGTGCTGGACTCGGCGGTGCGCCTGCTGTTTCCGATGTAGTGAATCTGACTGGACGATGGGGGGATGAAAGAGTGAAATTTTTTCATTTGTCGGATCTGCATATCGGCTTGAAGCTGATGAACCATGATCTCAAAGAAGATCAGGAATACATCCTGCGGCAGGTGGTGGAATTTGCGGGGAAGGAGCAGCCGGAGGCCGTGGTCATTGCCGGGGATATTTATGACAAGGCGATTCCGCCGGCGGAAGCTGTGGATACGTTCGACCGCTTTGTTTCGGCGTTGGCGGCTGCCGTTCCCCGGGCGGAGATCATGATGATCAGCGGCAACCATGACAGCGCTGCCCGTATCAATGTGTTCCGTTCCATTCTTCAGAGGCAGCATGTTCATATGATCGGCCTGCCGCCCCGCACGGAGAAGGAAGCAATGGAAAAAGTCGTCCTGAAAGACAGCCATGGACCGGTGAACTTCTACCTCCTGCCCTTTGTCCGGCCGTCCATGGTGCGTACTGCCGTCGGGGCGGAGGATGCCCTGTCCTACAATGATGCCCTGCATCTCCTGATAGAACGGGAGAAGATCGATGAACGGGAGCGCAACGTGCTGGTGAGCCATCAGTTCTATCTTCCCGCGGGAACGGATGCGGAGGCGGTGGAGCGCATGGATTCCGAGATCCGCACGGTAGGGAATATCGACGAGGTGAAGGCGGATATCCTGGAGCGGTTCGACTATGCGGCATTGGGGCATATCCACAAGCCCATGAAGGTGGGGAGCGATACCTGCCGTTATTGCGGGACGCCCATGGCCTGCTCGGTCAGCGAAGCGGGGCAGGAGAAGGGGATCCTTATGGTGGAGCTGGAAGGGAAGGGGCAGGTGCGGACTACAGTCCTTCCCTTGGTGCCATTGCGGGAGATCCGCATAGTCCGCGGTACGCTGGGAGAGGTTCTGGAGCAGGGCTGCGAGGATTTTGTGGTGGCAGCGTTGACGGATACGGTGGATCTCGACGTGATTGACATGCAGGACAGGCTGCACCATGCCTTTCCCAATCTTCTGGAGATTCGGCGCGAAGCTGTGCAGGAGGTCGATTACAGCCAGCAGGGAATGGTGATGGAGAAACTGCAGCCCTTTGAGCTGATATCAGCGTTTCTGAAGGATCTGGATGATGAAGAGAAGGATTTGGTCCGTGATGTGCTTTGTACTGTGCAGGGGGTGAATTGAGATGCGTCCATTGAGCTTGACGATGCAGGCCTTTGGTTCCTATGGGAAGAAGACCCGCATCGATTTCACGCAGCCGAACCAGAACCTTTTCCTCATTGCAGGAGATACCGGCGCGGGGAAGACAACGATTTTCGATGCGATTGTGTTTGCGCTCTACGGGGAAGCGAGCTCCGGAAGCAACAGGAAGGACGGGGCGGAACTTCAGAGCCAGTTTGAGGACTACGGTGTGGAGCCATTGGTCGAGCTCGTGTTTTCCGAAATGGCGGGCGGCGAGGAGCAGGTCTATACGGTTCGCCGTGTGCCAAGGCATATCCGTCCCCTGAAAAAGGGAAAGGGCATGAAGGAGGAGAAGGAGAAAATATCCCTGCTGCTGCCCGATGGTTCTGAGTATTCGCAGAACCAGAAGGAGACGGACATCCGCATCGAGGAGATCGTGGGGCTGACCAAGGGGCAGTTCATGCAGGTGGGCATGATCGCCCAAGGGGAGTTCATGGAGCTTCTCCGCGCAAAATCCGATGACAAGAAGGTCATTTTCCGCAAGCTGTTCCATACGGGATTTTTCCAGCAGGTAGTAGAGGAGCTGGCGCGGCGCAGGAAGGAAAAAGAGGCGGGAATCGAGCAGCTCCAGGCGGCCTGCAGGAAGGACGTGGGACGGACGGAGCTTCCCGAGGGGCAGGAAGCAGAGCTTGCTGCGCTCAAGAAGAGAATCCTGTCTGCGGGGAAGTTCAGTATCGCGGATTTGGAGGCGTTCCTGACGGGATTGGGGCGACTGTGCAAGGAGTTGGAACAGGAGAGGGTCGCTGCCGCAGAGCGGCAGGAAAAGCTCAGTGAATTGCGGGATGCCAAGCGGGATGCTTATGCCGGGGCGGTGCAGGTCGCAAAGTCCTTCGAGCAGCTGCGGAATGCGGAAGCAGATCTTGCAGCATGCGCCCTGGAGGAAAGCGCCATGGAAGAAGCCGGCAGGCTCATGGAGCAAATCCTTTCTGCCTATGAGATACAGTCCGTCCATGAGAGGTACAGGGATGCCGCAGAAAGGGCGAAGGAGCTGGAGGAACGGCTCCGGGTGCAGAAGAACCTCCTGCCGAAGCTGTCGGAGGAGGAGAAAGCGGCAGGCTTGGCCGAGCTTCAGGCGAAGGAGGCGTATGAAAAGGAAGCGGAAGCCTTTGCGAAAGTGGAGGAAAGAGTCCGTCGCTCCTTGGAGGTGCTGGAACAGCTTCGCGGGGCAGAGGCGGATGTGCGGCGCAGGAAGGCAGGGCTGGCACGGGCGGAGGCGGCAGTGAGAGCCGCGAAGGTTGCTCAGGAGGAGTTTGAGAAAGAGGAGGAAAAGAACCGCCAACAGGCAGAGCGCCTTGGCGGCACGGAGGCTCTTCTTGTGCTCTGGGAGAGCAAGAACAGGGAAGCTGAGGGGATAAGCAAGGATATCCAGGCAGCGAAGTCGGCGCAGGTGGGCATCCGCTCGCAGATGAGAAAGGCGAAAATGGCGCAGGAAGCCTATGCCGAAGTCCGCAAGGAGGCGGAAGAAAAGGACAAGGAATATCTCAAGAAGCAGAATGAGTTCCTGGATGCCCAGGCAGGCTTTCTGGCGCAGGAGAAACTTCGTCCGGGCGAGCCTTGCCCCGTGTGCGGCTCCTGCGAGCATCCCAGCCCCTGCAGGCTTTCCGATGAGCACAGGGAACTGACGCGGGAGATGCTGGACTCGCTCCGGGAAGAGAGGGATCGCTTGCAGGGAGAGCAGGAACGAAGGTCCGGGAAGGCAGGCTCAGAGGCAGCCCTTCTGGAGGAACGGAAGAGCGCCTTCCGGGAAACGGGAGAGAAACTGCGGGAGCGCATGGGGAAAAGCCTTCCGGAGCTGCCGGAGGAAATGACTCTGAAGCAGGCAGAAGAAAGGCTGGGAAATTGGCAGGAAGAGCTTCGCAGGGAGGGCGAGGAACTCCAAAAGAAGGAGAAGGAATGGAAGGCGGCGCAGATGTTCCTGAAGCAGGCGGAGGAACGGAAGAAAGCCTGCAGGGAGGCTGCCGAAACGGCATCCGACCGGGAAAAGGAAGCGAAGACTGCCCTTGCGGCTGCGGAGGCGACACAGAAGCAGCTGCAAGGGCAGCGGGATTATCCGACGGAAGAAGAAGCGAATTCCGTGCGGGAGGCCTCGATGGCGGCGAAAAGCAAGGCAGAACAGGCGTACAAAAAAGCCGGCCGTGCTGCCCGGGAAACGAGGGGCGCGAGGGAGCAGGCCGAAGCGCTTGTGGGTCGATATGAAAAGGAATTGCCGGAAGCCCGGGCGGAAATGGAGCAGAGGAAGGCGGTCTATGACCGGGCCATGAAAGAGAAGGATCTGGCGGAGTCCGAGTGGCAGGAACTGTGCGGCAAGCACAGGAAGCCGGAGGCAGAGAACATCCGGGAGCGGCTGGAGCACTATCGGCAGAGGAAACACAGTGCCGAGGGGGCGCGGGAGGCTGCGCGGAAGGCCATCGGCGACCAGCCGATTCCCGATCTCGAGAAGCTGGCGGAGGAGAAAGAGGCAGCAGAAAAGAACCATCGGGAGGCGCAGGCTGTCCTGGAAAGCCGGAAGAATCTTTGCCGGGCAAACGGGGAGGCGTATGGCGCACTGATTTCCCAGATGGAGGAACGCGGGCGGATGGCAAGGGAATATGCGCGCCTGGACAGCCTGTACAGCCGCCTTTCCGGAAAGGTGACAGGGGCGCGCATGGATATCGAGACCTTCGTGCAGAGGCATTATTTGCGGCAGATCCTCCAGGCGGCGAATGTCCGGTTCCGGAAGATGTCCGCAGGGCAGTTTGAGCTTCGCATGGTGGGGGATGAGCAGGCCGGCGCAGGGAAGAACCGGGGGCTTGACCTCATGGTGTATTCCGCAGTGACGGGGAAGGAGCGCGAGGTGCGCACCCTCTCCGGCGGCGAGTCCTTTATGGCGGCTCTTTCCCTGGCGCTTGGCATGGCTGATCAGATCCAGGAGAGTTCTGCGGCCATCCATCTCGATGTCATGTTTATCGACGAGGGCTTCGGTTCCCTGGACGATCATTCCAGGAGCCAGGCCGTCAAGGTGCTCCAGCAGGTGGCGAACGGCTCCAGGCTCATCGGCATCATCTCCCATGTGGCGGAGCTGAAGCAGGAGATCGAGGATCAGCTTCTCGTCAGCAAGGATGAGGAGGGAAGCCATGTGAAGTGGCAGATTAGCTAAGGAACTGTTCATAAATAACTTTTAGATTTGACTTGTCTAAATCTCCATATGCGTCGTTGTCGTCAGTCGGCATAGCACCACTATGCCTCCTTCCTCCGCCTAGCATATGAAGATTTATCCTGCGTCCTATCTTAAAATTTATTTATTGCCAGTTCCTAAGGAGTGCCTTGTAGCCGTCCTCGATGAGATCCAGTTTTCCCGTCCTGGGATGGAAGATGAGGCCGTGGACGGGGACATCTTTGGGAATCAGGGGGTTCAGGCGGATCTGCTCCACGGTATCCGTGACATTCTGCTCCGGATGGTGGAATTCATCGGCCCATTCCCGAAGTTCCTTGCTGACCATGTGGATGGCTTCCTTGGCAATGCCCCGTTCCAGCATAGCCTGTGTGAGGCTTTCCGATGTGGTTTTCGCCATGCCGCATTCATGATGGCCGATGACGACGATTTCTTTGACACCCAGTTCATAGATGCAGACCATGAGGCTCCGTATGGTGCCATCGAAGACGCCGGTGATACCGTTTCCGGCAGTCTTGATGACCTTGGCTTCCCCGCGTCCGATGCCGAGAGCCGGTTCCAGGAAGTTCACGAGCCTTGTGTCCATGCAGGTGATGATGGCAAGCTGCTTTTGGGGCAGCTTGCTTTTCTTTTGGTCTTCCTGCGTATAGTCCACCGGCGGGTTCTTGCAGAATGCGGCATTGGTTTCGAGGATATCGCTGAGAATTGACATTTGGAATCACTCCTTTTGTGGTTTATCCGATGTTAACGGGGGCTTCACGAGCATTTTTACGGCTTAGGATGTTGACACTTCTATTATGGTATCGACACGCCCCTTATTTATGCCTTCCTCCATACCTTCCCGTCTTTGCTCTTTGAGTTCCATCATCAGCGTCATATACTCCACCCTCGTTTCGTTGTGCTGTTTTATCCTCTCAACTTCGGCGGCGATGTCCTGCGTGAACTCGCCCTCGGCAGCTTTGCCGTCAACATAGGCGAGGAATTTGCCGATATCCTCGTCTACTTCACCGATGGTGCCTTTGGTGGCGTGTTTCAAACTTGTCAATATTTAGTTGACAGCTTTCCGACGGTGCTGACAGGCCTCAGTCCTTTCCTGACAAGGATTTTCGCC
>CACYDT010000076.1 GCA_902773295.1 uncultured Veillonellaceae bacterium | reverse complement strand
CTCCTTTCTATTTCGCCAAACCTTTGTCCTTCATCCACTGTTCCATCTGATCTGCCACCTCTTTGTTATTGAGGTCGGCCATCAGGAAATGTGTATTGCCTTTCACTCCTTTGTCGGGAAGGTAGACCACCGTCACATCGCCGCCGTATTTCTTCATCACCTGTTCCCACTTCCGGGCAAGGTTCAAGCGCACCCGCCAGTTGTCCTGTCCCCAATTTTTCACAGGCTTGTCTCCCGTGGGAATGTTGTCGCCGAAATAAACCACGATGGGAACCTTTGTGAGCTTGAGGAAATCTTCCATGGGCACGGGAGTTCCCGGCGCAGGAAAGGGACTGGTGGTGACTTCTGTCTCCGGCACTTCTCCTTCCGGGAAGGGGAAGGTTCCCGGCTCCAGGGAAATCACGCCCTTGACATGCTTCGAGCGCATGGCCGTCTCCCATCCGGGGCCGCCTCCCGCCGAATGAGTGACGAGGATGCCGTCTCCCGATTTCTCCATCACAGTCACCATGGCATCGGCAACCACTTTCGGGTCAAATACCCCCGTGTCCGGCGTCATCTGATGAAAAAATTGCGAAAGGGATTCCTCATCCTTCGGCACAGCTGCGTTGTCATAATAATTGGGCCACTCGCCGATACGGAAGGTGTTGAACCAAAGCTGGTCGTCCGGCTGGGCTGTGAGATTTGCGGGAACGGTGGAACGCCCTGCCTTCCCTCGGCGAGGTTCGTCCACCAGGTAGGTAGCGTAGCCTCGCGAGAGAAAGATGTTCTGAAAGCCATCTCGTCCGTCCGGCGTAGTCTCCCATGTTTTCGCCGACTGCCCATAGCCATGCAGGAACACCATGCCGTATTTTTTCGCCTTCACAGGCTTTTGCCAAAATACATAGGCGTGGTCGCCGTGCAGAGTATGTCCTGCGAAATCAGTAGGCTGTGCCCCATCGTAGGTTCCTGCCGCTGTCACTGTCCTGCCGCCCGCCATAAAACTGCCTTGGTCTTCAATCGTGACAGGATGCTCCATAGCCGCCGCTGTACCCGTGCAAAGACTAAACGTCAAGGCCATTGTCAGAAGTTCCTTTTTCATCTATGCTACTTCCTTTCATTTGGATAATTGGGAAAATCATACCATGTCACATCGTGATTATCCTGTGGGCTGATGGCAATATGGGCAAAACTCTTGTCTGCCGTCGCCCCATGCCAATGAAGGATGCCCGGCGGACAGTAAGCCACATCTCCCGGATGCAAAACCTCCAATTTGCCGCCTTTGACCTGATGATAGCCAATGCCGTCCGTGGCAATCAACACCTGCCCCGTCTTGTGACTGTGCCAGCGGTTGTAGGTTCCCTTCGGGAAAACCACGTAAATCCACTCCGGAGAATTTGCCACATTGCCCTTGCCCAAGACCTTGCCGAGATACACGGGATGATTGAAATTGGGCGAGTTCAGAGGTTCCTTGGAATAACTGAACAGCATTTCGTTATTTGTTTGGGCATTGCTTAAAGAAGTTTCTGTTGCCGCAAACTTGATACTGCGGTATTCTTCATCGGTCACAGGACCGGTATGCGCCTTCGATTCGACGACGTGCAAGGATGCGCTAGTACGGGCGCAGGAGCGTGAAGCGACTGCTTTGCGCCCGCTGGGAGCCTGCCAATTCTTATCGTAAACCACGATTTGCTGGAAACGGGAATCCTGCGTTGCCCCGTGGAAATGACTGACTCCCGCAGGAATCTGCACCACATCGCCTGGTTTTATCAAAACAGCGCTCTTGCCCCATTCCTGATAAATTCCCATGCCTGCCACGCCGATGACAGTCATAGCCCCGTGGGTATGCCAGCCGCTGTGGCTGCCCGGTTCAAAAGAGATCACATTGGTCTGGGGCAGTTTGTAAACATCCTCCGTGTCAATCAAATCATTTCGATGCACCGTCCCCACGAAACGATCCGAAATATCCGCTCCCAAGGGGAAGGGCAAGGGCTTGCCCCCCATTTCCTTTGCCTCGGCAGAGGAAACTGCGGCAAATACAAGCAGCAAAACCATGAGCCATTTCAACATATCTGTCACCTCCATCTTTTTACACTTTGTTTCTCCCCAGTCCCGTCAAAAATTCCACCGTCTTAGGATCATAGTGGGAGAAAAAGAGACTTGCTCCCGTGTCCAACGCCTCGATATTCCCCATATCCTCCTCGTCCAATGTAAAGCCTAAAATATCTATGTTTTCCGTCATTCGGTTTTTGCGAACGGACTTCGGGATGATGACCACATCCTTCTGCAACAGGAAACGCAGGGCGACCTGCGCCGCGCTCTTGCCGTGTTTCCTGCCAATTTCGTTCAATGTGGGATTCTTGAAGAAATCATTGCGCCCTTCGGCAAATGGTCCCCAAGACTCATGAACAACATGATATTTTTCCATGACGGCATGAGCTTCCTTCTGCTGCCAGAATACATGGGTCTCCACCTGGTTCACCATCGGGGGAATCTCGGCAAACTGGCAGAGGTCGATGAGCCGGTCAGGGTAGAAATTCGCCACACCGATGGCTCGGAGCGTGCCCTCCTTGTATGCCTCCTCCATGGCGCGGTAAGTGCCGTAATAGTCGCCAAATGGCTGATGAATGAGCATGAGATCGATGTATTCCGTCTTGAGCCGCCGGAGGGATTCTTCGATGCTCGCCTTGGCCTGTTCCTGACCCGCATTGGAGATCCATATCTTCGTCGTCAGGAAAATATCGCTTCTGGGCACGCCGGACTTCTCCATGGCGCTGCCCACTTCGCTTTCGTTCTGATACGCCTGCGCCGTATCGATGGAGCGGTAGCCGGTGGCCAGCGCATCGAGAACGCAGCGTTCACATTCTTCTTTCGATACTTGATAGACGCCGTAGCCTACCTTCGGCATACGGACTTCGTTGCTCAGTGTCACAAAGTTTTCCATTTCGCTTTCCTCCAGTTCTGTATATGGGCTATTCTCATTATAAAAAAATCGTTACTTCCGAGGAAGTAACGATTTTTTAGCACCCTATAACTTTTTGTTAGTACCCCTACAGAATATCCCGCACCGTATCGAGCAAGCACTGCACCGCCTCGGAAGGTTCCTCCGCATGAAGCAAGCCGAAGGGCATCCAGAACTCCCACTCCACGGGCAGGATCTTCAGCAGGGGATGCACCTGCTCCCATTTGCGGATGGCCAGCAGGAGATGATTTCCGTTCTCACATTCGTTGAACACCCGCAGATTGTAGAAAGGAAACTCCTCCAGCAAAATTTCCGGGTGCTTTTCCATCAGTTCTTCCCGCATGGCATCCACATATTCGCTCCACCCCTTGCGGATGATGAGGAATTTCTGCCCATACAAATCTTGCAGGGAAAGCCGCTCCTTGGAGGCCAAGGGGGAATTCAGGGAAACCGCGCAGCAAAAAGGCTCGAAGGAGAGCTTGAACGCCGCGCAGCCGGGATAAAGGGACAGCATGCGGTCATCGAACAGCCCCGCCACCACGTCGATATCCAGGCCCAGATGGCGGAGGATACCCTGAGCGTTTTCCGGCGTATTCTCGAAGGGAACCAACTGGAACTTGATGCTGGGACAGGCTGCATGAATCTTCGGCCACAGCTCCAAGAGGAAATTCGGCGGTGTCATGGGCGAGGCGCCAAGGCGCACAATATGCTCTTCCTCCTGCATGGCCTCCTGCGCCCGCCGGACAGAAGCCTTGCTGTACTGGATGATGTATTTGGCATCCCGATACAAGGACTCACCTGCCTTAGTGAGCTTCAGCCCTTGATGGGAACGATCAAACAGGCGAATCGCCAATTCATTCTCCAAGGCATTGATCTGCTTGATGAGCGCAGGAGCGGAGAGAAAAAGCTCCTCTGCAGCCCGGTTGAAGCTCCCCGTTTCTGCCGCACGGAGAAAGATGGAAAGTCGTGGATTATACACAATACCATGCCCCCTTTTTACCCAATCCCTGCCAAGAATGCCACCAGTGGCATGGTGATAACGGAAACCGCCGTGGTCAGCGAGATGCCCTCCGTCGCCAGCAGGAAAGAGTCCTTGTTGTAGATGGCAGCGAGCATGGCCAGCATATTGCCCGATGGTGTAGCCAAAGCACACAAGGCTACCGCGAGCAATACCTGATGATGCACGAACTGTCCCAAGGCAAGAAGCACCAACGTGGGGAATACCAGCATTTTCAGCAGCACAAAGGCAATCAGCCGGCCGTTTGTAATGAGAGACTTCCATGGTATATCTGGCAAAGATGCGCCGATAAGCATCATGGCCAGCGGTGCGGTAAGACCTCCCACCATCTGTATGGTAGCATTCAGCACATAGGGCAGACGTATGCCGGAAAAATATATGATGATGGAGAGAACGCAAGCCCCCATCCCCACATTCATAAGATCGCGCAAACGGAACCTCTTCTTTTCCTCTCCTTCCGGCTGCATGGTCTGTATCGCATAGGAATAGAACAGGACATTGAAGTGTATCAGGAACACGGTCATATAAATCAGCGCATCGGCGCCGTAAATGCCGTGGATCATCGGCATTCCCATAAACCCAATATTCGTGAAAACCACCATTGTATTGACGATGCCATGATATTTTCGCTCATAACCCAAAATACGCGGGGCAATCTGCCCCAAAGCTACCGCAGTCAGTAAGACTGCGATAGCCACGCAATAAGCAAAGATAAGTTCCTCTCCTTCCACGCGCACTCCATCCCCGGAAACACCGGAGAGGATAATCGCCGGATAGGCGATGTTTACCACGAGAGAAGAAATCTGCTTCTGATTGTGCTCATCCAGCATCCCCTTGCGTCTGGCATAAATTCCCAAGAGCATCAGGCAGAGGAAGATAAGCATTTGCCGGAATACCATCATGATTTCATACAGTCCCCTTTACACGAAGCAAGTTCTGAAGCGCCTACCCCATTATTGATCAAGACCCTTTTCGCGCAGCCACTTGAGCGTCAGCTCCAAAATCTCACGATTGTTCTTTTCCTGCATGAGGAAATGGGAATTGCCCTTGATGCCGACATCCGGCAAGTGTACCAAGGTGGCATCGCCCCCATGGCGGTTGATAGTCTCCACGAATTGCTGCGCCATGGCGTACTCCGTACCCCATTTGTCCTCGCCAACATTTTCGGAACCGATCTTGATGTAATCTCCGTAATACAGAATGATGGGAATCTTGGTGAGCTTCAGAAAATCCTCCATGGGCACGCCCGTCGCCGAGGCGGAAAGAGCCTTAAATCGGGCAGACCTTATCTTAGGCATTTCCGTTTCCGGGAACAGGAAGGGAGTACCGCCCGGCTCGTAGGCAATGATGGCTTTCACCTTGTCCGTGCGGATGGCCGTGCGCCAGCCAATGGTTCCACCCATGGAATGGGAAACCAGCACGGCACCGTCCTTCTGATTGTTGAATAATTTTGCCAGCACATCGGCATTCAAATCATTATCCAAGGGACCGGAGCCAATCGTCCAGCTTTGCTGAAATGCCTGATAGTTTTTTTCCCCTGCCGGGAACTGGGCATTAGGTATGGGATTGCCCTTTTCATCATATTGACCGTCTTCGATAACTATATTGTAGCGAAGAAATCCTTGACAGGGAAGAAGAAAAAAGTTAGCATGTGATTACTAAAAGTTATCACAAAGAGGTGACGAACATGGTTTTGAACGAGCAGCTTGCCACGCTGGTCTGTGTGGCGGAGCAGGGGAGCTTCGGCAAAGCTGCAGACAAACTTTTCCTTTCCACGCCTGCCATCATCAAGCAGATGAATGCCTTGGAGCGCAAATTGGGATTCCGGCTTTTTCATCGCAGCAATCATGGCATCACCCTCACCCCTGCCGCCAGTATTCTTTGCCGAGAAGCAAAAATCCTTGCACAGCGGTTTGACTCTGCTGTTGAGGAAGCACGACGCACAGAAATGCCTGAGAGAAATACATTTCGTATTGGCAGTTCCCTGTTCAAGCCGTGCCAGCCGTTCATCGAGCTTTGGAATCGGCTGGGAAGCTATTTTCCCGGCTACACATTGCAAATTCTGCCCTTTGACGATGACCACACCGGCATTACTGAAATTGTCGGCTCTCTGGGCAAAAAATTTGATTTTCTTGTGGCTGCCTGCAACTCCAAATTGTGGCTAAGTCAAGTAAATTTCCATAAGCTTTGGGACTGCCGTTTTTGCGCTGCCGTCCCACGGCATCATCCGCTCGCCCACAAAGAAAAAATTTCGCTGGATGACCTCGCCGGGCAGACGGTATTTTTGTTCGCCCAAGGCGATGCCGCTTCCATTGATGCTCTTTGGGAAGAATTTTCCTTGCACAAGAAGATACGGATGGAATCAACGAGCTACTACGATATCCAACTGTTCAACAACGTTTCTCGAACGGATGGCATCATCATATCCCTAGATACATGGGCGAACATTCACCCGTCCTTCGTGTCCCTCCCTATGGATTGGGATTTCGTGACACCGTATGGCTTGCTCTATGCGAAGAAGCCGTCCATGGATGTGGAGAAATTTATACGAGTGTTAATGAAAGACATGGCGTAACAAGTGTTTCTGAT
>CACYDT010000075.1 GCA_902773295.1 uncultured Veillonellaceae bacterium | reverse complement strand
GTCCCGGAAATCTCCCGGATTTCCCACTTGCCCTGCCCCAGCAGGCGCAACTCCTGTTCGTGCTGGGCGAACAGCGTGGAGCGATGGCCGACGCTCACGATGCTGGTATCCGGCAGTTCCTTCCTCACCAGCTCATAGATTTCCTGTTCCCTCGGCTCATCCAGTGCGGAGGTTGCTTCATCCAAGAAGAGCCACTGCGGCTTCACGAGGAGGACGCGGGCAAAAGCCAATCTCTGCTGCTCCCCCAAAGAAAGAATCCTGCTCCAGTCATCGATCGTATCCAACTGCGGAATCACATGCGCCAGTCCAACCTTCTCCAAAACCTCCTTCAACCGTTCCTCGGAGCCGGAAGCGCTCAAGGGATAGTACAGCGCCCTTCTCAGGCTTCCCAAGGGAAGGTAGGGTCTCTGCGGCAGGAAAAGCGCCCGGTTCTCCTTGGGAAGCGCAAGGCTTCCCTTCCCGAAAGGCCAGATGCCCGCAAGCGTCCGAAGAAGCGTGCTCTTGCCGCACCCGGAGGAACCCGTGACCAAAAGCCTCGTGCCCTGCGGCACGTCCAATGTGCAGCCGTCCAGCAGGACACGGCCATCGGGAAGCTCCACTTCCAAATCTTTCAGGCTCATGACACCCTGCCCGCCGGTATGTCTCGCAACTCCGTCCTCGATCCCGGAAACATCCTCCATGTGTTTTGTGAAACCGGAAAGACGGTGAACTACCGCAGCCAACTGTGCAATCACATCATAGGACTCGACAAAATAGGACAGAGCATCCTGGACCCTGCCGAAAGCAGAAACCGTCTGCATAAGCCCGCCCAGAGCCATCGCCCCCGAAAAATACTGGGGAGATGCCAGAATCAGCGGCACGATCACGGCAATCTGCGCATAGCCGTTCACATAGAAATTCAGGAGCTTCGTCTGCTTCATGAGCTGCCAATAATTCGAAATCACCTTGGCAAACCTCTCCTTGAAACCCGCCGTTTCCGGAATCTCGCCTCCGTAGAAGGCCACGCTCTCGCTGTTCTCCCTCACCCGCATCATATTGAAACGGAAATCCGCCTCATATCGCTGCTGGTCAAAATTCAACCCGATGAGCTTCCGCCCCACCAAATGCACCAAGCCCGTGCCAACCACGGAATACAGCAAAGAGAACCAGAACATATATCCGTAAATCTCAAAGGAATAGCTGCCCAAGGGCACCGTAAAGGCGCCGGAGAGGTTCCAGAGCACCACGCTGAAGGCCGCCAATGTGGTAAGCTGTTTCAGGAAGCCAATCAAAAGCTGGAGCGTCAATGCAACAAACTGGTTGATGTCCTCGGAAATACGCTGGTCCGGGTTGTCCGTGTCGCTCCGGAGAACCTGCAGCCGATAATAGACCTGCCGCTTCATCCATTGGGCGAGATACCGGTCTGTCATCCAGGTCCGCCACCTGAGCTGCAGCATCTGCCGCAAATAGATGGCATAGACCGCAATCATGATATAGATGAAGGCCAGCCCCGTGAACTCCCCCACCAAGGGCCAGAAAAGCTCCTCTTGGTAGTTCTGCAGGGCATTGTAAAACTCGTTGTACCAGTTGTTGATCCTCACGAGAAGGTAAACCGCCGCAAAGTTCAGCCCGATGACCACGGCCAAAAGCCCCCGGGCCTTCCATTTCTCCTCTGACTGCCAATACCCTTTGAAAAGCATCCAAAGGGCATAAAAACTCTTTCGCTTCATTCCATACTCCTTCCTGTGCACCTATGAGAAGGATGCTGTATTCGCCAAAAACAACCCAAGGAAGCATCCTTCTTACCCTATTCCTTCATTCATTATAGCACAGTTATCCAAAGTCTGAATTTCCCTGTTTCCAAAATCCGCAGGAAAAAATCAGCGCACAACGATTGCGCATGGCACAGGCTGTGCTCTATTTTTCCTGGTATTGCAGGAACCGTGGCCTTGCTTGAAGAATATAAGGAGAATATAAAACGAGACGTATATTCAAACGATCTGCAAACAAAGGAGCGTACATCAATGAAAAAGAAGGCAGCAGCAACTCTAATGGCAGCAATGCTATGCATGGGCACAGTATTTGCCGCCCCCACAGAAAAGGAGGGGGTCATCCCCTATCCGGCAGGCATGGAGCCCAATCAGGAAGGAGCGTGGTCTGCGCCTCAGGAAATCAACCATGCGGATTCGACATATTTTACGGACCTTGATATATATCAACTGGAAAGCATCAATGGACGCCGGGTCGTCCTGCCGCATTATCCCAGCTACCAGCAAACAACCGAATATACCTGCGGACCGGCTGCAGCCCTGACGGTACTGCATTGGTACGGCAACAAGGATTATGATGAACTGCGTCTCGCCAAGGAAATGAAGACCAAGCCTTACCCTTATGGCACGAACGTCAAGAACATGGTCGCGTTCTTTGAAAAAATCGGCTGGTCGGTGGAAAGCAGCCTGCGTGCTGATAAAATCAACCGCGACAGTGATTTCATGGCGTTTTTGTGGTATCATCTGGAAAAGGGAAGGCCGGTCCTGGTTGAAAACGTTGAATGGGGCGGTCACTGGAGAGCTATCATAGGCTATGACACTATGGGGACCGAGTCCTTGCTGGATGATATGCTGATCTTTGCTGACCCCTACGATACCTGCGACCATAGGCAGGATGGCTATACTACCCAGAACGCAAGCAAATTCTTTTCTATGTGGTTCGATCATTCCTGCCTGCCTAAAAACGAGCAGTATCATCCTTGGATTGTTGCCTATCCGAAAGATTGAGTCCGCAATATAAAGAGCACGCAAGAGCTTTTCTGCAGAAAAAGCTCTTGCGTGCTTTTGTATAACAGCGCCCTCCACCCCGCTCCCTTTCAGCCTGCTTCATTCACTATGGCCAGCTTCCCGCTGCCTTCCACTGCAATGGTGCCATCCGGCAATGTTATGCTGCCCTTCATGCTCACAAAACTCCCCTTGCGGGATTCCACCCAGCCAGAAATCACCAGCTCCTCCTCTATAGGAACCGGCTTTCTATAGCGTACATCCAGCCTTGCCGTGACCGCCTTCTCTCCAAGCTCCTTATTCAAATATCCGGCCATTGCCTCATCCAACATGGTTGTCAGTATCCCGCCATGGGCAATGCCATCATAGCCCTGATATTCCTTGGCCAATGCTTTCCTTGCCACATATTTGCCATCCTGCAGCGAGAAGTCCAGCTTCAATCCAATAGGATTCTCCTTGCCACAGGCAAAGCAGTAATCATCACTCAAAGACATGTTGTTCTCTCCCTTTGTCCCATCCACCAGTTTGCGAGTATCATCAAGCCTTTCCATTGCTGGGCTTGCGGCGTTTCGTCCGGGATAATGCAAAGCTCTCATCCACCCTTCGTTGCAACTCTTCCATCGGAATGGAACCGTCAAGACAAATGGTGTACCAGTATTTTCGGTTCATGTGCCAGCCGGGGAAATATCTCTCGCCGTCAACCAAGGCGGTCACTTGCTCTGCCGTGCCGTGGAGATTCATGATGCGGATGGGATGTTTCCCGCCAATGCCTATTTTGACGGGAAGTATCTTCATGAAAACAGCATACCACTTCTGCGACACATGAGAGCGGATGACTGCCGAATCCATGTCCTTCCAAGGATATTCGATTTCATCACCATAGGTTTCCCGTACATAGTGCAAAATCTCATCCACATATTCCCCATGAAATGCGCCATGCTCACCGCAACATTCCCCGATGCGGTTCAATGCCTCCTGATACGCTGTCCTGACACTGCCCACAAAGGCTCCTTCGGCATTTTCCACCAGATGCAGGACATACGGCTCTTGGGTTTCGCTATCCAAAAGCAGGCTCGAAACCATCCCATCATCAGCAGCCTTCACATACATCCGAAATGCGCCGTCCAGCAAAGGCTCTTCGTGGATATACTCATTTCCTTCGCGCCGGAAGCCATAGCTGCTCAACTTGTCCATCCGCAATCTCGGAATTTCCCCGGCAGGGATTTCGTGCCAGCTTTCATTCATCATCTGTGCGCCGCTCCGTGCAAATATCGTCCAGTCAGCCGTCATCATAGGATGTCTCCCTTGTACGGAACCGACCATGGCTTTTCCATCTTATACAGTTTGCAATTTTTAGGTCCATAGCAGCATCACCTCATTTGTGCAACGTGATGAGAGGACGAGTAAAAAATGCTTTTAGAATCACTTTCTTCGAGTAAAATGCTCCCTTGGTTAAACTTTACAAGTGCCTCGTCCATAATTTTTTGAATCGCATGTATATCCGTATCAACAAAAACATAGATCAAAGATGTTTCATGCGAAATACCATCATTAGAGTCACGATAATATCCCTCAGCAACAGTCAGCGTGTAACCATCAACGTATTTCATGCAGATCTCATGCATTTCCTCACGTATTTTTTCAGTTGGGATTATCTGGCTCAAGGTATCTTTATCATTTGTACCAAGGTACATCGTGTACTTTTTCTGTATGGAATACTTTCCAAGAGCAGAAATATCATTAGATGCAAAAACAACACTCGAATTTCCAAATAAAAAAGTGATTGTCAATAAAAGAACCGCCAAGACATTCACTGTCTTCTTCATAATGAACCTCCACGTAAAATTTATTTTCGGACCACTATGCATCTTCATTTCAAATGATGTTTTACCCAACATACCGCTTCAGAATTCATTTGACCAGTCTCTGCACTCCATCACCGTAGATGGTTTTCCACTCATCCCGCATGGAGACAGGCACCCAGCCATTCTTCTCGCAGTTATTCAGCATCTTTTCCGCTGAGGCTGGCTTGCCAAATTCCCGCTCCGTATCATCGCAGAGCAACGAAAAAACCATGGTTTTGTAATGGGGATTCGTGGTCGTATAGTTGTACATGCTGAAATCTCCGCTGGAATTCCCGAATGCCAGGACAGGCTGCTTGCCAATCTCTCTGGCCATGACAGAAACCTTGTTCATATTGATGTTCTTTGCCTCGAATTCACCCCGAACTACCTTGTCTTCCTGGCGAAGGACATATTCCATGCCTTCTTTCCCATTCTGTCCTGCCGCTACATAGCGGTAATCCGTCCCAAGGATATTGTCGCTGTCCACGGGCAGCACTTCTGCCATGACACGGGTATACTGCCGGTCTG
The DNA here is from genome assembly GCA_902773295.1 of uncultured Veillonellaceae bacterium. Taxonomy (GTDB): domain Bacteria; phylum Bacillota; class Negativicutes; order Selenomonadales; family Selenomonadaceae; genus UBA3796. Next base: position 1,865 of record CACYDT010000075.1, on the reverse strand, counting down.
CACCTGACACCAGGAATACTTTGAACCCGTTCTCCCTTAGATACGACAGCACCTCCACCATAGGCAGGAAATACGCCTCACCGATTTTGAGATTCTGGAATCCCTCCACCTGCTTCTCCAAATACTTTTTCGTGTAAGCCGTGTACTCATCCATTGTCATGCCCCCAAAAACAGAAGCATGGGATTCGCAGGTCTTTCGTCTTGTATCATTGGTCACCTTATGCGCATAAATATCCCTCTCCACATCCTTCGCATTAGCCCTGTCCCTGGCCGATGCCTTATAATCAGAATCATACAGCGCCCTGTCCACCATCATGAGGAAGTCAAAACAAAACGGCGCTGTCTCACAGGCCAGAGTGCCATCTACATCAAATACAGCAATGCGGTCACGTTGCGGTATATAGTCCGGGCTTTTGGGGTTCGTCACGTCTTTCACATAAGCACGGAGCTTGGATAATGCCTGGGAATCCTTCTGCCAGTACTGGAAATTGCTGCCCTTGGCATTGACACGGACACTGGCAATCTCTTCCCTCGCAGCTCCCTGGGCAGTACCAATGGTTCCGAACCCGATAGCTAAAGCCGCGCAGAGGAATGCAATGGTTTTGATATGATTATTTTCTAACATGACAGCCTCCATTTCACACGGTTGCTCGCATATCATATCACTTAACCTTGATCTGGCACATCTTCATTGCCTCCAGTGCGTTCTTGTGGCTTGCCGGAGTAACCCCTGCACAACAGCTGCTATCCACGCTCACCGGCATTTCCGGATAAGCAGCCTTTACAAGCAGGGCATTGCTGATGACGCAGATATCCGTGCACAAACCAACAAATTCCACTTCGTCCGCATCTGATAACACTTTGATGAGATTCATGGAGCCAAATGCGGGCTTCTCCACGATGGCACGGGCCTTTTCTTTAAACTCCCTAAGCTCCTGAGCAATCTCCCAGCCCTCCGTGCCCTTGATGCAATGCTTCACGGGCAGATTCTTCCCTTCCTGGGTGCTAAGATAATCCTCTCCATGTGTATCCATGGTAAAAACCAGCTCCGCCTTTTCCCTGCCCAGCTTCTCTTTCAGCCGTGGCAGCATTTCTTGGGCCTCTTTGGTTCCCAAGCTTCCATCAATGAAATCGTTCTGCATATCCACAACCACGATCATCTTCATCGCGACCATCCTCCTCGCATTTTTTACGCTTCCAACTTGTGTTCGCCGATGATTTTCTCCATCCATATCATGTTGTACCAACGATGGAATTTATATCCGCATTTGTGAAATTCGCCAACCTTGACAAAGCCCATATGCCGATGGAATTCCTCGCTGTTTCTCGTCAAATATTCATCTTCTACCACTGGATCGCCAATGCAAGCATAAAGATTCGTTATCCCTTTTTGACGCAAAGAAGTTTCGATTGCTTCATATAGAATTCGTCCATACCCATGTCCTTTGGATGCATGCTCCAAATAAATTGTCAACTCACATGAGTAGGAATACGCTGCTCTTCCGACAAAGGGACCAGCGTATGTGTATCCTCTGATTTCACCGCCATCTTCCACAACAAGGTATGGGTACGATCTCAATGTGTTGGCTATGCGTTTTCTAAAATCCTCGACCGATGGGACATCGCATTCAAAGGAAATTGCTGTGTGCTTTACATAGTAGGCATAAATTTCGAGAAGTTTTTCTGCATCATCGGTTGTTGCACTTCTTATCGATCGCATAAGCACCCTCCTTGAGCATAATTTGACATAAATAGTGCGTATTTCACCATTTTTCAGGCCTCATCCACGTTCCATGCAAACTCGTTTCCCGTGGAAGGAAATCCCGTATTTCCATACCTCCTCCACGCCTTGCCGGGAAAGTTCC